>JAGGUP010000178.1 GCA_021158405.1 Bacteroidales bacterium
ATGCTATCCGCGTAGGCGGATTTAGTTCAACAAAGGCTCATACGTAATTTGGGTAACATGCTAATATTATTGTTGTTAGCATTAAATAAAATTAGTAATAAATTGAAAATTAATTATTTCAAAATCCCAAACTACGCAGAGCCAAACCATTGTGCTTCATGCGAAATAACACCCTAAAGGCCTTAAAATTCCACTCGAAATGCTTATCTTTGGGTTAGATAAAAATCAGTTTAAATGAATATTACAGACAAAAAGTACTTCATTCAATATTCAAAACAAATTGGAAATAAAATTTCTGATTTGATTAAAAAATTCGACTTTACTGAAAATAAAGGTGATTTTGAATATCTCACAAAAGCCTCAGCTGTTTACTCTTCCAATATCGAAGGAAATAGTATTGACCTTAACTCTTTTATGAATTATGAACTTAGTAAAGAAAAGTTCAAAGTTGGAAAAGAAATTGAGGAAATCGAACAGTTAATAGAAGCTTATGAGTTCGCGCAAAAAAACAAATTATCAGAAACAAACCTATTACATTGTCACAAAATATTTTCAAAAACCTTATTAATTAAAAGCAAAAGAGGGAAATATCGAATAGAACAAATTGGTGTATTTGGAAAAACAGGCCTCGCATATTTAGCCGTTGAACCAGAATTCGTAAAAAGGGAAATGAAAACTTTTTTTGTCAATATTCAAGAACTACTCGGTGAATCTTTAACCGAGGCTGAGGTGTTTTATTTTGCTTCTCTAATTCATTTACGTTTTGTCCATATTCACCCCTTTAGAGATGGAAATGGGCGAGCTGCTCGATTGCTTGAAAAATGGTTTATTGCTGAAAAACTAGGTCGGAAATTTTGGAAAATTCCATCAGAAGAATACTATAAAATCCATCAACAAGAATATTATAAAACAATAAATCTCGGTGTAAACTTCTACGAACTAAATTATGACAACTGTGTCGGATTTTTAGAAATACTACCAAATTGTATGAAATAAAAACGCACGAAAGCACAATAAAAAGGCTCATACGTAATTGCTAATTTGATGAATAGTTGGAAAATTTTTACATCTTTAACGTTACATATGAACAGGAAAGATTATGGTAATTAAATCGCAACTCCGCATAGCCCAATCGTCAGCAGCAATTATGAAATGCTATATCGTAATATCACTATGCTTGATTTCATTGTCCGCCTGCAACATTGAAAGCAAGAAGAAGGACACAAAGGAAAGTACCACCATCCAAAAGAAGGATACATATATCATTATCTCACGAGATAAATATAAAGATCAATTATATGGTTTTTGGTTGGGTCAATGTATTGCCAATTGGACTGGGCTCATCACAGAGATGGATAAAATCGGCAATATAGGAGAAATTAAAACTGGAGATTTTTACACTAGAGAGGACTGGGGTAAACCCGATCAGCCCAGTATCTGGGGAGAAGGTATTCCAAGTGACTTATCCCCCACCATTAATTTTATATTTAAAGATACCAATGAGATTTGGGGATCGGATGATGATACGGATATAGAATATATGTACCAGCATCTTCTTTATACAAACAATACGTGTATTTTATCTCCGAAACAAATACGTGATGGCTGGTTAAAACATATCAAACCAGAAGAGGAAAATTTTTTGTGGGTATCCAATCAAAAAGCATTTGATTTAATGAAGAATGGAGTTTTCCCTCCTGAAACGGGACATCCGAATAACAACGAATATTTTGAAATGATCGATGCACAATTAACTACAGAGATATTTGGATTATTTGCTCCTGCCAGACCTGATGTTGCATTAAAAATCGCTCGTTTACCAATTCAAACAACGGCTAGAGAAGAGTCCGAACATATTTCAAAGTTTTATGTAACCATGTATTCTTTAGCTTCTTTAGCGGATGCCAGAAAAACTATGAGCCAGAAAATATATTGGATGGCAGATCAAGCAAGAGAGGTTCTTCCCAATGGTTCATATGCGGCTCACATGTTTGATTATACACGAAAATTGCATGAGTCGGGTATCCCCTGGGAACAAACAAGAGATTCAATTTACAACAGATATCAGGTCAACCAAGAAGATGGATACGATATTACCTCAAAAAACTTATACTGTAATGGCTGCTTTGCAGCGGGAATAAACTTTGCGGCAAGTTTGGTAAGTTTATTTTATGGAGAAGGTGATTTAAAGCAAACCATTAAAATTGGAACGCTATCAGGATGGGATTCAGATAATCCAACCGCCACATGGGGCGGGTTAATTGGCTTCATGATTGGAAAAGATGGTATAGAGGAAGCTTTCGATAGAAAATTTTCAGATCGATATAATATTCATAGAACCAGACAAAATTTTCCCAATAATGGTATCGATTCTTTTGATAGTATGGCTAAAAAAGGATTAATTGTAATAGAAAGAATTGTAAAAGAGGAAATTGGAGGAACAATTGATTTTGATAAAGACACATGGACTATTCCTTTAAAGGATTGGAAATGAATAAAACTAAAAGCTGCTAATAAATAGGTCTCTGAGCAGTCTGCAAGACCCAGCGATGAGTCTGTGTTGAACTACACCCGCCAAATTTCGAGCTATGTACTTAACGAAGGTTTTTATTGTCTTTTAGAAGAAATAATATTCGCGTTCTTGGATTAATGTAGGTTTTTGTGCTTAATCCGGTTTTGTCAATGAACAAAATAATTTGTTCTGCTTATTTTTTTAATGATTTTGACAAAAATGGATATAATTTCTCCATTAGCCTTAAATACAG
>JAGGUP010000181.1 GCA_021158405.1 Bacteroidales bacterium
AACTCATCCCATTCCGGAAAAATACAAAATTACACACGATGCAATAAATACTTGGGAATCTGCAGAATGGGAAGAAAACCTTAAGCCAACAATGGCGGATGAAAAAACCCGTTTGGATTATAATTAAGATTAAAACGTTAACATGTTCCTTGCAAATATTACCAATGACAATATTTTATAATACGTTGTATATTTGGGTGTTGCGATTTTGTCTTTTATAATGATCTTTCAAAGCTATGTTTTATAAATAGCACTTTCATTAAAAAGTCTATCGCCGCTGTTCTGACAGCATTGCTTATAATAATCTCCGGGGCGGCTCTTTTCCTCTATGTTACTATAGTCTAGGGCTATTATATAACGTGCTTACAGTACTAAAATATATCAAAAATCGTTAATCCGTATTCGGTATTCTTATGTTGTCATATTACAGTATGTGCCTTTTTTCAAGGTGTTTGGCCTCGAAATGACTAAAAACCAGTTTTGCAAAGATCTTTATTTGATAGTATGCAACTTTTTAAAAGAACCAATAATATTTTCCACTTCCTCCAAATCATTAGTATCCATAAGCCGAGCTCGCAAAGCAGCGGCACCATTAAAATCGTTGACATAGATTTTAAAGAAACGCTTCAAAACCTGAAAATTCCGTTTTTTCCCCCAAGTCTCCACGTAAAGTCGACTATGCTCTAGTAATGTATCTAATTTGTCTTTAATACTTGGATTAAAATCAGGATTAAAAAACCAAGGATTATGAAAAATACCACGTCCAATCATAAAGCCATCCACCGGATATTTAGCATAAATTTCTTTGGCATCTTTCATCGAAAAAATATCGCCATTACCAATAATTGGAATAGAAAGTTTAGACGCTCTTCGCACAGCCAGAGCTTTCCCCATTTCTTCCCATTCGGCCGGAAAATCGGTCTGCATTTTTTGGGTGCGCGTATGTAAAATAATAGCTGCAGGATCTTGTGACAAAAGAAAATCAATCCATTCCTCCGTTACATGCTTCCCCAAACCTGTCCGGGTTTTTATGCTTACAGGTAATTTAGTTGCTTCTTTAGTCGCTTGAATAATTTCTCCTGCCAAATCAGGAAATTGAATAAGCGCTGAACAAGAACCTTGCTTAACAACCTTTTTTACGGGGCATCCCATATTGATGTCTATTCCATCAAAATCATAATTTTCAGAGATAAATTTAGTTGCTTCGTAGAATTTTTCCGGCTTGTTTCCCCATATCTGAGCAACCAATTTTACATCTTTTTCTTTTAGTAATTTTTGCTCAGAAGCGTTGACTTGCAACCGGCTTTTTACTTTGTCTCTTCCGATAGGATGACATAAACCATCGGTATTTGTAAATTCGGTATAAAGCACTTGTAAATAATCAGGATGACTCAGACGCAAAATAATTTCACGAAAAGCGGTATCCGTCACGTCCTCCATAGGAGCCAGCAAAAAAGCGGGATTTTTAAGTTCCTTCCAAAAATTTGGCATTACAATTATTTTTCTTTGCAAAATTAGCGTTTTATCTGTCTATCTTTGCCAAAAAAAAGATGTTTAAATCGCGGAAATTCTATTATATACTTTTTGCTGTAGGGGCGATCTATGTTTTGCTTGTTCAGCAATTCTTCAAAAACGAAGGCCGATTTATTATCCAATCCCCAAGCTATACCAGCGAAACTCCCTATAACTTCGACGAAGATTTTCAGGAACTTAACTTGCCTATTAATAAAAATTTAAACCTTCATGGCCTTTGGTTTCAGCATAAAACAAAAAAAGCCTTAGTTCTTCTTTTCCCCGATGCAGATATCGATATTCGTGAGCTGAAAATGAGTGAGAACACCTATTACAAAAATGGATTCGATGTATTAATAACCGGTTATCGTGGATCTGCATTAAGTGTTGGAGAGCTCACAAATGAAAATGATCTTTTTTCTGATGCACAGCACTGGTATCGTTTTGCGCACTCACAATTTAATGAAAACAAGCTGGTTATAGTTGGGCAGGGATTTGGCGGCTCTATTGCATCACAACTAGCCGTTAACCATCCGGCAAGAGCTCTTATTCTGGAAAACCCTTCTTTTTCTTACGGAGATGATCAGGCAAAAAAACGTTTTTGGTGGTTGCCTTACTCCTACTTTACTTCTTTTCCGCTGAATACTTGGAAAGAGATTCGAAAAACAAGCAATGAAATTATTCTTATTCAGGACGACTCAAAAAGAGGTCAAAAAGAAGGGTTAACCGATTACCTAAAATCTTCAGATAAAGTTTATTGGCTAAAAAATGGAAACAAAACTAATTATAGTTTTCAAGAGAAAAATGAAATGGTTTTTAATGAAATAGCTAAAGATCTTCTTTCTTCTGCAAAACCGAATAAAAATCCGATTTTGAAAATAAAATAAAGCCATTAACTTTGAGCCCACAATAATTTACTGGAATGAAAAAGAAAAAACTCGCCTTACACTGGAAAATATTAATTGGGATGGTTCTTGGTATTGCTTACGGTTTAATAACTGTAAACTTCGATATGGAAGGTTTTACCAGCGATTGGATCAAACCTTTTGGAACCATTTTTATCAATTTGCTAAAACTAATCGCCGTTCCTTTAATTTTATTTTCCTTGGTTAGTGGAATTGCCAATCTGAAAGACATTTCAAAGCTTTCTCGCATGGGATTAAAAACCTTGAGCATGTATATCTTAACAACGGTTATTGCGGTAAGTTTAGGTTTGTTCTTGGTAAATATCATCGATCCAGGCTCCTCTTTTCCAAAAAATGAACAACAAGTATTAGAACAACACTACGGATCTGAGATAAGCAAAAAACAACAAGATGCGGCTAGCGTAAAAGACGATTCGCCCTTGAAATTTTTGGTTGATATGGTTCCTGAAAACCTGACCAATGCGATGTCGGAAAACTCCAGTATGCTTCAGGTCATCTTTTTTGCCATCTTTTTAGGTATTTCAATTATTTTATTGCCCGAATCAACTACCGAGCCGGTCACCCGTTTTTTTGTCAGTATGAATTCGGTCATATTAAAAATGATTGACCTCATTATGGAATTTGCTCCCGTGGGGGTTTTTGCATTATTAGGAAATATTATTGTAGAAATGAAAGGCGATTCCGCTTTATTTACTTCCTTGGGGCTTTATGCTTTTACGGTGATATTGGGTTTAATGATTTTAATTTTTATCGTTTACCCTATTTTCTTGAAACTCTTTACAAAAATCAAATATCGTGATTTCTACAAAGGAATTGTTCCCGCTCAAATGCTGGCTTTCTCTACAAGTTCAAGTGCCGCTACACTACCGGTAACCATGGATTGCTGTGAAAAAAAACTAAATATTTCAAATGACGTAACCAGTTTTGTTTTACCAATTGGAGCCACCATCAATATGGATGGAACCAGCTTATATCAGGCTGTTGCGGCTGTTTTTATTGCTTCTGCTTTCGGAATGGATCTAAACTTGGGACAGCAATTAACCATTGTGCTTACAGCTACTTTAGCTTCTATAGGATCGGCCGCCGTGCCAGGCGCAGGTATTGTAATGTTGGTGATTGTCTTGACTGCCATTGGTGTTCCAACAGAAGGAATAGCTTTAATCTTTGCTGTTGATCGCCCGCTGGATATGATTCGTACGGTGGTGAACGTTACGGGCGATTCAACAATTGCAGCAATTATTCATCGTTCTGAAATAAGAAACGGGAATATCTGATTTAATAAGGAATATCTGCATCCTCATCGTTCATCCGCGATTGACGTGTCATCGTCATAGGGGATTGATTTTGGTCAAAATCAGAAGAAGGAGACAAGCCCGAAAGTACTCCTCCTGTCGAGCCAAATGGAACATCATCTACGAATTTTGTAAACTGTCCAATAAATCGCAAGTTTACAGAATCGAGTGCACCATTCCGGTGTTTAGCAATAATAATTTCGGCTTTTCCTGTCATATCACTACCTTGCTCATCCTCGGTAATATCATAATATTCAGGGCGATAAATAAATATCACCATATCGGCATCTTGCTCAATAGCTCCGGATTCACGTAAATCGGAAAGCTGTGGTTTTTTAGAACCTCCACGGGTTTCAACCGATCTATTCAATTGTGAAAGAACCAAAACAGGAACATTAAGTTCTTTGGCTAAGGCTTTCAAAGAACGCGATATGGTACTGATTTCCTGCTCACGATTTCCTGCCGTATCGCCGGCACGCATCAATTGAATATAATCGACAATAATCAGTTCAATATTGTGTTGTTCTTTCAGTCGCCGACATTTGGCACGCAATTCAAAAATGGAAAGCGCTGGCGTATCATCAATAAATATGGGGGCATCAACCAAGGCTTTTACTCTTGTGTTTAGCTGTTCCCATTCATGTTCTGCTAAATCGCCTCTCTTTAATTTATTTGAAGTAATTTCAGCTTCAGCAGAAATCAATCGAGTTGTCAACTGCACAGCCGACATCTCCAAAGAAAAAATGGCAACAGGTTTTTTTGCCATAGCGGCATTGCTTGATAAAGTAAGGGCAAAAGCCGTTTTCCCCATACCGGGTCGCGCGGCAATAACCACCAAATCTGATTTTTGCCATCCGGCGGTAAGTCTGTCTAAATCGGTAAACCCGGAAGGAATTCCACGTAAGCTTCCTTCTGAATTTTTTGCGGCTTCAATTTCGGCAATGGATTCCCGAACTAAACTCTGCATATCATAAGACTCTCTTCGGAAATTATTTTCGCTGATATCAAACAACTGCTGTTCTGCCTGATCGAGCAATTCAAACACATCAGTACTATCTTCAAAAGCATCTTTAATCGTTTCCGACGACACCCGAATCAACTCGCGTTGTACATATTTCTGTAATAAAATACGGGCATGAAATTCAATATTTGCAGAGGATGCTACTCGATTGGTTAATTGTGTAATATAATAAGCACCTCCCACTTCTTCCAATTCGCCATCCGATTTTAGCCGATTAGAAACGGTAAGAATATCGATAGGCTCTGTGCTAGCAAACAGTTTTTGTATGGCTTTAAAAATTTTTTGGTGTGCCTGTTTATAAAAAACTTCGGGTTCTAAAATATCAATAACGGCAGTAAGGGCATTTTTTTCTAACATTAGAGCACCTAAAACGGCCTCTTCAAAATCTAAGGCTTGTGGTGGTATTTTTCCTGATCCTGCAATTAGATTACCGGGAGAATTAGTCCTTTTTTTGACCAGTGTATTTTTTTCGAAGTTTTTTTGATTCATAAATGCAAAAATAATATTTAATATTGGCCGTAGGCGATGATTGATTCAATTAAGTTTTCAACAAACAAATATCGTATATAAATACAATTTTTATTGTATATTTAACCAGATATACCTTAGGCGAAATCAAAAAGCGTATAAAACCAATCTAGTGGATAAACATAATTTTCGTCACCATACTTTCGGATCCATCCGTATTAGCAATAAAAACAAGATAAATACCCGTTTGTACACGGTTGCCTTGCAAGTTTTCTCCACTCCATATTGCTTGACCTCCTTCGGAACGAATTTCGTTCACCAAACGTCCACTGATATCCGTAATTTTAACAAAAGCATCATGCGTCAGTCCTTTAATGGCAATCGGCCCAAAATAATCCGGACGAACAGGATTGGGATAAGCATATATATCAGAAAAACCATCCTTATTACTTGTCGTTGCTGTCCCTTTATACACAATTAATCCTTGATCCGTACCTATAAAAATTTCCCCCTGATCTGTAATCCCAACTGAGGTAATATTATTAGAATACAACGGACTATTTTCCATTGTAAAATGCAATAATTCGTCCTGACCATCCGCAGAAAGCAAGAAAATTCCGGCTCTTTCTGTTCCTACCCACTTCCGGTTGGCTCCATCCACCACAATGACCTTTACTTTTTCACTTTCGAGCAAATACTGCGCATAACCATCTCGCTCTACTATTATTTTCTGAGCATCATAATTACCGCCATAAAAAATATTTTCGGGCTGATAAATTACGGCGATTCCCTCATCCGTTCCTATCCATATTTCTCCATCCAAGTCATTTGCCAGAGAGAATACCTGAGAACCGGGAATATTCCCATATCCTTTTGCACTGTTTAAACCTTTAAGCTGTTGATTGGTTGACTGACTTTCGTCAAACACTAAAAGTGAATATGCTCCACCAATTCGTACAGGCATCCATAAATAATCGTGATTATCTACCAACATATCTCTTATGTTATATGAACTCCAAGCCCCAAATTCAAACGCAGTCCACTTGCCCGAAGGTTCCCGTTTATGCAATAAAGCATTAGATTCAGCAGATGCTACCCAAAGATTATTTTTAGAATCATAAGCCACACCTCCCAAGCGCATGATATGACCGTAAGTGGAGTTTGGCGTTAAGCTGCTATTCCCTCGCCCATAAGCTTCAACAAAACCATTTTCATTAAAAGTAAATAAGCCTTTTCCCCAGCTTCCTACAGCAAATTCATTTGGATTATTTGGATTTATAGCAACACAAACAAAATCGTAAACGGTGTCCAAAGCAGGCGTATTCGATCTATTTATATTTTCCCAAAAACCCTCTGTATTAACAAAAACACCATCTTTCAAATAAACATTACCAAAAGACTCATCTCTACCGCCAGAAGCGACCACCACTTTAGACCCAACAACATCCATATCAAATACTTTAGTCGTATACGGACCATTCAGGAGGGCGCTTTGGAAAACTTGCAAATCCGAAGAAATCATCAATCCCTGTTGTCTATCGGCCAAATAATAATTTCCATCTGTCGATTTTAAAACAGCTCCTGGCTGAGGTGTAATTTCATTCTCTAAATTATACGAAATGAGTTCACGATTAAAAGAAAAATCGGTGTTTAAAATTCCTACGGAATGATTATGTGATATAAAGAGCTGCTCCTTGCTCACATCCAGATTTAAAGTTTTGTCTTCCATATGAGAAAACACTTCAATCCAAGTATTTCCGGTTACGGCAAACAGCTGATCCCCTTTAACATTGGTGAGTCGATTTACCACAAGATAATCATGAAAAGCGACCATGTGATTATATGGATCATCGGGAAAAGGGAGATGGTTTAACTTTATCCAATTGCTATAGTTTGCCAGATTAGGATTGTTTTTATTTGCCCGATAAATTCCTTTTGCGGTTGCTGCAAATAGTTCATCACCTAAAATATCCAGATCAAAGACTTCCACATTTTCGCCTTGATCACCAAGATAATAGGTGTCTTTTATTTCTTCCCTTTCAATATCTACAACGACAATGCCAAAGCCACAAGACAAATACGCAAACTGATCGATAAAAAAGATATCGTTTATCGTCTTGTTACCAAGTATCGCTTTTCTTTTAATATCGGATAAATTGATGACCTGACCCTCTTTAATTAAATCGATATTGGCATTGGAATACGCAACCAACAAAGTCTTGTGATTTACATCATAGTTTAAAGTGCTCACACCAAAATCACTTAAGCCATTCACTTTAGAGATTCGATCGAGAACACCTCCTTTTTTATTGTAACTCAACAAACTATAAGGAGTTGCCGCATAAATAAAATCATCTGATTCGGTAATAGCAACAAGTTGATTATAAGGCAATTCATCGCGCCAATGTCCAAGAGGAATTTCTTGTGCTTGGAGTCCTAAAGTTTGAAAAAGAAAGACTATTAATAAGCTTATGTATTTCATTCCGAGTTTACTATTAAAGACAATAATAATCAATTATTTTTTAATCCCTCATTCAAAAGATAAACAAACTAGAAAAAAGCTCAAATGAACTATTTCTCACCTGAGCTTTTATAAGGTAGGACAAAACGTATTCGTATGAATAATTATGCATTCGCAAGAAAAGAAAGAATATTCTTTTCTACGCGTCTTAAAATATTAGATGCATCAACTTTTACAAATTTTTCGCCCGTAATTTGTTCATATAGTTCAATATAACGATCGGACACCGACTTAATAAATTCATCAGTCATTTCAGGAAGTACATCTTGATCCCTGCCTTGAAATCCATTTTCCATCAACCATTCCCGGACAAATTCTTTAGAAAGCTGTTTTTGGGGTTCACCTTTAGCAAAACGCTCTTCATACCCTTTTTTATAAAAATAGCGAGAAGAATCCGGAGTATGTATTTCATCAATCAGATAAATCCGACCATCTTTTTTCCCAAACTCGTATTTAGTATCTACCAAAATAAGTCCTCTTTCATCTGCCATTTGACTTCCTCGTTCGAAAAGTTCTCTAGTAAATTTTTCCAACAAGGCATAGTCTTCAGGAGAAACCAATCCGCCTCGCAAGATTCGTGTTTTAGAAATATCTTCATCATGAGCCCCTTGTTCTGCTTTTGTTGTTGGAGTTATTATAGGTTGAGCAAAACGCTCATGCTCACGCATACCATCAGGAATTGGAACTCCACAAATTTCCCTTTCACCACTTTTATAAGTACGCCAGGATGAACCGGTTAAATAGCCACGAATAATCATTTCGATTGGAAAGGGTTCACATTGAATCCCTACTGTTACCATGGGATCGGGAGTAGCAATTTTCCAATTGGGGACAATGTCGGAAGTAGCATCCAAAAATTTGGCAGCTATCTGATTCAACACTTGTCCTTTATAAGGAATTCCCTTAGGTAAAACCACATCAAAAGCCGAAATTCGATCACTTACTAACATCACCAACAGGTCGTCGTGAATGGTGTATACATCCCGCACTTTACCTTTATAAACATGGGTCATTTCCGGGAAACTAAAATCTGATTTAACGATGGTGTTCATTTGTAATATTTTATAAACGTCTATTTATTAATGTAAAGATATGCAATATTAATCATCTGTATTACGATAATCCATTTTCGAAAGAAAACCAATTTGGTTTTCATCCTTTTGATAAGCCTTGATAATTTTTCCAACCAAAGGATGGCGTACAATATCTTTCTCGTCCAAATAAATTATTTCAATACCTGAAATGTTTTTTAGAATTTTAGTTGCCTGAACCAAACCCGATTGTTGTTTCTTAGGTAAATCTATTTGCGTAATATCGCCTGTAACAATAAATTTTGCTGTATTGCCCATTCGAGTTAAAAACATTTTCAACTGATTGGGAGTTGCATTTTGAGCTTCGTCGAGAATAGCAAAAGCCTGATCTAAAGTACGTCCACGCATATAAGCCAGAGGTGCAATCTCGATGGTTCCATCTTCCAGATATTTTTCCAGTTTTGCACCGGGCAACATATCACGAAGGGCATCGTAAAGGGGCATCATATAAGGATCAAGCTTTTCCTTCATATCACCGGGCAAAAATCCTAAACTCTCTCCGGCTTCTACTGCCGGGCGAGCTAATATTAAACGTTTGACTTCTTTGTTTTTTAAAGCACGAACAGCAAGAGCAACTGCTGTATATGTTTTTCCGGTTCCTGCCGGGCCAATGGCAAAAGTTAAATCGTTTTTGTTAACCGATTCCACCATTTTTCGCTGATTTTCCGTCCGCGCTTTAATTTGAGCTCCGTTTCTACCGTGGACTAAAACATCATCAGGAAGAAACTTTTTTGTAATTTCCGGATCTGAACTAGCGATCATTTCCAAATCTGCTTCTGAAACCGTATGGTACTGTTCAATATGCATTAAAACTTGATCGAAATAAATTTCAAAACTTTTAATTGCATCCTCAGGACCAACCAGCTTGATCATTTCACCCCGAACAATTACTTTTAATTGAGGAAATAAATGCCTGATAATTTCTAGTTTATTTTCGTTGGCTCCAAAGATTACCAACGGATCATAGCCTTCGACGGAAAGCACTTTTTCTCCCATGGAAACGTTTTTGTTTTATTCAAGCAAATTTCAGAAAAATAATGGCTTGATTTAAATATTTTTTTCTAAAATATTTCCTCCTAAATTTCACTTCAAATCATAAAATTGAAGAATGGATTTTTTGGTATCTTTGAAAACAAATTTTCTCTTTAAAACTTTATCAAATGCCAATCATAACATTAACATCAGACTGGGGCCTAAAAGATCATTATCTAGCTTCGGTTAAAGGAGCATTTTTACGCAGTATTCCTAGTATTACGCTTATTGATATCTCTCACGAGATTCCTCCTTTTGATTTAAACCAAGCTTCGTTTATTTTAAAAAGCGCCTACAAGAATTTTCCCGAAGGCACGATTCATATTGTTGGTGTAAACACAGAAGCTTCCATAAAAATGCCTCATGTCTTAATTAAATATAAAGAGCATTATTTTATTGGTGCTGATAATGGCATTTTTGCTTTGATGTTTGACGAAAACCCTGAATTGATTATAGAACTTGACATTATTCAGACTTCTAACCGTTTTTCTTTTCCAAGCAAAGATGTATTTGTACAAGCGGCAATGCACATAATTGAAGGCAATGATATTGAACAGCTTGGCGAGAAAAGAGATTCATTAACCAATAAAATGTCATTTAAACCCGTTATTGAATCCAACCTGATCAAAGGAAAAGTAATTTATATTGATAGTTATCAAAATGTGATCACCAATATTACCGAAAACCTGTTTAATAAAGTGGTAAAAAGCAAGAAATTTAAAATTCTCTTACGTGCAGGAAATTATGAGATCACAACGATTAGCCAATCCTATATGGATGTGAGCGAAGGTGAATTATTGGCTCTTTTTGATTCGGAAAATAATCTAGAAATAGCCATAAACAAAGGAAAAGCAAGCAGTTTACTTGGTTTGGGAATTGATGATGTAGTAAGAATTGAAGTGCTGTCTTAAAGCACCAGAAAACAGTTTTTTTTCATGTTTACACTCTACAAAAAAGAAATAGCCGCTTTTTTAAATACACTCATTGGTTACATTGTAATTATAGTGTTTCTGCTTATTAACGGACTTTTTTTGTGGGTTTTTCCAACGGAATACAATATCCTCAATTTCGGGTATTCTAATCTTGATTCCTTTTTTATGCTCGCTCCCATCGTTTTTTTATTTTTAATTCCTGCCATTAGTATGCGCTTGTTTTCCGAAGAACAAAAAACCGGAACCATAGAGCTTCTTTTTACACGACCATTAAGCGATTGGCAAATAATTGGCGCAAAATATTTAGCCGCATTAAGTCTGGTTGTCATTGCTTTAATCCCAAGCCTGATTTATGTTTTTAGTGTTTACTGGTTTAGTTTTCCAGTTGGGAACCTCGACTTGGGAGTCGTTTGGGGATCTTATATTGGCTTGCTCTTTTTAGCAGCTGCTTTTGTATCTATTGGTCTTTTTTCATCGGCAATCACTGACAATCAAATGGTGGCTTTTGTTCTTGGAACTACACTTTCCGCTTTTGCTTATCTTGGTTTTGAAATTATTTATTCACTCGATTTATTCGGAAATTTCGATTTGTTTGTTCAATCTCTCGGCATTCAGGCGCATTATATTTCTATTCGGCGTGGGGTTATCGATTTACGCGATTTGGTTTATTTCATTAGCCTTTCCGGACTATTTCTATTATTTACTCACACCCTTTTAAGTCGTAGGAAATGGTAGATAAAAAACAAATGCATAAAAGAAATAATCGTCAAAAAAGCCTTTTCCGACTTGCCTTTGGGATTCTTGTCCTTTTCTTGCTAAACCTTTTGGTTGCCAAGGTTTATTTACGATTTGATTTAACAGCCGAAAAAAGATATACGCTCTCGGAAGGAACCATTAAAACACTCCAACAATTAGACGATTACGCTTATTTTAAGGTGTATTTGGAAGGTGATTTCCCTGCAGGATTTAAAAAACTACGCAATGAAACCCGCGATATGCTGGAGGAATTTAAAGCCTGCAGCCCCTTTATTGAATATACTTTTGTTAATCCATCTGGCATAGCCAATAAAGAGAAACGGAAAATATTAATTCAAGAGCTTGTAGATAAAGGCTTGCAGCCGACCAATTTACATGTAAATAAAAAAGAGGGCAAAAGTCAAATACTTATTTTTCCGAGTCTAATCATTCAATATAAAGGTAAGGAAATTCCTGTTGAATTATTAAAAAGCCAACTAGGTGTTGCTCCGGAACGCGTGCTGAATAATTCGATAGAAAACCTCGAATATAATTTAACTTCGGCATTGCTTGCTTTGGTTGAAGAAAGAAAACCTACCGTAGCATTTTTAGATGGACATGGCGAATTACAAGGCGCTTATTTAGCAGATATTGTTCAATCCTTGAGTGCTTCTTATCGCTTGGGTAGTTTGCGCATTGATAGCCGAATGAGTAGTTTATTCGCCGTAGATTCCACTTCAAAAGAAATTCTCGATAAACCCATCATTGATGCTCTAATTATTGCTCAACCTACAAAGCCATTTTCCGAAGCCGATAAATACGTGATTGATCAATACATTATGTATGGAGGGAAAGTTTTTTGGTTGATCGATCCTGTTTTTGCAAATATGGATAGTTTGCGCTTGAGTAGTCAAACGGTAGCAGTAAAAAACGAGCTCAATCTGGAAGACCAATTATTCAAATATGGGGTTCGATTAAACGCCAATTTATTGCTCGATTTGAATGCGCGATCCATCCCTATTGTCACAGGAATGATTGGTAATCAACCTCAACAAGAACTGCTTCCCTGGCTGTATTTTCCTGTTTTAATACCTCAATCTCAGCATGCTATTGTACGTAATCTAAATTCCATTATGACGGAATTTTCATCTACTTTGGATACGGTGAGTACAGATCATGTCAAGAAAACTATTTTGTTACAATCGTCCCTTTATTCACGATTAGTTTCAACTCCGGCAATTATCGATTTATCCTTGCTTGAAGAGCAGCCCGATGCGCGTTTTTATCAAACGCCACCCCAAGCAGTTGTTGTGCTTTTAGATGGATCGTTCACAAGTTTGTTTGCCAATAGAATTCCTCCGGTGTTAAAAGATAATTTTAAGTTGCCACCACGAAAAAACGAAAGTGTAAAAACAAGTATGATCATTAGTGCTGACGGTGATTTGATAAAAAATCAATTGCATTATAATCAACACTATCCCTTGCCATTGGGTTTTGATCAGTTTACACAACAAACGTATGGGAATAAAGAATTTATTGTTAATGCACTAAATTATTTTACACAACAAAATGGCTTAATCAACATTCGTTCGAGGAAAATAACATTACGCATGCTGGATAAAAACAAAGTAGAACAAAACCTCGTTTTTATTCAAGTTATAAATGTTTTTCTTCCCTTGGTAATAACAATTCTTTTTGGCCTTTTTCTAGCTTTTAGGCGAAAAATAAAATATACGGTTAAATAGAGCGGGGGTTTCAAGCCGAGAGCAAAGCAAAACCCATATTGTTTTTTAACCGGCCACAAATATATATTTTTATTTATTATAACGAATTTATCCCTTCAACACGAGGAAAAACAAGATTCCTCAACATCAATTCTCCAGTTTCATCACAAGAACAAGAATAAAACCACTAAGCTCTTGACCTATTATACGATCAATCCTTTTTCCTTGACCATTAAATTTTTTTTTTAGCCTTTTCTCGCTTATCTTTGGTGAAAGCAAAAACCAAATGAGTACAGCCGCTTATAATGCATTTCATAGTGCACAAAAACAATTTGACCAAGCAGCAGAAATTCTGGAGCTCGATCAAGCCACTCGTGATTTATTAAGAACGCCTATGAGGGAGTTTCATTTCAACATTCCGATTCGTATGGACAATGGGAACATGCAGATATTTAAAGGTTTTCGAGTACAACATAACGATGCACGAGGACCTTCAAAAGGAGGCGTTCGTTTTCATCCGCAGGAAACCATCGATCTTGTTAGAGCTTTGGCAATGTGGGTAAGTTGGAAAACTGCAGTCGTGGATATTCCATTAGGCGGAAGTAAAGGTGGAATTGTTTGCGATCCGCACAACCTAAGTCTTTTTGAACAAGAACGTTTATGTCGTGGATGGGTAAGGCAAATCGTGAAGAATATTGGACCTCATCTTGATGTGCCTGCTCCTGATATTATGACCAACTCTCAACATATGCTCTGGATGCTTGATGAATATGAAGTTTTGACTGGAACCAAAGCCCCAGGATTTATTACGGGAAAACCAATAAGTATGGGCGGTAGTTTAGGGCGAAAAGAAGCTACCGGATATGGGATTATCATCACTTTGCGTGAAGCTTTAAAAGAATTAAATAGGGATGCTTCCGAAACAACGGCCAGTATTCAGGGCTTTGGTAATGTAGGACAACATGCCTTTGAATTGTATTCTCAAATTGGGGGTAAAGTATTGAGTGTTGCAAGTTGGAGCCAACAAGACCAATGCAGTTATACTTTTTATAAAAAAGACGGAATAGATTATTCTGAATTGAAAAGCATTACGGATCGCTTTGGAGGCATTGATAAAGAGAAGGCTTTGGCATTGAATTATAAAGTTTTACCTGGGGATGATTGGATCGCACAGGAAGTTGATATCCTTATTCCTGCAGCTATTGAAAATCAAATTAGCATGGATAATGTAGCACGCATTCATCCTAAAGTAAAAATTATTGCTGAAGGAGCAAATGGACCAACCACTCCCGAAGCTGGGGAGGTTCTTGATGCTAAAGGCCTATTTACAATTCCTGATTTTTTAGCTGGTTCGGGAGGTGTTACGTGTAGTTATTTTGAACAAGTTCAGAGCAATATGAATTATTATTGGACGAAAGACGAAGTATTAAGCAAGCTGGATCTTAAAATGACTACAGCCTATGTTTCTGTGAGCGATTTCGCTTTAAAATACAAAGTGCCCATGCGGCAAGCGGCCTATCTGATTGCAGTCGATCGCGTAGCGCAGGCATCTAAAGACAGAGGTTGGGTATAATATAAAATCCGTAAATAATATGGATAAAATCGAAAATACAATTGCACGTTTCAACCGAAACTTTTATCATCCCGAAAATAAGATTACGTATATCGGAAATGGTTCTTTTGGAGGAAAAGCACATGGTTTACTTCGTATCCATTCCATGTTGAAAGAGAAATTTCAAACAAAAAAACATCCTGAATTTGAGGTTGGAGTTCCAGTACTCACTGTTCTTCGTACAGATGTTTTTGATGCTTTTATGAAGCAAAACAATCTATACTCCCTTGCTTATTCCAATGTATCAGATGATAAAATTGCTCATGCATTTCAAAAAGCAGAACTGCCTTTTGGTATTTTAGGAGACCTAAGAGCACTTATTGAAGATGTGCATAATCCACTTGCTATAAGATCTTCCAGTCTTTTGGAAGATGCCATGCATGAGCCCTTTGCCGGTGTTTATGGCACTAAAATGACACCTAATAATCAACTTGATGCCGATAGTCGGTTCCGAAAATTAGTGGAAGCAATAAAATTTGTTTTTGCCTCCACATTTTTCAACGCAGCGAAAGATTATATGCGAGCTTGCTCTCATAAAACAGAAGATGAAAAAATGGCAGTCATCATTCAAGAAGTGGTAGGAAAGCGTCAAGACAATTTGTATTATCCCGATATTTCAGGAGTTGGCCGATCCTATAATTATTATGCTTTTGGAAATGCCAATCCTAAAGAGGGTATAGTTAATCTAGCTCTTGGTTTGGGGAAAACAATTGTCGATGGTGGATTATCCTGGTCTTATTCACCAGCCTTACCCAAACTGGATCCTCCCTTTGGTTCTATCAACGAGATGATGAAAAATACTCAAACGCGTTTTTGGACAGTAAATATGGGTGCTCCATCGGCGTATAATCCGATTAAGGAAACCGAATATTTATTAGAAAACGATTTAACAATTGCCGATAAAGGAAAAAATTTAAAATATGCTGCTTCCACTTTGGATGTAAGCTCCGGACGAATCGTTATGGGTATTGGCAAAAAAGGCCCTAGAATTTTAAACTTTGCATCCATCTTACGTTTAGACGAACCTCCTCTCAATGATCTTTTAACAAATTTGATGCGGCTCACCGAAGAAAATTACTCCGCTCCGGTTGAAATAGAATTTGCATTGAGTTTTTCTGATACGGGTATTCATCAGTTTGGTTTTCTGCAGGCACGGCCAATGAATGTTTCTTTTGAGGAAGTAGAAATTGGAGATGAAGCATTTTACAGTAATGAGGCACTCGTTTCTTCTGAACGTGTTTTAGGAAATGGCATAGATGAAACAATATGCGATATCATTTACATAAAACCGGAATCATTTGATACGATGAAAACTCAGGAAATCGCTATCGAACTAGAAAAAATAAATAAAGAGCTCCTTAAACAAAAACGAAAATACTTAATGATAGGTTTTGGTAGATGGGGAACTTCCGATGCTTCCGCTGGTATTCCAGTCAATTGGGGACAAATTTCCGGAGCTAAGGCTATTGTTGAAGCTAGTCTGGATAATATTAACTTTGAGCAAAGTCAAGGTTCGCATTTTTTTCACAATGTGAGCGGATTTCAAGTGCTTTATTTTTCGGTAGAGAAGATCAACTATAAACAAATCAACTGGGAATGGTTAACCCATCAAAAAAGCTTAAAGGAGACTCTTTATCTGCGCCACCTTCGTTTGAATCATCCGCTAAAAATTGAAGTAGACGGCAAATGTGGCCGAGGAATTATTTTTAAACCACAAAGCAAATGACAGAAAACAAACCTCTAAATCAGATGATTGGCGAACTTCAAGAGCGTGCCAAAGAATTAAACTGCCTGTATAAAATTCAGGAAATTTTGAACGAGCACAATATAAGCATTGAACAAGCCGCTTATGATTTACTCAAAGCCATTCCTCCCGGTTGGCAATATCCTGATATTTGCAAAGTTGAAATCAGCATTGCTCAAGGAACTTTTAAATCTTTTGGTTTTGAAGAGTCCAAATGGACGCTAACAGCTGATATTCAAGCACAGGAGAGATCGTTTGGTCAAATAAAAGTGATGTACAATGAGATTAGATCCAAGGCTTATCAAGGTCCGTTTCTGAAAGAAGAATTAAAACTGATTAAGAGTATTGCCGAAAGCCTTGGACTATTTTTACTTCATTTGGAGCTTAAAAAGGTATTTGAAAAAAATTCCAAAAGTGAAAAAGTAGATAATAATAGTGACTGGAAAATCATTTTAGATATGCTCAGTCATACCGATCCAAAATTATTGATTCGTATTTCGCGAAAAATGATCAATACACTTTGCTGGACCAATGTGAGTGGAGCTGAGAATTTACTCGAAGGATTCAGTCCTTCCTTTAAAGGTAAAAATGAAATGAATAAAGAAAGCAATGCTCCTTTTGAACGCGTTGCCGACAATGATTTAATTGCCTTAAGTTATGAGATTTTTGATTTAGCTTCCAATAATATCGATCGTGAGGATATTTTAAACCATATCAATAAATGGATAACTGAAGACCGCTCCGTATTTTTAACAGAAAAACTCGAAAACATGGGTTCTTCTTTAGAGGATATTAGCAATGCTGTAGAACGTTTTTATCATTTAGGAACAACGACTTCCTTACTTTCGATTCAGCGCGATAAAAGCTTACGTATTGCTCTGATTACTCGTCTGTTAACCGATCATACGGATTATATTGAAGTAGCGAAAAATCATCTGAATATAGATCATTTCAATACATTAATTCAACGAATAATTTATCCACTAAACAGTCATGGTAAAATTGGAGGAAAGAGTGCTGGTTTGTTTTTAGCTCAACAAATTTTGAAGCAAGAAAATGAACTGAACCCCCTTTTTAAAGATATCAAAATTCCTAAAACTTGGTATATCGCCTCCGATGGATTGCTCAACTTTATGAGTTATAATAGCTTAGAAGATATGCTGGAGCAAAAATACAAGGAGATTGGATTGGTGCGACAAGAATATCCTTATGTTATTCACGTATTTAAGAGTTCTTCTTTTTCGCCGGAAATATTAAAGGGCTTAAGTCTTGCCTTAGACGATTTTGGTGAAGGGCCTCTTATTGTACGTAGTTCCAGCTTATTAGAGGATCGAGTTGGGACTGCTTTTGCAGGAAAATACAAAAGCTTATTTATCCCAAATCAAGGCAATAAAAAAAAACGAATGGCTGCTTTAACAGACGCCATAGCTGAAGTCTACGCTTCCATTTTTGGCCCTGATCCTATCGAATATAGATTACAAAATAAACTACTCGATTATCATGAAGAAATGGGAATAATGATACAAGAAGTGGTAGGAAATCAAGTAGGCCCCTATTTCTTCCCAGCCTTTGCAGGCGTTGGATTTAGTCAAAATAATTACCCTTGGTCAAGCCGAATTCAACAGAGTGATGGTTTACTTCGATTAGTTCCCGGACTTGGGACACGCGCTGTTGACAGAACCAGCAATGATTATCCTGTAATGATTGCTCCAGGCCAACCTAATTTAAGGGTGAATTCTTCACCCGATGAAATTATACGTTATTCACCCAAATACATCGATGTTGTCAATATAGAAAAAGGGGAATTTGAAACTATAGAAATAGACACTTTATTGAAAAAATATGGCGATATCTACCCAACCATTAGCAAGCTAATTTCTAGTATCGAAATGGATCGTATTCTTCCGGCAAAGGCATTTGGTAACAATTTTCTAAAAAATGAATATGTATTTTCATTCGATGGCTTAATTAATAAAACGAAATTTATTAATCAAATGAAAGCCATATTAAATACTTTAGAAGCTAAATACAAATTACCTGTAGATATTGAATTTGCACACGATGGAAATCACCTCTATTTGTTACAAAGTCGAGCTCAAAGCAAATATCTGTATTCGAAACCCGTACCCATTCCAGGAGATATATCAGCTGAAAAAAGTGTTTTTTCGGCTAATAAATACATCTCTAACTGTCTCCTCCAAAATCTCACCCATATTGTATATGTAGATCCAAATGAGTATGCTCAGCTTCCCGATTATCAGAGCATGATTAATGTCGGAAAAGCAGTCGGCCGTTTGAATCAATTACTCCCCAGAAGACAATTTATTTTAATGGGACCTGGGCGTTGGGGAAGTCGGGGAGATATTAAATTAGGCGTTAGCGTAAGTTATTCCGACATTAACAATACCAGTATGTTGATTGAAATTGCCAGAAAACATCGCGATAGCAATCCCGAATATACAGCTGACCTTTCTTTTGGCACACATTTTTTCCAAGATCTTATGGAAGCCAATATCCGGTATTTACCTTTATATCCTGATGAGAGTCCATGTATTTTCAATGAAACTTTACTTACACAAACAGAAAGTGTTTTTGCTGATTTGCTCCCCGAATATACAGCACTTTGCAATGTAATTAAGGTAATTGATATACCGGCTACTTTTGAAAACAATGTATTGAATATAGCTATGAATGCGAAACAAGGGAAAGCGCTGGCTTATATTGGTGGTACGAATGATGAAACGCTTTCTTTTATTGAAAAAGAGCAGGCCGCAAAATTGCAAAACGATACAGAAATACATTGGCAATGGCGTTTGCTAAATGCAGAACGCATTGCGGCTTTACTAGATCCAAAACGCTTTGGTGTTAAAGCAATATACCTTTTTGGAAGTGTAAAAAACGCAAGTGCTAAAGCCGATAGCGATATTAATCTGCTCATTCACTTTTTAGGAAATAAAACTCAAAGGGGAGAATTAATGGCTTGGTTAGAAGGATGGAGTCAGAGTTTGGCCCAGATTAACTTTTCACGAACGGGACATAAAAGTAAAGGCTTATTAGATGTTCATATAATTTGTGACGAAGACATTAAAAACAAAACTGTTTTTGCTCGTAAAATTAATGCAGTTACGGATGCTGCCCGACCACTACCTTTGGGAACACAATTAAAATAGTATCGTTCTGTTTTACCGACACTTAAATATTTTTTATACAAAACTGAGAGAAACGGAAGGTTTATCTTCAACACTTAGTCCTTCTCTCCAACTGAGACAAGTTTACTTCGTCAATAAGATTTATGCCAATACAATTTCCAATACTTCGTGAGAACATAGCGGCTTAAATTCAGGTGAGTGAAGCTGAAAATAATTTAAAATATGTCCGAGCATTGTTTTTCTCATTTGTTTCGAGATCGTAGTTTGTTTAAAATATTCAAAGCTTAATGCAGAAGCGTTGTAAAAAAACAAACTTTCTTCTTCATTTAATTTATAAATCCCAAGACGCTGATCGGCATGAAACTTTCCGTCAGCTAAATCGAATAATGCTCCTGTAGTATAACTTCCGTTTGCCGGACCAAATCCTAAATGTTTGCTCAACTGCACAGCAAAATGCAAATGAAAGCTCGAAAATTGATCTTCCGATAAATCGAGTAATTGAATGGCATTAAAAAGATAATGAAATAGCGGCGCATTTGCTTCCTCTTCGCGAATTGAATTATAAATCAATTCATTTAAAAATAGGGCTATTGAGCTTTTTCGAATATCATAAGGCAAGGTCTTAAAGATATATGCTTTTTTGAGCTCTTTAATATACTGCAAATCTTTATTCTCCCGATTATACACTTCCATATCGAGTAGAGATAGAAGCTGAAGATTATTGGCTTTTGTTTTTGCTTTTGTTTTTCTAACTCCTTGAATAAGATAGGATTTCAGACCAAAATACTCCGTATAAATTTTAGCTACAACACTGGTTTCGCTGTAGTTAATCGTTTTCAAAACTATCCCTTGAGTTTTAGCAAGCATGGTTCCAAAGATAGAAAATAGATTGGTAAAGATTTGGTTTCAAAAATCATTATTAGATTTAATTGA
This sequence comes from Bacteroidales bacterium, assembly GCA_021158405.1. Classification (GTDB taxonomy): domain Bacteria; phylum Bacteroidota; class Bacteroidia; order Bacteroidales; family UBA12170; genus UBA12170. The sequence continues at coordinate 20,693 of JAGGUP010000181.1, forward strand.
TACGCTCCGAAACAAGTTGATAAAACCTTCACATTCCCTAACTTCCCCTCGATATCAGTTCTTTCAAATGATTCTTATTCCAAAAGCACAGCCTCCTTGAATAAAAACACGAAAACCCCGATAGGTCTATTAAGAACCCAATCGAGGTTGTATCTTTATGAATACGGAAAAACTACTCTGGCTTAGGAACGATTATTTTTCCTTTGTAATATAAATCGCCTTCCACATAATAAGCTCTGTGATATATATGAGCTTCACCGGTAGTAGGGCAAATAGCTATTTGATTAGCTGTAGCTTTGTAGTGAGTCCTTCTTTTGTCTCTTCTTGTTTTCGAAATTTTTCGCTTTGGATGTGCCATTATTTCTATTTATTTAGATTTTAATTTTTTAAGTGCTTCCCACCGAGGATCCACATCATCTTCTGGTTCTGTTAAGTCTTCAAATTCTCCCAAAATATCAACCGGACAAACAGGATTCCCATCTTCATCTTCTGGATGTGTTAATCGCATCGGTAATGCAAGATTCACATATTCATAAATGAGCTGAGCCAATTTAATCTCATACGTTGAGCTGGGTAAGAAAATAATATTAGCACTATCCTCCTCTTCATAATCGCTAAATTTTACTAGCAGATTTTCTGAAAAATCAAGCGGAAAATCAAAGTCCTCACCACAACTATCGCAGATTACATTAACGCTACCTTTAAAAAAGAAATCGAGTTTTAGCATGTTTTCCGCCTTATTCAATATCACTTTTAAAGCAATTTTGCCTTTTTGTGTTCTGGAATATTCAAAAGCTTCAAAGAACGAATCAGTAATTTGAAAATCAAATTCATGATCCCCAATCTTTAAACCTCGAAAGGAAATAACATAATCTTTTAAATTACCCATTGCTTTTCGTTTAAAAATTCGGGCTGCAAAAATAAATATTAATATTTTGAATAACAAGGATTTTCTTTTGTAAAATGAGTGAAAAAAATTGGCTAAAAAATTAATTCGTTTTTCCTCATTACAACTACTTTTCAAGATACTCCTAGCTCTATTTTTATTTTTAACGAACTTTAAGACCAAATGACTCTACATTTTAAAATTTCTGTTTTTATTCCACGTATTAATTACTATTTTTGTGATTCAATAGTTAATGAACTATTTAATGATTTTCAAAATTCAAAATTTAGATATATGAGAATTACATTCAACGAACTCAGAAAAGTCAAAGACAGCTTGCCTAATGGAGCAATGCATAAAATTGCAGAAGAGTTAAACCTTTCGGTTGAAACAGTGAGAAATTATTTTGGGGGATCGAACTACGAACAAGGTGATACCGTTGGCTTTCATACCGAACAAGGGCCTGATGGCGGAATCGTTGAAATTGACGATGCAACTATTTTTGATAAAGCATTGTCTATTTTAGAAGAAGTTTAACTCGTGATAAATTAGATTAGTATAGTCGGCCATTTTTCAATAGCCGACTTTTTTTATTTCAGTACAAATTCCATCCAAACCGGAAAATGATCTGAAGCTTCGCCAGCTTCCTGAACAACTTTTGCATCCAGCTTTTCGATAAACTTCTTATTATAAAAGATATAATCTATTTTCTCAACAGGATCTCCGGAACTAAAAGTATAATTCCGTTTTGGATCAGTCAAAAACACACTATCTGTAATGGCTACACCCACTCCAGAAACGTCAAACATCTTTCGAACTGATTCATCTATTGGTCCTTTCGCACCTATCGCCCGACTATTAAAATCGCCAATAAGTAAAACGGGTAATTTGTCAGCATATTTCAAATACTCTTCAATAACGGCTTCCGCATGCATAATACGCGTTTCCTGATCAAAAGCTTCTAAATGCACATTCATAACAAGTAAATCGCCTTTATTGGTTTTTAGCCAGGTTTTCTGAATCAACCTATCCAAATAAAATGCATTATAATAAAAAGGCGCATTTACAGGCTTAGGAAGTGTTACATATTCGTTTTTCAAAATCACTAAATCACTCATCACATATTGTCCTGAAATTAATTTTCCAAAATGATATTGAAAAGGCCAATAAGGAAAAGGCACGTATTTTTTATCCCAATTAACCGCCAAGCTTCCATTCAAATATCCTAAATGAAAACCTAAACTATCCGGTTGATTGTATAAAAAAGATCGCTTAGCAGCAATATCAATCTCTTGAAAACCAATAATATCTGAATGATACTTGTTTAAAACAACTAGCGCATCTTTTAAATTTTTAGCATATAAAGCTTCGTCTCTGGCGACAGGTAAATTGTTTGTCATTCCCGATAACCAACCAATATTGTAAGTCATTACACTTAGCGTATCAGAAGTGTTGGAAGGTTTATCAGCAAAATACTGAATTTGATTGTATTTTTCTGCGTCCCAATTGTTGGAACTGCCCCAAAAATAAAAAGCAATAAATGCCAGAACTAAAGCAAGAAGAAAATAAAGAAGCTTTTTCATCTGTTTATAATTTGAATTGTTTTTCAAATTTATGAAAAATTGCAGACATATTCTCTTTTTGTCTTAGAAAGAAAAAAAGGAGCCTGCGAGGCTCCTTTTGTATCAAAAAATAGATCGGCTTTATTTACACAACACCTTGTGCTAACATGGCATCAGCCACTTTTACAAAACCTGCAATATTTGCGCCTTTAACATAATTGATGAATTCTTCTTCCGTACCCCACTTCATGCAATTTTCGTGAATATTAACCATAATAGATTGTAATTTAGTGTCAACTTCTTCACGCGACCAAGATAAGCGCATAGAATTTTGCGACATTTCTAAGCCGGAAACAGCAACTCCACCAGCATTGGCAGCTTTACCCGGTCCATAAAGAATTTTACTGTCAATATAAATTTTTATTGCTTCCGGCGTAGAAGGCATATTCGCGCCTTCGGAAATACAAAAACATCCATTATCAATCAGCGTTTGGGCGTCTTCATCATTGATTTCATTTTGAGTGGCGCAAGGCAAAGCAACATCCACTTTTATTCCCCAAGGACGTTCACTCTCGAAATATTGAGCGCCAAATTTATCAGCATACTCTTTAATTCGACCACGCTTTACATTTTTCAATTCCATCACCCAAGCTAATTTTTCAGCATCAATTCCATCGGGATCATAAATAAATCCTGTAGAATCTGAAAGAGTAACTACTTTACCTCCAAGATTATTCACTTTCTCGGTAGCATATTGAGCTACATTTCCAGAACCTGAAATAGCAACCAGTTTGCCTTTAAATGAATCTTTACGAGTTCCTAACATTTCTTGAGCAAAATAAACATTACCATAACCTGTTGCTTCAGGACGAATTAATGAACCGCCCCATTCTAAACCTTTTCCGGTAAGAACACCTGTAAACTCATTGCGTAAACGCTTGTATTGACCAAACAGATAACCTATTTCGCGTCCACCAACACCAATATCGCCAGCAGGAACATCAGTATCAGGTCCAATATGACGTTGCAATTCTGTCATAAAGCTTTGGCAAAATCTCATCACTTCATTGTCTGACTTTCCTTTCGGATCAAAGTCAGAACCTCCTTTACCACCACCCATAGGTAGCGTAGTCAAACTATTCTTGAGCACTTGCTCGAAAGCTAAAAATTTCAAAATCCCTAAGTTTACAGTCGGATGAAATCTCAACCCGCCTTTATAAGGGCCAATAGCACTATTCATCTCAATACGATATCCTTTATTTAATTCAACGCCACCTTTATCGTTAATCCAAGGAACTCTAAAAAGAATAACTCTTTCGGGTTCAACCATTCTTTCAAGAATCTTAGCCTCTTTGTATTGAGGGTTATCCTCAACAAAAGGAATTAGCGATTCAACAACTTCGTGTACTGCTTGATGAAATTCAACTTCACCAGAGTTTTTAGCAATAACCCTTGCCATAAAACTCTGAACTTTTTGTTCCATTACATTTGTCATATCTCTTTTGTTTTTTAATGATTAGATGTGTTTAAACTATCTTCAAGTTTATTTATAAAAAAATACACATCCGACAAATCCTTCCTTTTTTAAGTGAATTTCGGACGAAATTCAGTAAAACACGCAAAACGATTTTGCGTAGATATTGGACTTGATTTCACTTAAATTCAGTCACAAATCCCAGCTAAATCATTTAGATTGAATGGGGCAATAATCAGAAAAAACAGTAATTTTGCAGCCTTAAAATAATAAGATACAAATACATTACATTATGTTACGTACGCACACATGTGGAGAATTAAGAATTACTGATATAGATAAAACCGTTAAATTAAGTGGCTGGGTTCAGCGCTCACGCGATTTGGGAGGAATGACTTTCATTGATTTACGCGACCGATACGGAATCACTCAGTTAGTCTTTAACATGGAAACTCATGCTACTTTGTGCAAAAAAGCAAGAAAACTTGGACGTGAATACGTGATTCAAGTGGAAGGTTTAGTTGCCGAAAGGAGTAATAAAAATACTAAAATTCCTACCGGCGAAATAGAGATTACAGCAGAGAATATTGTTGTGCTCAACGAATCTAAATTACCTCCCTTTACTATTGAAGATAATACCGATGGCGGCGAAGAATTACGTATGAAATACCGCTATTTAGATTTGCGTAGAAACCCTTTGCGCAAAGCTCTTGAACTTCGTCACAAAATGGCAATTACTACACGTAATTATTTAGATAAACAAGGTTTTTTCGATATTGAAACGCCCTATCTGATTAAATCTACACCCGAAGGCGCGCGCGATTTTATTGTGCCATCACGAATGAATACCAATCAGTTTTATGCCTTACCCCAATCGCCACAAACCTTCAAACAATTGCTTATGGTAGCCGGTTATGATCGTTATTATCAAATTGTGAAATGCTTTCGCGATGAAGATTTACGTGCCGATCGTCAACCCGAATTTACTCAAATTGATTGCGAAATGGCTTTTGTTGAACAAGAAGATATTTTGGATATGTTCGAAGGTTTAACACTCCATCTTTTTAAAGAAATAAAAGGCATGGAAATCGACAAATTTCCACGTATGGAATACAGCGATGCGATGAAATATTATGGTTCGGATAAACCGGATATTCGCTTCGGAATGCGCTTTGTTGAACTCAATGATCTTACACAAGATAAAGGATTCGCAATTTTTGATCAAGCCGAATTAGTTGTTGGAATCAAAGCAGATGGGTTGAGCGATTATTCGAGAAAGCAATTAGATCAATTGACGGATTTAGTTAGGAAACCACAAATTGGAGCAAAAGGTCTTGTTTATATCAAATACAATTCCGACGGAAGTTTTAAATCTTCTGTCGATAAATTTTACAACACGGAAGACCTCCAAAAGATTACTGATCGCTTTGAAGCCAAACCCGGCGACTTAATTCTAATTCTTTCCGGTGAAACCGAAAAGGTTCGTAAACAATTGAACGAATTACGCTTAGAAATGGGCAATCGATTAGGCTATCGCAATCCAAACGTTTTCGCACCGTTGTGGGTAGTTGACTTTCCTCTTTTGGAATGGGATGAGGACAATGGGCGTTTTCATGCAATGCATCATCCGTTTACAAGTCCAAAACCCGAAGATATAGCTTTGTTGGAAACTGATCCTGGAAAAGTAAGAGCCAATGCGTATGATTTAGTCATTAATGGAGTGGAAATTGGTGGTGGTTCCATCCGAATCCATAACCGAGAATTACAAAAACTGATGTTCAAACATCTTGGATTTACGGAAGAGGAAGCTCAAGCACAATTCGGATTTTTGATGGATGCCTTTGAATATGGCGCTCCTCCACATGGCGGTGTTGCTTTTGGCTTCGACCGCATTACTTCCTTGTTTGGAGGATCGGATTCGATACGCGATTATATTGCCTTTCCAAAAAATAATTCGGGTCGCGATGTTATGATTGATACACCTTCATTAGTTTCTCAAGCTCAATTGGATGAGCTTATGCTTAATATCGTAAAACCAACAAAGTAACAAGAAGCGAAGGAAAGAAAGGGAGACGGAGGGAAAAGGAGAAGAGGAGAAAAACCCATCATTCCGAGCAGAGAGAGGAATCTTTTAAGAATTGAGTAGTTGAGAGGTTAAGTAGTAGAAAACCTTGAACTTGAAACCCCTATCCCCACTTACTAAAAGGATTTAACACCAGATTCGCATTATAAAAACGGGAATCACCACTCACTTCTTTGCCTAACCATGAGGGTTTTGTAAACACTTCTGCTTCTGATGATAATTCTATTTCAGCCAAAATAAGGCCTTCGTTTTTACCAGAAAATACATCGACTTCAAACACATGTTTTTCAATAGGAATTCGGTATCTTATTTTTTCAATCGGACTACCAACGACTAATTTCATAAGTTCCAGAGCTTCCTTTTGATCAATTTCTTTTTCCCATTCAAAACGTGACAGTCCACTGGCATTGCTTTTTCCTTTAATCGTTATAAAAGCCTTTTCATTTTGGATACGAATACGTACTACTCTCTCTTTATCCAGAGATAAATAGCCTTGAGTAATTAACAGACTTTCTTCTGCCTGACTAATAAAATCCCCCTTAACAAAAAATTTACGTTCTATTTCCGGTGCCATTTTCTTGCATGTATTGAATACGAATCAAAAGTATAAAGATTTTCACTCTTGACTGAAGAAAATCAAGATTTATAAGTTACGCGAAAAGTGCACATACGAGTAAAGACGGGATTCTTTTTCAGCTATTTCTTAGGTCTTCACCGTCAAACAACAATTTAAAGCTCATTATTATTTTTACTCCCAATCGATAATAGCAATCCTTTTTTTACCATCCATTTTTACGCAGAGCGGTTTTTTAAACCGCAAATGTTTAAAATAAGTGGTTTGCTCAAAGGGATCAATCTGTTCTAACTTTTCCCAATTTATTTTACCCGTTCCTTCGCTGGCCTGGACAGAAAAATAACCCACATCGGCAGCCGTCACATTATGGAAAAAATGTGAACCAGAGCTTGCATCTAAAGGAAAAGAATCTAAACTCGTTTCGACAATAATCTTGGCCATGGAAATTTGAGGCCAAGAAACCGGAATTCCAATCCATGGATCGCGTGTTCCCCACCTACCCGGACCAATCAAAATATATTTTCGATTTTCTTCGCGCATTTTTTTATTTAAATAACTTATTTCTTTTACCATCTCATTGGTCTTGCTCTTATCGAAATTTTGAATATCAGCATAAATAAGATCAAAAATATCCTCAACCTTACCATTTCCCATTCCATGTTCCGTGTAAAGCAATAAAGATTCTTTATCAATATTCTGCATATCAATACTATAATCTTCCGGATTCCCAATAAGCGGTTTTATTTGGAGAATATAGAGTTTACTTTTACCATCTATATCTTGGTCTAGATTTACAGCAAACTCAATTTCAACAGGCGCTCCTATTGCCTCTTTTACAACATCCAAAACCAATTCAAGGGAATGTGCTAAAGGAATATAATTGTGTTTTAAAACATTCGCAAAATTCAAAATTTTTGGTCCTTTGTGATGATTTCCTGAATACAATTGATCATTGTTGGCATCATAAACAGAAGCGCAATGTTTTAGGGTCCCGTGCTTTTCGGCTTCCATAATATCCAATCTAATTAAACCGGCATCTTCCCCTTCAAGAAGGTTTAATTTTTCATTGTTTAATTCAACGGCATAAAAATGAACTTGTGAATTTTTTACCAAAGATTTTGTTGTGAAATTTTCAAGGGTGGGATATTTAGGTGAAAATCGGTATGATTTTTCTCCTTCCACAACATATTTCCCCAAGCCTAAAGCAATATTAGCAAAACCTTCTTCTGGTTTCATATGTCCAATAGGATAATAATTATGCGATTGTGCAACTCCACTAATATGTGGATAAAATACATTATCATATTGATTACCAACTGTTTCTTGGATAATAATAGCCATTTTCTCCTCTTCAATTTTATAATTAATGGCCTCTACATATGCAATTGAAATATCGGAATAAATAGAAGCATACACCAATTTAATAGCTTCACACAATTGTTGTAAACGAACCTTGTTATCTGCGTGGTGATTAGGCAAAATATAGGTGTCAAAGATTCCAGCAAAAGGTTGCGATAAACTATCTTCGAGCAATCCGGAGGAGCGAATTGCCAGAGGCTTATCTGTTAGCTCAATTACGCGATGTAATTTTACCATTAAATTGTCGCTCAATGAACCGTTAATAAAAAGAGACTTGATCTGAAAGTTGGAAGTTGTGACTTTCATTTTCTCGTGAAGCTGATTTTTTTCCATAAATTGATCGTATTCTTCTGTACCAATTATTAAAGTAGAAGGAATACGAATATGGATATCGGGCAGAATTTTTGTAAAATCGAAATTGTATAATAGGCTGTTAAAAAATGCCAATCCCCTTCCTTTACCTCCTAACATACCATCGGCCAAAATCACAATATTGGAAGAATCGAGTATTTCATCATCTTCTTCAAAAGGTATCAGTTTTCCTTTTTTCTGCTCGTTTCTAAATTTAGAAATAGTAGATATCAAGTAATTACGTAAGCTTTTTCCGTCTTTAAAATCTGCAACTTTAGCCGGATTAAGAATGCGAGCAACTTGAATTTCGCCCCTTGCTTTCAACCAAAGTGAGAAATGGTTTTCGCTGGCATGATAGATGAGCGACTCATCAGGGATTAGCAATAGTTGCTCCTGAAACTCTTTGAGCGTATGCGCCACGGCAATCTGATTCCCATCTTTATCTTTATAAAAGAAATTACCAAAACCCAAATATTTCATGATAAACTGCTTAAAATCCTGAAATAAACTGTTCGAATTTTTATCAATAAAAGAAGTCTTTAAGGCAATGGCCTGCATTTTATTGTTAATATCGGACGATTGAATGATAATGGGTAAATCTTTTACCTCTTTACGGACGTGATTAACAAGATTAAAACCTGCTTCATTATTTAATTTGCCATTTTTATAAAACTTTACATCAGTGATTAGGCATAAAAAAAACTCTTTGTATTTTGCGAAAATCGCTATGGCCTCTTCGTACGACTGAGTCAGGATGATTTTGGCGCGAGCTCGAAGTCTTAAAACCTTGTATAACTCATCTGTAGCAACATCGTCAATTATTCGTCGGGTTTGATCCATAACAATATTGTATAGCATTGGCAAATAAAGAGAATAATATTTGGGGTTATCTTCGACTACTAAAATTACACGAACAAGACCTTTATTGGTATCGTTATCGAGGTTAATCTTATCTTCAAGATGCTTTATCATTGTAAAAAACACAGACGATTTTCCATTCCAGATAAACACTTTATTTATGTGCTCATGTTTTCTCGTGCTATATTCTGCAATATCTCTATTATTGTTTAACAATAAAAATATGGGCAAGTATGGATAGACTTCCTTTATGCGCTTACTATAATTATCAGGCATTTGCCTATCTATACCCTTCATTATAATTACTAAATCATAATGTTTTATGCTGAGTGTATCCATAGCTTCTTCAAGTGAAGAAACACCAGCAATTCGAGGCACAGAAGTTAAATGAAGCTGATAATATTTACCCAACACTTGTTCCGAAAAGCGCCCTTCTTCTTCTATACTGTATGCGTCATACAAGTTGGCAATAAGTAAAATTTCCTTTACTTTAAAAGGCATTAAATCATGATAAATATCCCGAGCATAATTACTTCGGTTTAGATACCGCTGAAGTAGTTGTTTATTCGCTATACTTTGGTCGGGGAAATAAACCGCAGCAGGTACAGTAACATAATCTCCTTTTATTTCGTTTTTAGAACGGGCTTCAATACTATTGAAATAGCCTTCTAATCGCAAAACAACTTTTTCCAAAAGTAAATCTTCACTCCTTAAAAATGGCCCAAACTCCGACTCTTCAAAGTTTTCAATATATTGAACATCTATAAAACCAATTCTGCCTTGCAAAGTCCTAAAACGTTTTTTTAAGTGACTTTTAGCACCATTAGGTGTGCCAGAATAAAAATCTTTACCATCAAAATGGATATGGACGGCCGTAAAAGCGGAGTATTGAAAATAAACAGGTAAAATAGTAGCCATTTGCTCCAGGAGTTGATTTGCCGATTTTCGCTCCTTTAATAAAGAAGTAATCTTATTTAAACATGCCAAAACTTGCAAGTCTTCATTAGGCGTAATCTCGTTTTGTATATCTCGAAAATCATCCGGTTTATCCATAATACACCATTATTCTGAAAGTATGAGCTCACAAAGTAAGCAATATTTTTGAAAGAATAAGAGGGAAAGTGTATACAAAATTGTATTTTTGTCAGACAATCAGGTGCTAAAAAACATAATAAGTGATAAGCCTTTTAATTAAAGACGACTCCCCAATAATTTCGGAAAGCATAAAAGCCCTGCTAGTTTCTGCCAAAGATATTGTTGTAGAAACAACTTTACCAACGCTTCCAAATTTCGATTCGAATGGCAAGCTTATCCAGCCAAATATTATTTTGTTTGTAGCCCATTTTGGAAATTCAGAAGAAACGCTCAATATTAAACGTTTTAATCGCAATTTTGAACGTGCTAAAATATTAGTTTTATGTCTTTCTATAAATGAATCCTTTATTTTACAAGCAATTAAAGCAGGTGCAAAAGGCCTTTTAACAAAAGATACAACTGCCAACGAATTAATAGAAGCCATTTACACTTTACGCAGTGGCTACGATTATTTTGGAAAATCCATCACACAGGTTCTACTCAACTCTTACTTAAAAAAGGCCGATCAGAGTGAAAATGAGGCATTTAATAAACAATTAAAAGCGCTTTCGGAAAGAGAAATGGATGTCCTGAAACTTTTTGCAGAAAGTTATACCAATCAGGAAATTGCCAATAAATTATTTATTAGCATTCGTACAGTTGAAAGCCATAAGAATAACATTATGCGAAAAATTAATCTTCGTACAACCGTTGATTTAGTAAAATTCGCCATCCTAAATAATTTAATTCAGATTTAATATAAACGAAAGAACTATTTCCACCCTCTTCACTCTTTACACTAAAATTCCTCCCTAATATCGTCTTTACCTATATTTTTGAATAATAAAAATCCATTTTGATAAACGAGTATATAAAGTGTTTTACGCTCTAAATATTATCCAGCGAAATCGATTCTTTGCTAAAAAATTGTTAAATGATGCTTTTATTCAAGAAATCAAGAAGCAATTGCCGATAAGACACTATTTTCGCAGAATCTTAATTCTGAATTTTAAATACTATGATTATTACAAAAAACAAAGTCGCTGCTCTAACATATACACTTACGCTAAACAGTTACGACGGTCAAATTATTGAAACCATTGGTAAAGAAGAAGCTGTTGAGTTTCTGTTTGGAGCCGGAAAACTTTTGCCTGCATTTGAAAATAATCTGGAAGGCAAACAAGCTGGAGATAGTTTTCGCTTTCAAATTCCTGCAGAAGAAGCTTATGGAGTTTTTAATCCGGAAGCCATCATAGAATTATCGAAAGAGATTTTTAAACGCAATGGTGAAATAAATAATGAAATCCTAATCCTTGGAAATGAAATCCCGATGATGGATAGTCATGGAAAAAGAATGACTGGGGTTGTAAAAGAAGTAAAAGAATCTGCTGTTATTATGGATTTTAATCATCCAATGGCAGGTAACGATTTGTTTTTTAAGGGCATAGTTACTCTAATAAGAGATGCGTCTTACGAAGAGTTAAATCCAGCTCATGGTTGCGGATGTGGCAGTGGTGGCGATGGACATCATCACGATGAGGATGGCGGATGTGGCTGTAGCTCAAACAAATCAGAGGGTGATGGTTGTTGCTCTACGAATGATAACCACGAAAATCACGGCGGCTACGGCGGATGTGGATGTGGAGTCTAAAATAGTATAAAGCAGTTCTTCTTCTAAGGCTGCTTTTTTCTTTTTCAAACAATTATTTAAATCATTAGGACAATTGTTACTTTGACAATTGTTTTTCTATTATTTTTGCCGCTAAATAGATCTCGTACAAAATGCAATACCCTAAAATATACCTGCTTATTTTTCTGCTCATTGGAATCCTTTTTGGAGGATGTAAACAGCTTGAAAATATCAGTAAAAGAGCTGAAAAGCCAAAACTAAAAAAAGAACAATTAACAACCCTCGCTGTTGAGCAAGAAAAATTTGTTTTAGATGATTTATCTCAAGATGAAGTCATTGACACACTTATTCAACCCAGCGCAGACAGCTTAAGCGAAGTAAATCAAGCATTCGACACCTTAGCTTTTGCTAGTTATTTTGGAAACAAGTTCAGTAGTCAAGACACCCTTTCAGAAGATTTAAGCCTTATGACCGGTTCTGCCATTTTACAACAACTGGATAGTCTGGCCGCTCTTAAAATTTTTGATCGCTATTTTTTTCAAAAAGATACTGCTGTTTTAAATGTGTATCATTTTAAACCCGAAGAACGACCTGTTTATTCCGATTCCGTTTATGCTTTGCGTATTGCGGTTTTAAATTCACAAACACCTATCGATTTAGAATACAACAAACATGTGAAGGGTTATATAAATATGTATGCCGGAAAAGGCCGCAATCAGACTGCTCGTATGTTAGGTCTTGCCGAAATTTATTTTCCTCTGTTTGAAACAGCTCTTGACAAATATAATATTCCCTTAGAAATAAAATATTTGGCTATTGTTGAAAGTGCACTAAATCCAACCGCCGGTAGTCGTGTAGGCGCAAAAGGACTTTGGCAATTTATGTATGCAACTGGGAAAATGTATGGATTAAATCAAACATCTATGGTTGATGACCGCTTTGATCCCTATAAAGCAACCGAAGCCGCTTGTAAATATCTGCTCGATTTGTATGCTATCTACCATGATTGGAATTTGGTTTTGGCCGCTTATAATTCAGGCCCGGGAAATGTTAACCGTGCCATTCGTCGCGCAGGTGGACTGAAAAATTATTGGGCTATTTGGCCCTTTCTTCCTCGCGAAACAAGAGGTTATATACCAGCATTTATTGCGGTGAATTATATTTTTAATTATGCTGCGGAACACAATATTTTTCCGGAAGATCCAGGAATTTTAAGCAATCAAATAGACAGTATTACTGTTCATGATGTAATTTCTTTTGATCAGATTGCTGAGTTTATGCACTTACCTATCGAAGATGTGAGATTCCTAAACCCGGCTTATAAAGAGGGGATTATTCCAGCTGTAAATGGTCAAAAATATGTACTTCGCCTTCCTCGTCAACATATCAACTATTTTATTGATCACGAAGATAGTTTGTATGCCTTTAAATCAAAAAGAGGGGTTGAGCGCGAAAAGTTAATGGCTAAAATCAAGGAAGCGAAACAGCGGAGTATTCATATTGTACGAAGTGGTGAAAATTTAGGTTTAATCGCTCAAAAATATAGAACATCAGTATCTCGTCTGAAAGGATGGAACGGACTAAGAAACTCGCGAATTTATCCCGGACAAAAACTAATTGTGTACAATCCGAGAAATGCTTCTAGAACCTCAACTTTTGTAAAAAAAAATACATCATCAAGTACTTATCATCAAGTAAGATCAGGCGAAAATCTAGGCTTAATAGCCAAAAAGCACGGAATTTCGATCAGTCAAATCAGAGCTTGGAATAATATTAACGGGAATTTAATTCAGCCCGGACAAAGACTACGTGTAAAAGCAAGGAAACAAAAAGCACAAGTTGTTTCCAAAAATTCAAATACAAAAGTCATTTACCATACGGTTAGAAAAGGCGATACGCTTTGGGATATTGCTAAAGAATATAATTCGACTGTGAATAGCATTCGGGAGCTTAATAAGTTAGGGAGTACTAGCAAGTTGAAACCCGGCCAAAAGCTCAAAGTGCAGGATCGCTCTTAACTGAATTGTTTTTTGGAATGAAAATTGCCTTTACTTTGCAATCTATATTCTAAAATTATTTGTGCATCCATTTCAAAAATAAAACCTATGAAAAAGTATATTTTTTATTTCTTCCTGATTTTCAGCCTTCTAAATTTTTCATCTTGCAAAGAAGACCTAAAAAACAAAAGTAAAATTGCTTCAACAGGAGGCCCTAATGAGCTACTGATTATCACCCAAAATGTTGTACAATGGGATGGTGAAATAGGCGATAGTATTCGTGCTGCATTTGGAAAAGAAATGCCTGTCTTACCAATTCAGGAAGCGGAATTTAACCTAGTAAATATCAACGAAAAATCGCTTGAAAAAAAGATGTTTAAAACGCATCATAATTTATTTATTATTGAAATAGACAAAAAATTTACAACCGCTTTTATTGAAACAAGAAAAGATTTATGGGCTTCTCCTCAGATTGTAATTAAAATAAATGCCCCTTCAAACGAAGCTTTCCTCCAAATTTTTGAAGAAAACAAAAATACTGAACTCGAGCTGTATCGGGAGAATGAGCGTACACGAATCATTAATTCCTATGCCTCAAAATTCAAAAATGTCAATGTTGTACGCGATCTAATAAAAGACTTTAATATTGAAATGAATGTTCCAAAAGGTTATAATATAGCCGTTTTAGAAAATAATTTTGCCTGGATTCGAAAAGAGACTACCACAAATTCGATGAGTATTTTGGTTTATACGTCTCCTTATTCTGATACGAGTGATTTTAATGCTAATAAAATTAGACGCAATAGGGATTTGTTAACTCAGGTAAAAATTCCAGGCCCAACATTTGGTTCTTATCAAAAGGTATCTGATGAATATATTCCCTTGCAATGCAAAAGAATAAATTTTAATGGCCATTATGCTACGGAAATTCGTGGCTTATGGGATCTGAAAAACGATTTTATGGGTGGCCCATTTCTATCTTACACCTTTGTGGATGAAGCTCACAGCAAAGTAATTACTGTAGATGGATTTATGTACGCTCCAAAGCAGAAAAAAGCAGTAATGTTACGCGAACTGGAAGCGATTCTTTGGTCAACAAAGCTAATTACCGACTAATCTTTCATCATTTTAGCAGCGACTTTAATGGTCAATTTTCGAGGCGAAAAACGCTGCATAAAAGTTAAGAATCTATTATTAGAACCATAAATGGCCAATGTTTTCTTTTTCAGCATAGCCTCAAAAGCAAATTTTGCAACGAAAAAAGACATGGGAGCTTTTCTGAATACTTTATCAAATTTGCCCATTCCTGACCTTTCCTGAAACTCACTACGTGTAGCTCCGGGGCAAACGGTAGTTACGTGCACTCCCAGCGGCTTAAGTTCATAGGCTATGGCCTCCGAAAATTGCATGACATACGCTTTGGTAGCCGCATAAACTGCAAAATTTGGAACAGGTTGAAAAGCAGCTGTTGAAGCAATATTTATAATATGGCCAAATCCATTTTCAATCATCTTTGGAGCTATTAACCGACTCAATTTGGTTAATGTAAGCATGTTCAGCGTCATCATTCTTTCCATTTTTCCAATATCTTCCTGATGAAAATCGCCGAAATCACCGAAACCAGCATTATTTACCAAAATATCAACATGTAAATTTTCCTTTTCAATATGATCCATCAAGCACTCTGCACTATCGGGCTTAGACAAATCTAATGAGATAATAAATGGATCGATAGCAAAACGTGAGCTTATTTCCTGCGCGACCAGATCGAGCATAGACTTGCGTCTGGCGACTATTATCGGTTGGTATTTTTGCTCGGCAAAAATCACCGCCAACTCGCTTCCAATACCACTTGAAGCGCCTGTTATAAGTACTGTTTTCATTTGATTTATTTTTATGCAAATAACCGACAGAAATGACTAGTCGTTAATTCATTTTCATAAGAGTTGGACTCAAATAAGAGCTCGATATAAAAATACTTTAGAAGAAATTTGCGTTAATTTATTATTTAATTACTTTTTCAATTTCAAGAGAATCAGATTGATAATATTAAAACGAAGATAATATATTTATTTGACAAATAAACCATCTAGTAAAATTATATATTTGTTCTGTTCAAAAAAATCTAAATTAAAAATACACATTTATCATGAAACATTTAATTGTACTAACCGGTGTTTTACTTCTTCTCATCACTTCTTGCAAAACTTCCGAAGAAAAATTGGTCGAAAAAGCATTGAAGATACATGAAAAAGCAACCACTATTGATTCGCATACGGATACGCCTATGCTTTTCACGAGAGAAGATTTTGATGTATCTGTTAGACACGATCCTTACGAAAGCTCTACCAAAGTCGATTTTCCAAGAATGAAAGAAGGCGGTTTGGATGGCATTTTTATGGCTGTATTTATTGGTCAAGGATCACGTGATTCCTTAGGCCATGCACGTGCCAATGCAAAAGCAAATCAAATTTTCGATTCTATCTATTCGGTGGTGGGCAGAAATACCGAAATAGCCGAAATAGCACTTACTTCTGACGATATTTATTCTATTGAAAAAGAAGGGAAACGTGCTGTTTATATGGGAATTGAAAACGGATATGCCCTAGGCGGTGATTTAAGCAACGTTGAAGTTTTCTATAAGCGTGGTGCTCGCTATATTACACTTTGTCACACCAAAAACAATGATATTTGCGATTCCAGTACCGATAGTCTTGAACACAATGGCGTTAGTCCTTTCGGAAAAACTGTAATTACAGAAATGAATCGTTTAGGCATGCTTATCGATGTTTCGCATATTTCCGACAAAGCATTTTATGATGTCATTGAACAGAGTACAGCTCCCGTAATTGCCTCACATTCCAGCTCTCGCGTTATTTGTGATTCTCCCAGAAACTTAACAGACGAAATGCTTAAGAAGTTAGCCAAAAACGGAGGTGTAGCTCAGGTTTGTATTTTAAGTTCTTATGTAAAGAAAACGCCAACAAATCCACAAGCCGACAGTATGCGTATGGCTATTCGTGAGAAATATAAAAATTATGAGAATCTGTCGGACGATCAACAAAAAGAAGCCGGACAAGCTTGGAGATCAATAAATAAGCTTTTTCCTCCTGTTTTAGCAACTGTGCAAGACGTTGTTGATCATATCGATCATATGGTTGAAATTGCAGGAATTGATCACGTGGGTATTGGTACTGATTTCGATGGCGGTGGCGGCGTTGATGGCTGTTTCGATGTTAGTGAACTTCCAAATATTACTATTGAATTGGTGAGAAGAGGTTATTCCGAAGAAGAAATAATTAAAATCTGGGGAGGAAATTTTCTGCGTGTATTGAAGGCAAATGAAACGCTGGCCAGTAAATAAGAAATAAGACCTTTGTGAAACTCATTATTCGACCCGACTCTTCATTAAAATCTTCTTTATAATCCTCATTTACGAAAGTTGGCTGTGGTTTTTCATCTGATTTTGCCTCAATTTGAATCAAAATCTTTCGTCTTGCAAAGCTCTTGAAATACTAAAAACAAAAAAAGCCCGACAAAACCGGGCTTTTTTGTTTTTAGATTACTCTAGATTTCCTCCGTTTCAACAATTTTTGCTAAAATATCGGCATAAGGAAGAAAAAGATATTTTTTTCCTTCAAACTCAACTTCTGTTCCTGCAAATTTCTTATAAAACACCGTATCACCTTCGCTAATACCAGCATTTTCAACAACTCCAATTGCAACAACTTTTGCATATTGTGGTTGTTCTTTTGCTGAATCCGGAATAATAATTCCAGAAGCTGTTTTTTGTTCTTTTTTATCTTCTGATATGTCTAATAACACATTATCATTTAATGGCTGTAACTCTTTCATATATGTAATTTTTTATTTTGTTTTTCGATTTACAAAGTTATTATTTTAAGCACCAATGCCCAAAAGTAAATTTATTTTATTTTTGTCGAAACCTACAATCACTTGACCGCTGATATCCGTTTGAGGTACTCCTTGTTGACCGCTTTTTTTCACCATTGCTTCAGCTGCTTTTTGATCTTTTGAAACATCAATATCCGTGTATTTAATTCCATGAATATTCAAATGATTTTTAAGCGTTGTACACCAGGAACAGCTTGGAGTAGAATAAACTGTAACTCTTTTTTGAGGCTTTCCGTTTTCGCTATTTCCTTTTGCAACATAGAGATTTCGCTCAAATACAGAGGAATAAAATTGCTCTTCATTACAGCCTTTGTATGTATTCTTGAAAACACCTTCTTCAAACGACAAAAGGACAGGTGCAGTTGTAATTTCAAATTGAGAATGAATATCACGCACTGTTTTTACATCAGCAGAAAAAACAGCAGTTTTCTCGTCTAATGCCCTTTCAATATTATTTAGAGCACATTCGCTAACTTTCGAATCGCTTTTATAAATAAGAAGAAAAGCATTGGGATGTGCTTTTAACTTCTCTTGTAGTTTCTGATAAGATTGAATTGGAATCGATTTCATTTTCCTTATTTAGAAGCCCATTTTACAAGGATTGTGCCAGCACAAATAGCGGAAATTTTGGCAGACAAAATAATGTGCAGATTATTTGATGATATGCAGATGTGTATTTGTCTTGTCCTGAAATAGGTTGAACATTTACACATCGGCATATTATTCAATTTTCAAATTAGCACATTAAAAATTACTCTCTACCTTTGCGGAAGCAATGAGCAAAACCAAGAAAAAATATTATACCGTTTGGAAGGGACATAAAAGAGGCATCTACGATAGCTGGGGCGAATGTCAAAAACAAATCAAAGGCTTTGAAGGGGCTGTTTATAAATCTTTTGCTAGTTTAGAAATGGCTACTGCCGCTTTAAAAGGAAATCCTTCCGATTTTATGAAACGCTCCACAAAGAAAGTGTATGATAAATCGGCTGCCTTTGCCATGAAATTAGGAGAAAATGAAATAGAATGGAATAGTCTTTCGGTGGATGCCGCCTGCAGCGGGAATCCGGGTATTTTAGAATATCAGGGAGTGGATACAAAATCGGGAATTCGTCTTTTTCATCTGGGACCATTTCCTGAAGGAACAGTGAATATTGGGGAATTTCTAGCGATAATTCATGCCTTGGCATATCTCAAAAAACAAAATTCAGACTTGCCTGTTTATACCGATTCTATGACGGCTTTAAGTTGGCTTCGTAAAAAACAAATCAATACAAAATTAGTGCGATGCCAAAAAAACGAAAAGCTTTTTCAACTCGTCGATCGAGCTTTATTTTGGTTGAAAAACAACAGCTATTCAAACAAAGTAATCAAATGGGATACAAAACAATGGGGCGAAATTCCAGCCGATTTCGGTCGTAAATAATCATTTGGTAGCAACACCTCCTTTAACTATCGGAACCGGAATCGTTTGCGGAAATATAGTTCAACTTAAACTTTGTTAAGTGTGGAATTATTCGGTACTTTGATGCTCGAAAATTAATTTAAAAACAAAAATATTATGTCTACTATTAAAGTTGGAATTAACGGATTCGGTAGAATCGGTCGATTGGTTTTTCGTGCAGCAGTTAAACAATCAAATATTGAAATTGTTGGTATTAACGATCTTATTGATGTTGATTATATGGCTTATATGCTAAAATACGATTCTGTTCACGGTCGTTTTGATGGCAAAATAAGTGTTGCTGATGGCAAATTAATCGTAAATGGAAAAGCCATCCGCGTTACTGCGGAAAGAAATCCTGCAGACCTAAAATGGAACGAAGTAGGTGCTGAATATGTTGTTGAATCAACGGGTTTATTTTTAACCAAAGAAAAAGCCCAAGGCCATTTGGATGCTGGTGCTAAAAAAGTAATTATGTCGGCTCCATCCAAAGATGATACTCCTATGTTTGTTATGGGTGTAAATAATAAATCGTATCGTAATGATATGAATATGGTTTCTAATGCCTCTTGTACTACAAACTGCTTGGCTCCTATAGCAAAAGTGTTGAACGATAATTTTGGTATTACAGAAGGTTTAATGACTACTGTGCATGCGATGACGGCAACTCAAAAAACAGTTGACGGACCAAGTATGAAAGATTGGCGCGGAGGACGTGCTGCTTCATTAAATATTATCCCCAGCTCTACAGGAGCTGCTAAAGCAGTAGGTAAAGTAATTCCTGAATTGAATGGAAAATTAACCGGAATGGCTTTCCGCGTTCCAACCGGAGATGTTTCTGTTGTCGATTTAACTTGTAAATTAGCCAAAGGCGCTACTTACGAAGAAATTAAAGCCGCAATGAAAAAAGCTTCTGAAAATGAATTGAAAGGCATATTGGGATATACGGAAGAAGATGTTGTTTCTCAAGATTTTGTTGGCGAAACTTGCACTTCTAATTTCGATGCAAATGCCGGAATTTCGTTAAATGATAGTTTTGTAAAAGTGGTTTCTTGGTACGACAATGAAATGGGATACTCTACTAAAGTAGTTGAATTGCTTCAGTATATGGATACTGTAAAATAATTCGGTATTCTATACTTTTCAAAACCTCATCTCGCATCAGCGGGATGAGGTTTTTTATTTCTCGAGGCCTTTACAAAACTCATTTTTGACCCAACTCTTCGTTAAAATCTTCTTCAAAATCCTCATTTACGGAAGTAAACTGTGGTTTTTCATCCGATTCCGCCTCAATTTTAAGAAAAATAAGGAGTCTTTCAGATCAGCAAAACTAAGAATCTTATTTCTATTCGGGTTTCTATTTCTGCTTATTAAGTCGGCTTATTTATAATATGATTATTTGATATGTCTTTGTGTCATGGAAAAACATGATTTACGCAATGCGAAAAAAGAGGAAAAAGAAGCATTAAGGCTTGTCGCAATAAACCTTTACAAACAAAAGAAGAGTCAAAAAGAGATAGCTATTTTATCAAACATTCACCTTAAATCCGCAACAACTTATTAATAAAATCAGTTAAAATACTGTGCAAAAGTATTTTGCACAGTATTTAACCGTATAATTATATCACTTATTTTAGTGCTACTAAACAAACCAAAATAGCGATAAAATTATGGGTATAAAAGTACAAAGATTAAACGGGTCTGTTAGTCCTTTTGCAGGGATTTCATTTATAAATTCAATATTCAACCAATCAGGACTAAGTAGGCTCATTGATGCTGAATTAGGGATGAGAGTTAAAACTGCTGGTTATCAGTACAGTGAGATTATAAGAAATCTTTCTAATGTTTTTCTCTCAGGAGGAGATTGTATTGAAGATATTAGCACTCACTTAAAAGACCATTTGAATGCCATTCCAAACAATCAGGCTCCAAGCCCCGATACAATATTGCGTGGCATTAAGGAGCTTTCTGTAGAGAACTCACCACTTATATCTACTTCGGATAATGTTTATGATTTCAATATTAACACCAAGCTAAACAGCTTAAATCTCAAGTCATTAGTTCTTACAAAACAATTAGAATCAGGTAAATCGTATGATTTTGATTATGATAATCAGGTATTACCAAATAAGAAATATGATGCTAAAAAGACCTATAAAAAGAATAAAGGTTATGTACCAGGGATAGCGACTATTGATGACAAGATTGTCTATTTAGAAAACAGAGATGGAAATGCCAATGTAAAGTTTGAACAAGCGTCAACACTCAGGCGAGCCTATGAATTATTGTTGAGTGAAGGTATAAAAGTAAATCGTTCAAGGATGGATGCAGGTTCGTATTCAAAAGAGATAATTGATGTAGTTGATAAACATAGTAAACTATTCTATATCAGGGCAAATAAAAGCGTTAGCATGTTCGAGCAAATCAGAGAAATAAAGGATTGGAAAGCTGTTGAGATAAACTATATAAATTACGAAGTAGCATCCATTCCATTTGTTCAATTCTATGAGGACAAAAAATTTAGATTAGTTATCATGCGAGAAAAACGAGATGATAATCAAGTAGATGTATTTACGCAGGATGCTTTCAAATATCGGTCAATACTAACATCTGATTGGGAAAGCACAGAAAAAGACGTTATTGAATACTATAACCAAAGAGGAACAAGCGAAAAAATATTTGATGTAATGAATAATGATTTTGGTTGGAAACATTTACCGTTTTCTTTCCTGAATCAAAATGGAGCTTTTATGATTATAATGGCCATGATAAAGAACTTCTATAATTATGTTCTAAAAAAAGTATCTGAGATATTTACCGATATTAAGCCAACAACACGCCTTAAACGATTTGTTTTTAGATTTATAGCAGTTGCAGGAATATGGAGATATCAGGGTCGACAGTGGATACTCAAATTATTCACAAATCGACCTTATGAGTTGCTGAAAATTTAGAAATAAAAAAATAATTGCAATTATAGAGGATTAGTATGTCAAAAAAATGAGAAGGCAAAAAACGATACATAACACAACTATAACAAGTTACAATAATAAACAGTTGTGTAAAACCAATGACAATCATTAGAGATAGAAAAAAGCAATTGTAAAAATGTACAATTTGAAGAATCAATATGCAAAACTTACTCAATGAACCTCAATCAATGATAATTCCGCAATATTTCTTTTGAAAATATCAAAATTGAATAAATAAAACTGTAAAAATATTATCGGTAAATCATTTG
>JAGGUP010000086.1 GCA_021158405.1 Bacteroidales bacterium
ATTTAGAGTTAGCCGACGACACATCTGCAAAAAGATTGATTTGGAAAAAAGGAAATTGGCATGCCCTACCCTCCAGTTTGCTTTCTGCCATAAACACTCCTCTTTTTCGTTTTCGCGATAAGTTACGCGTTTTGGGAGAACCTTTTCGTACGAAAGGAAACAATCCGAATGAAGACCTTGCATCCCTTGTAAAGAGAAGATTAGGGCAAAGCTTCTTGGATTATGCTATCGACCCCTTTATATTGGGAATTTATGCTGGAGACCCCGCCTATATCGTTCCTAAATATGCTCTGCCTAAACTTTACAATCTGGAGCAAAACTATGGAAGTTTTGTAGGTGGAGCCATTAAAAAATCGCGAGAGCCAAAATCGGAAAACGACAAAAAAGCTTCGCGCAAGATTTTTTCTGTAAAAGGTGGTTTATCCAATCTGATTTCAGCTTTGGTAGATGAAATTGGCAGAGAAAATATTTTTACAGAAACTCAAGTCGAGGTTTTGGATAATGCTTTTACGCTTGATGTCAAGGGTAAAAAAGAGCAATTTTCAGATCTTGTTTTTACGGGTAGTTCCGCACAATTACCCACTCTTTTTCCTTTTCTAAATAAATCTCAACTTGCTCCTATTCAATCTATTAAATATGCGAAAGTAGTTGAAGCCAGTATTGGATTTAAAAAATGGCAAGGCCGAAAACTAGATGCCTTTGGTGGTCTTGTTCCATTTAAAGAAAACAAAAACGTTTTAGGCGTTTTGTTTATGTCGAGTTTATTCGAAAACAGAGCTCCAAAAGAGGGTGCTCTTTTTACAGTTTTTGCAGGCGGAATGCGTAAAGCATATTTGACTGAGCTCCCCGACAAAGAACTCAAATCGATTATTGCCAATGATTTTAAAGAGATGATGAATCTGGACGAATTCAATCCGGATTTATTCGAATTAAATTATTACAATCAAGCCATTGCCCAATATGGAGCTGATAGCGAGGCTCGATTAATCAATATTTTGAAAATTGAGGAAGAGAATCCAGGTTTGTATTTAGCGGGCAGCATGCGCGATGGCGTTGGAATTGCCGATCGCGTTAAGCAAGCAAAAAGCATTGCTTCGCAAATTGCAAAATAAAAAAAACGACTAAATATTCCTGATTTATCTTTTCAATTTTTTATCCAGTTTAACTGGTAAATCAACTATCAAATTACGCTTTTGATTATCGAAAAGCGAGAATCCTCTGTCTATTATTTCAAGAGAGAACACATCTTGTTTTTCAATCGATGTGACTTTTGTAATTCCTGTAATTTGCTCAAGAGCTTTTGCTAAAAGAGGTTCCGAAGGATCTCCCAAATCAGCTCCACCTTTAACATCGTCGTAGACCCTAAAATCAGGAGCAAATCCATCTTTAAAATCAGTAACGCCATTCGCATTTGCATAACGCAAAACAATGGGTTGTAATCCCCAATTATCGAAATCGGTATAATAAGAAGCATCGTCGTAGAAGTCCTCCGGTTTAAGAGTTATACTTCCGGTATATTTGCCATAAGTGGTATCTCCAATCAAAACCACATCCATATAAGGGTCTAAACCTGTAATGGTTAATTCGGAGGCGGAAGCAGATCCACTACCTGTTAAGATATAAATCTTAGACAAATCCATATTTACAGATACTGTGGGGTCAAAATTCATGCGTATTTGATTATAAACTGCATTTGTCTGCCAATAATTTTGGTAAAAAGCATTCCATTGCAAAGTGACCAAAACATCGGCTGCATTCACTGTGCTTTGGGGAGCAATTAAACTACATAAATGCTGTGCGGCCGACATATAACCTCCCGGATTGTATCTAATATCCAAAACTAAATCGGTAATCCCTTGATTTTTAAAACTCTGAAAAGCCAAATCCAAACTCGAGTTATAATCACTAATATACTGAGCATAAAACAGATAACCAATTTTATGACCAGCTTCTTCTAGAACAGCTGTTTTCAAAACAGGATCTAAATTTAATAATTGGGAAGTCATGCTTAGGGAGCTTCCCGGCGAAATTGTATTGTTATTATCTACGCCTAAAGTAATAGAAATTGAAGAACCATATAGTAAATCCAAATAACTATCTATTGTAATATCAGCCCCATCAAGAAGTAAAATAATATCTCCCCGTTTAATATTTGCTTCCGCCGCAGGTGAATCTGGATAAACATATTCTACATACGCAATAATAGACGTTCTATTTGCATCCTTCCAATAAAAAGCCAGTGAATACCCAAAAGTGGTTTCAACACCATTAAAGCTTGCTTCTAGTCCCTCAATATCATCGGTTATAAAAGACCATTTATCTTCTTCATAAAGCAATTTATGAAAATACTCTTTGGAATCAAATTCCAATTTCGTATCAATATTGGGCAAGAATTGTTCCCACAAATAAGCATCTTCCATACCGGCTTTGATAAACTCATTTACTTTTTGAGTTAGGGCTGGAGCTTCTCCGCCAGTAGGCGCAACTGTTTCTTTTTTACAAGAAACAAAAACGCTTCCTATCAATAAAGAAAGAAAAACCACTGTAGTAATCGGTGTATTAAAATGTATTCTCATATAGCTCATAAATTAAAACTCAAAATTAAGTAAATTAGTCATAGTTGTAAAGCAAGATCCTAAATAATTATACTGAATTCGGATTTTACTTACAATATCTTCCATAAAAGAAATACACTAGAAATCAAACTCATTGATATTGCAATCTTCTTAAAGAAATTTTCAGAGATATATTTATTTAATCTTTTACCGAAAAAGGTTCCCAAGTAAAGTATTGGCAAAAACATGAATGTCATTTTTAAAATTTCTTGTGTCAGTAAATCCAGCATCAAAAACCCAAAAACAGCTACCGAGGCGGTTACGATATTAAACCAAGCAAATATTTCACGAAATTGTTGATTATCAACATGAACAGCATTAAGAAAAAGCGCCATTGGTGGTCCGCTTACCGAAATACTTCCCGTCAAGAAACCACACAAAGCACCTGCTAATTTGATATTTAGTTTGGTTTGTTTAATGTTGTATTTCACACCAACAAGTGTAATAATGGATAAAAGAATAAAAAAAATGCTCATGATAAAAACCAAGGTATCTCCCTTTACATATTTAAGAGCAAATGTTCCGAAAATAGTAAAGAATGCCCCATAATATATTAAGGTTTGGAAATGCTTTTCCACCAGTTTTCTTTCTTTTTTTTGTAAGACAATGAGTGTGGAGGCAAATAAATTACACATCAAAACAACCGGAATAATCTCTTGAGGAGTATACCAAAATAACAACGGTGGCAGAGCAATCAATGCAAATCCAAAACCTGTTATCCCTTTAATAAGGGAAGCAAAAATTACAATTAACAGTATCCAAACAATTTCCATTTTTTACATTTAATAAAATAGTATTGCATTCTAAAGCAATGAATTAATCGGTTGGTTCTACAAATTATCAAACAGATAGAATTGCATGACGAAATTACAACTAATACTCTATTGCTTCCTAAACTCAAGATATTATTTTCAAGACAAACGCATCTAAATTAACTGCAATTAACGCTCCCGAAGGGATGCCTATTGCAAAAACATTAAATTGCAATAGCATATACAAATAGCATCCTATTGCAGTATAACACAGCCTGATAAATATAAAAAATGAATCTCGAATATCGATTAACGATTTTTAATTTCAGGTGTTTTTCAGCTAACGCAAAATCTCAATTCCTTGTTCGGTATTCCTTGTTCGGTGTTCTTTGTTGTTATTAATCACAGACCAAACAAACTGTTGGTTATATTATTTTGTTATTGAGAGCATTGTGTCATCCTGACAACGAAGGAGGAAGGAAGGATTAACATTTTTTGATTTTAGAAATGGCATTTTTATATTGATCGTCATTCCTTCTAAAATCGTTAATCGGTGTTCCTTGTTCGATATTAATTCTAGTGAAGACTTAACATACAATAAGTTATGTAAAATTGTCATTGGTGCAACGAAGGAGGAAGGATCTGATATTGATTAATGATTTTTGATTTCAATTACCTCGCCACCACTACTTTTTTTATGTCAGCATATTGGCCTGATTTCAACACAATATAATAAACCCCGGATTGGAGATCTGTCGGCTGCCATTCTATCGTATAGCTCCCATTTTCCTTGTGTCCTTGCTCAAGCATTTCAATCAACTGTCCGGATAAAGAAACTACCAGTATTTGTATATCACTTGCTTGTGTAAGCGTATAATGAATACGAGTCGAATTCCGGATTGGATTTGGCGCAATTTCTTCCAGACGAAAACCATTATCATGCGCTCTCGTAAAAACAGCATCTGTAATCATCAATGGGCTTCCGGCCTTTAACCATGCGGTATATATAAGTTCCGCAAGCGCGTGAGAAGCATTGCTAAACAAGGGAATGGTAAAGTCTTTTGTTTGGTCCCAAAGAGCCATTTTGTATTCTGTTGAACTTGTACTGCTGTTGATGCTCTTCGCATTATCATCAGCATCAATCACAGCACTCACAAAACCAGTATTTGTATACAAGTAATTAAAAACATACTGTCTTACGTCTTGAATTTCAGTAGCATC
This sequence comes from Bacteroidales bacterium, assembly GCA_021158405.1. Lineage (GTDB taxonomy): Bacteria > Bacteroidota > Bacteroidia > Bacteroidales > UBA12170 > UBA12170. The sequence goes on from JAGGUP010000086.1 coordinate 4,589, forward strand.
AGAACCCTCATAGGTAAATTGTGAAATATACGCATTGACCATAGTGGATTCGTAGCGCGAATGAATTCCATTATTTCCTGTATACTGTCCATCATAATTTTTAGTAATATGAAGCGGCATATGTCCATCGGCTACATAATGTCCCAGATCGGAGGCGAAAAGTACAGCTTTGTCCCAATCGCGACGTTCAAAACAACTCTCCAAAGAATCAAAAGCAGCCAAGGTTGCCCAAGGCAAAATGCCATTGCCGTATACAAATGAAGAACCATGGATGGCAATTACCGAGTCTAGCGTTTGAGGAATTCTACCCTGTGTATTAAACTCATTATAATTGTCGATATCGATATAATGTTTTGGACCTTCCGTAGGATCATCAGATTTCCGGTAGTCAGCATCCGAAGCGTGAGCCGCTAAAATACTTACCCAACCGTTAAACTGCTCCATTTCTGAATTAAAAGATAAGCCTGCAGCCGTATTAATTTTATAATGCCCGGTGCCTCCCCAACTAATCAAGAAAAGCGATAAAGCCATCAATCCAATGCTAATAAAATGGTTCTTTTTCAAATGTTATTGTATTTGTATAAAAGTTCCAAATGTAGCGATTTAAGCTGAGTTGAGAAGGCTTTTTTTAAATGCAAAAAAAATGGAGACGTGTTATTTTACTCAATAAAAAGTATATTTTTGTCACTGCTTTTTAAGGCTTGGCTTCCACCTGCCTTATTAAGCGAAACCCTTATCATTTATTTGATGAGGTTTTTTTTATGCTTGAATTCTCCGCCTTTTCGGTTCTTCAATATCCACCGTATCAATTTCACGATGCAACATACGATGGCAATTAGAACAAACCAAAGCCAATGAAGAATCTCTTCCACAAATGGAATGCTTTAATATAATGCATAGCCTATACGACCAGATTGAAAAAGCGAATCCAAATAAAACAACAAGAATGTTCTTTACTACAGAACATTTAACGACCGAAAAGGTTATCACAATCATTTTATTTTGAAATCTAATCTAACAGAAATCGAAATAGAGAAAATCATCCAAGAAAAAACGCCAAAAGGCAGGATAGACATAAAAAAATACGATAAGGAACTTGCAGGATTATTTTGCATAAACAAAAACAGTCCTAAAAATAAATTCTACGACATATCCAACAATCAGAGGAAAGAAGAGGGTTGGGATATTTTAGGAAACAAACTAAAAATGGAAGCACTTAGGTTAGCCAATAAACGTGTATCATCAGCATTAGAAAAATTAAAAGCCGAATACAAGGTTCAGATAATAAAAGAGAGGCATTTGGGATTTAAATCCAGAATCAAAAAAGTGGTATAGTACTTAGAATTAATACTGTTCTAATTTTAGATTATAGTCATTCCATAGCACAATTTTAAGCCAGAAATCAACCAAGATAAAGGAAGAGTAAGAGGGACTGTAGAGGATGATAAGATTGTCCTCCAACGGTACAAGGCAGTAGTAAAGGAGCTGAAAAACGGAACATCTCTTCGACGAATCGTGAAGTTAGAAAATGTATCGCTTGGTACAGTTTAGAAAGTAAAATCTATTATGAAAAAGCATAATTTGAAGAATCAATATGCAAAACTTACTCAATGAACCTCAATCAATGATAATTCCGCAATATTTCTTTTGAAAATATCAAAATTGAATAAATAAAACTGTAAAAATATTATCGGTAAATCATTTG
>JAGGUP010000064.1 GCA_021158405.1 Bacteroidales bacterium
ATTCTCATCTAAAGGAGATTCTGCAATAGTAAATATTGTAGTATGATTTTCGGCACCTGAATTATCTACTGATAAACCACCTGAATTTTCTTGCTCCTGTTTGCTTTTATCATTGGTAGTTAAATCGGGAGAAATAATAGTCCAAGTATCGCCCATATCTTCCGATTTATGCAAAAATTGACTTCCGATATAAATCCGATTTGGTTGATGTTCACTTATCGCCATTGGCGCATTCCAATTGAAACGCAATTTTGGATATCCTTTTTGAGGAAGAGGCTGAATAGTCTTTATCAACTTATTATCCACATCAAAACGCCAAACATTCTCTGCTCCTTGCATTTCAGAATAAATAATATTTTTTGTAGGATGCTTATATACTCTAAAACCATCACCTGCTCCTATTGAATTCCAGTCTCGAGCTTCTATGCCTGCATCCGAAGCGGAAGGCCCATACCAAGATCCATTGTCTTGCAAGCCACCATATACATTATAGGGTTCGGCATTATCAACACTCACTTGATAAAATTGCGAAATAGGGAGATTTTCCACTATTTCCATTGTGGTGCCGCCATTCCAGGAACGATAAACGCCGCCATCTGTTCCTGCATAAATCCTATCTGAATCTTTTACATCAAAAACTATATCATGAATGTCACTATGCATCATTCCTAAATTTTTAAACGTTTTACCGCCATCTCTTGAAATGGATCCATTCAATCCTGCTTTTACAACAACATCCGGATTTTTAGGATCAACAACAATTCTTGAAAAGTAAAAAGGGCGCACCGTAATGCCAAAATCATTATTTAATTGTTTCCAGTTTTCACCGGCATCATCACTTCGATAGAGTCCTTTAAGAGCATCTTCTTCGGCTTCTATTACCGTATAAAGAATATTCGGATTAGATGGTGCTACCGCGATAGCGAGACGACCCAGTTTCCCTTTTGGAAAACCATTGTGAATTTTTTTCCACGTTTTTCCGGCATCCAAAGATTTATAGAGCGCACTATATTCTCCTCCTGAATCAAAAGACCAGGCCGTTCTTCTAAATTCCCACATAGAGGCATAAAGAACTTCAGGATTTGTTGGATCTATAGCCAAATCGGCACATCCCGTTTTTTGATTTACGTATAAAACTTTGTCCCAAGTTTTTCCTCCATCGGTAGTTTTATAAACACCACGTTCTTCACTATCCGACCAAAGAGCGCCTAAAACAGCGACATATATTTCGTCAGAATTCTTTGGATTTACAATGACATTAGCAATACGTTCTGAATTTTCAAAACCTATTTTATTCCAGGAAGAGCCTCCATCAATAGATTTATAAAGCCCGTCACCAACAGAAACACTATTACGTGTCCAAGTTTCTCCCGTCCCAACATAGATAATATTATCCGGATCATTTGGATCAAGTGAAACGCAACCTATCGATTGGCAATAATCATCAAAAATTGAATTGAAAGTTGTTCCAGCATCGTTCGATTTCCAAACACCACCTCCAGCAGTACCTGTGTAAATAATTCTAGGATTTGTGGGGTGAACTTCCATATCGTTAATCCGACCACTCATTAAAGCAGGACCAATGTGTCGAGCTGTAAGACTACCAAATAAATCTTTTACAGAAACGGTATTTGTTGTCTGAGCTATAGACATTTGTGATAATATACCTAAACTCAATACAAAAGCAATTACTATTTTCTTCATTTTGATACGATTTAAGAGAATAAAAAAATCCCCAATAGATTTATTATTGAGGATTAAAAGCATATTTTACTTTTTTACTTCTGGAGGCGTAACTACTACTTCCTCAGGAAATTCAAACTCTATATCATTAATTTGAGGATTTAATTCAATTTTGTCAATAGCAATAGTTTGACCGGGCTGTCCTTTTAATCCTTGAGTTAATGAAAAAGGCAGATAAACATCACCCACTTCTTGATAATCACTCATTTTTGATTCTGAAACCTGTCCTTTCATAGGCCCTGCTTTAATCTCAACTTGTACAACTAAGGGAACAAAGTTTTCTGTATCAAAGAAATAGTAAGAAACATTATCCTCTTCTACCCCATCAACAAAAATCGGTTTTTTTGTTAGTTTAAGTTTAAAAGTTTCAGTACCATCCATGGTTTCCTTCCCTAATAATTCAATGATATATCCGTTTTCTTTATAGTTTAAAAATGGATCAGGAAATTCATTCATCTGACGTTTTAAATTATCAGTGGTTTCTTGATCTCCTTTTTCTGCTTTTTGAGTCATGAAATTGGTGCTCCACAATACTTCACCATTAAAAACGCCTTGCTTAATTTCCTTGCCTTGAAAATTAATCACCGTCATTTGTTTTCCATTTTTTAACCGAATAATTTCCAAAGGAATCTCCATTCCTCCTTGATTAATTTTAGCACTCATTTTCATACCTCCTATTTTTTGCCAAGCATCTACTCCACCTGTATTCTCAAAATAGTTGGCAATAATTTCATCTGCAGTTTGTGCATTTAATTGAGCTGAAAAGCTAACTATCAATGCAATAAATAATAATTTTAATGTATTCATACGTTTACGTTTATTTTTTTAATGTCTTTCAGAACTTGGTAATATGCATATTATTTACCTTTAAATTAAGCACATTTCCTCGCTCATTATGAAATTTAATTAGATCACATTTTGTAATTGGATAAACAAATATCAATAATATTACTTAAAGTTCTGCTTTTTTTGATTTATTTAACACAATTCGATATTTAAACAATTGATGTGGATATTCCTTAAAGACAGCTTCCCGTAATTAGAAACAAGCACAAAATAAAATACTGACTAGATTGGAATCTCTTGCGGCTTTTTATCGACTATTCACCTATCAATTGATAAATGGCTTCCATTAATTGAGAATTATCAAACGGTTTCGCTAAAGTTAAAGAAGCACCTAAAAGTTTGGCGGAATGCAAATTATCTTTTGCATTAATTCTTCCCCCACCCGAAATTGCAATTATTTTAACGCTTTTATCTTTGCGCTTTAGATCTATAATAGTTTCTATTCCTTCCTTGTTTGGCATAATAATGTCGGTTATCACCAAATTGGGTTTAAGTTCTTGCCAAATTTGCAAGCCTTTTTCTCCATCACTAGCAGAAAAAACAGTGAAGTCTTTCCTTTCCAGCATTTCAACAATCATCGTTCTAAATTGAATATCATCGTCAATTACTAAAATTCTTTTTTTCATTTCTCTCTCTTTTTTTATGATATAGTAGGCAAATAAATATAAAATGTAGTTCCTTTTCCCAATTCGGATTCTACATACAATTCGCCTTTGTGATTTTTAATTATTCCATGAACTACCGATAATCCTAGCCCTGTTCCATTTCCTACACTTTTGGTTGTATAAAATGGCTCAAAAATTCTATTTAACACTTGTTCTGTCATCCCCATACCATTATCTCTAACATAAATACCAACAAAAGAAATGCTATTTAATTTATTCACGAGACCTTGATGTTTCTCTTTAAAAATGGTATTGCTAATCCGACATTCTAGTTGTCCTTTTTCAATACCTTCCATAGCATGAAAAGCATTATTAAATAGATTGATAAATACTTGTTGCATTTCAATTTCATTGCCTAATATTTCGATAGATTCGGAGCTAAAGTTAGACTCAAAATGAATTCCTTTTGGTCGGGTAGATTCCACCATTTCTACGGCCGATTGTGCTACAGCAACAATATTGACACGATTCTGTTTTTCACTTTCATCAATTCGACTAAAGGTTAAGATTTTCTGAACCGTATGTTGTGCCGATTTTGCAGCTTTTATAATTTGATTAAAATAACGATTTATTGCTGAACCTTCGGCTGAATCATCATAACCCATGCTACTATAACCTAAGATAGTACCCAAATAATTATTAAAATCATGAGCCACTCCTCCCGCCATAGTCCCTACGGATTCTAATTTTTGCACTTGAAATAACTGTTCTTCCAATTTCTTTTTCTCATTTTGAGCATTTAGAATATCACTAACATCTCGCATATAAATCGCAAGTCCACTCACTTCAATTCCCTGCTTATAAACGGGGTTTATGGTTATTTCGTATGATCTATTTGTATTTGAAACCAGATTAAACTTACGACTTGTACTTAATTTGAAAACTCTTTGTATATGTAAGTCAAATTGGCCATCAAAGAAGCTGTCGACAATTTGGTTAAATTCATAACCCACCAGTTGGTTTCCTTTATTTAATATAAGTTCTGCTTTTGAATTTGCCGAAACCACCTGTCTGTTTATATCAATTAAAAGAACAATGTCGTTTGAAGCATCGATTAACGCTTTTATTTTCTCTTCACTTTCCAGAACTACCTGATATTGCTCATTTATACGAGTTGTTGATCTTTTATTGGCGATAAAGCGCATATAAAATGAAATTGCCAGAATTAATAAAATTAAGGTAACGAAGTAATTAATATAGACTTTAATCTTATTTTTATAATTAATTTCATCTTGTTTGCGTAGTAATTTGGCAAGCTCTTTATCCTGCGCTTCTTTCTCCAGTTTAATTGTAAGATAAGAAGTTTTATCGAGTGACACTTGATTAAAAATAGAATCATTAATTTGATGATACAACTTTTGATGCTTCAAGGCCATTTCATATTTTTTGGCTTTTTCAAAATAATCTGCTAAAAAACGATGGTTTTCAAATTGAATCTTCTTCAAATCAATTTCTTCAGCAATTTTATTGCTTTTGTTCAAGTAATAAACTGTAAGAGAATCATTTCCAATTTCAGCATAGGCTTGACCATATTTTTGATAAACATCCGCTAATCCGCTAATGTTATCAACTTCAAGAAAAGCTTCTTCTGCTTGAGTAAAAAAAGAAAAAGCCAATGGATACTTCTTCATAGCAAAATAAATTTTGCCCAAAGTGGCCTTGGTTTCGGCAATTCCACGTTTATTCATGAGTGTATTTTCAATCTGCAACGATTTTTGAACATAATACAAGGCGGAATCTGTATAGCCTGTATTTAAATACAATTCACCTATATTATGCAAACCAACAGAAATACTTTGTTTGGAGTCTGTTTCCTCACCCAAAGCAATCGATTTCCGGTAATACTCCAACGATTTTTCTGCATTCCCGGAATATTGAAAAGAATTTCCCATGGAATTATAGATACCTGAAATATTTGATTTATTGTCCGATTTCTCAGCTAATTCCAGCGCCTCCGAAAAATTTGATAAGGCTTCATTATACTCCGCCCAACTATTGTAAATGATTCCTTTATTTGTTAGAGTAGCACTCACGCGATGCCAATCTTCCAATTTTCGCATCGCATTTTCATATTCGGTCCAAACCTCTATTGCGCCTTTATAATCACCCAAATAATACAATTCGATTCCTATGGAATTTTTTGTAATATTCAACTCATAAGAATCCCCTATTTTTTGATAATATTCTTCCGCTTTTTGAAAAGAATGTAGTGCATTATGGTAATCGTCCACCATATTATAGGTTGTTCCAGATTTAGAATAGGCATTAGCGAGCGATTTATAATCGCCTACAGATTCAAAAAAAGAAATGGCATCACCATAAGCTTTAATTGCTTCCTTAAACATACCTCTCTGCGAATAACTTTCTCCCAAACCGACAGAAGCAAGTGCTAAATTATCCGGATCGTTTAAGTCAAAAAAGATTTTTTTAGACTCTTTAAAATAGTCCTCGGCTTTTAAAGGACTGTTAGCATAATTGCAAATGGTTCCCTTGACAAAGTATGCTTTTCCCACTCCTTTAGGATATTTTATTTGTGTTGCTAAACGAATGGCCTCATCTGCCGATTGATGAGCCAACTCAGCATTGGATACTCCTTGCAACTTTGCAATCTCAATATAGACATCTACGAGCTTCGATCCGCTATATTTCAAACTCAAATCCATTAAACTGTCTAAACGGCTGTTCTGCTGCGTTTGTGAATACAACGAGAATGAGAGAGATAAAAATAGCAGAATTAGAGTTCTTTTCATTGCCAGCGTTTGGTTATTTAAACGAAGAGTAATCTTAAAGCGACACAAATTACAAAAAAAATGAAAGTGCTAAAACTATTAGAGTAACATTTTATAAAAAGCTTTTACAGGCTCTATGTCAACGATATAGGTGGCTATAATTGGTTGAATAAGAAATATATGGCATGCGAAATTATTCTAAGACAGCTATTTTATAGGTTCGTAAAAGAGTTCTTTGCTAAATTTTTGGCCAATTGTCTTTAAATTATCCCATAAGGATGTTGGATTAGAAGCCGAAAAGGATTTGTTAATAATGGTAGAGTTTGCTCTCTTTTCTCTTGAAATAGAAGCTTCCTCATAAAAACAATTTCTAATTTCACCTTTGTAAAAACGGCGTTTATTTTCCTGAATTAAATCTATTATTCCTCTCGACATATACTTAATTTTTTCTTGTTTTCTTAATTATTTTGCTTTAATTGCTTACCCTCAAAGTAAAAATCCGAAACAAAAATAGCGCGCTATTAAAGAATTGTAAACATATTTAAGACTTATATTTTTACTTAAGCAATATTTAAGTAATTTATTTTTTCTTAATTATTTTCTTAATAATATTGCCTATTTATTGAATTCACTTAAAATTTAATGTACTTTTACTCTTTATAAAGACAAAAGCGAAATAGCTATGCAAGAGTTGTTTACTTTTCTTGATAACCCCTATTTGGTCATTTTAGGTGAAAGTTTAAGAAGCTTACCTGGAATTGAGCGTGTGGATCTTTTGTTTTATAATTCTGAAACTGCAAAAACGGAGCTACATAGCATTGAGAGAAGTTATCGGATACAACAGCCTGAGCAAAAAGAGTTTGATAAGGATTCTTTGGATATCTTAAATACATTTAGACGAAAGCAAAGCAGCCAAAATTGGTTAAGTATAAGCCATATCCCCTATTCAAATAATCAATCGAAAAGCCTTAAGCAAGATCTTTTTTCCGAGTTTGAAAGCCATGTTTTGTGTGTGGCATTTCCAAATTCAACGGATTATGCCAAGGATCTTTTTCTCTTTTATTTTCGAAAAAATACAGCCGATTTTGGTTTAAGTCTATCAGATAACGTCTTGACAACTTCAAATAAAGCAATTATTGGTCATTTGATATTCAGTAGTTTAAATGCACAACTAAAAACAGTGATGCACAACCAGAAGAGCTTGCGTATGCTTAATGAGCAAACGCGGTATATTTTGGAGTCAAAACATAAAACGGAGCAAGAGAATTTTAAAATTAAAGAACGGAACAAGGAAAACTTAATTCAACTTACCGAATTCTTAATCAATGATTTAAGCGCTGATGAAAAAGACGTCTTTTATTTATCTGAAGAAGCAAAGGAATTGATAAGTGAATTTAACGGAAGCGTTTTTGATCTCAAAAAACAGCTTGGGAAAGCAATGTCATTGGCCAAAACGCTAAATTATGGAACTGGCGTGCATGAGCACATTATAAAAGCAGATTATTTTAACTTTGATATTTCCACGATAAAGCAAGAGCATACAATAAACTCTTCTTCAGAAACTCTTGCGGTAGAAAATATCAAGCACCAACACTCCAAAACATTTGATTTTCTAAACGAAATGGAACAAGCAGCTCAAACTATACTTAATTTAGGATGGAAACTTACGAGCGCAAATGTGGGGCATAAATTTGAAAAACCTATTACCGCAGCCGCTATTTCGGATAAGCTAAAACATCATAGCGATAAGATAATCCGCTTGTTAGAGCAATATCCAGCCAAATGGCTACTCATACGTAAACGATTCCGTCCCCTGCAAAATGTAATTATTAAGTCAGAAAACAAGCCGTTCGAAAAGGCGAGTTAGTCGAATTATTCTCATTGAATTAGCAGAATTGTTAAATTTGAGAAAATTTTCATTCAATCTTTCCTCGACCATGAAATACTTAAGTGTTATTTTTTTTAGTTTATTTTTCGAATTACTAATTGCTCAAGAAAACCCTAATTTTATTCAGTATGTAAATCCATTTGTAGGAACTCAGAATATGGGACATACTTTTCCCGGTGCCACTCGCCCATTTGGCATGGTTCAACTAAGTCCCGAAACTGACACACAAGCTTATGCCATCGATGGAAAATACAATCCAGATGTTTATGCTTATTGTTCAGGTTATCAATACAAAGATTCCACGATAGTCGGTTTTAGTCATACTCATTTTAGCGGAACTGGTCATTCCGATTTAGGCGATTTTTTGGTAATGCCAACTGTTGGGAAATTATACTTAAATCCGGGAAAAGCGGACACTCCGGAAACGGGATACAGATCTCGATTTTCTCATGCAAACGAAATCGCAGAGCCTAATTATTACAAAGTTTATCTTTCTGATTATAAAATAAATGCAGAGTTTACTTCAAGTATACATGTAGGTTTTCATCGTTATACTTTCCCAAAAACAGATAGTGCAAATATTGTTCTGGATCTTATGTCGGGCATCTATAATTTTGATGAAAAGAATGTATGGACATTTGTACGTGTAGAGAATGATACGCTGGTTACGGGATATCGGGAAACTGAAGGTTGGGCAAGAACAAGAACAGTTTATTTTGCACTTTCTTTTTCCAAACCAATTAAAAACTACGGTCATAAAAAATATGACCAGCAAGTTTATAAGGGTTTTTGGCGCAAATTTGATGAAACAAAGAATTTTCCTGAAATGGCAGGCCGACAAATTAGAGCTTATTTTCAATTTGATACAGAAGAAAACGAGCCCATTTTATTAAAATTTGCATTGTCTTCAACAAGTACAGAAGGTGCTTTGAGAAATTTGAAGGCTGAAATTCCACATTGGGATTTTGAACGTACGAAGAAAGAAGGACAAGAAGTTTGGAATGCAGAGCTAGCAAAGATACAAGTGGAAACATTGACTTTGGCTGATAAAGAAACCTTCTATACGGCATTATATCACAGCTTTTTAAGTCCAATAGAGTTTATGGATGTTGACGGGGCTTACAAAGGCTTAGACGGAAATATACATCAAGCAAATGATTTTACTAATTACACTATTTTCTCACTATGGGATACCTATCGGGCACTTCATCCCTTGTTTAATTTAATTCAACCCAGTAGAAATAAAGATATGATGGAATCGCTTTTGGCACATTACGATCAAAGCGTTCATCCAATGTTACCTGTATGGTCGCATTATGCCAACGAAAACTGGTGTATGATTGGTTATCATAGTGTTTCTTTATTGGCTGATGCCATGATAAAAAAAGTGCTAAAGCCAGAATCTTATCACAGAGCTCTGGAAGCTTCTGTTCAATCGGCAAATACAGATTATTATGATGGTATTGGATATTATAAAAAATTAGGTTTCGTCCCTGATGATAAAAATCCATATTCGGTTTCTATAACTCTGGAATATGCATACGACGACTGGTGTATAACGCAAATGGCTAAGGAAATAAATGAGGCTGGTATTGCTAATGAATTTGAACAAAGAGCCCTCTCCTATCAAAATGTATTTAATCCGCAAAGAGTATCTATGGCACCTAAATTGGAAAATGGTGAATGGCGCACTAATTTTGATAAGCTAAGCACACACGGTGAAGGATTTATAGAAGGAAATGCGTGGAATTATAGTTTATATGTTCCTCAAGATCCAAAAAAATTGATTTCATTAATGGGTGGAAAAAAAGTTTTTGAGCTACACCTAGATTCTTTATTTACTCAGCACCTGGATGATCGCTATTTTGCAAATACAGAAGATATTACGCGTGACGGTATTATCGGTTTGTACGTGCATGGAAACGAACCTGGGCACCATATTGCATTTCTATACAATTGGACAGATGCGCCATGGAAAACACAAGCTCGTGTCCGAATGATAATGAAAACAATGTATTCCAATACAAAAGATGGCTTATGCGGGAATGATGATGCCGGGCAAATGAGTGCTTGGTTTGTTTTTAATGCCTTGGGATTTTATCCTGTAGCGCCTGGCTCAAATTATTATTCTATTGGAAGTCCTCTTGTAAAATCGGCAAAACTTTCCTTTGAAAATGGGAATATTCTTCAAATAAAGACCGTTAACCAAAGTTCAGAAAATATTTATATTCAAAAGATTACATTGAATAATAAAATAATAAATCGCCTGTATCTAACTCATGATGAGCTGATACAAGGCGGTATATTAGAATATAAAATGGGAAATAAACCCAATAAAAAATTAATTCTTCCTCTTTCTAAACCCATTTAATTAAAGGGAAATCCTCCTGATAAGCCAGATTTTTAGATTTGGGACTCAAACGGAATACATAATCGTATACGCCAGTTCTTTCAACTGCAATGGCACATGAATATAAAATATTTCCATTAGGCAAACTTTCTACTTTTAGCTCCTCTTTATAGATAATATACTTTATATCACCATCTTCTATTTCCCCGAACAAAATTTCAACACGAACCTCTTCTGGCAACAATTCGGCTAAATTCACTTCGATGCGCGCTATAAAAATATCTCCTAGACTTAATGTTTGTTCTTGATCAGTTTGAGGTAACTCTACAGAAACAATACTGATATTCTCCCATTTAATCGCTGTTTTCTCTTTCCATTTTGCCAATTCCACTGCTAGTTTAAAGTGATCTGCTTGAAAAGCTTTACTACTGGTAAATAACTTATTGTAAAAACGATCAAAATAATCATCGAGCATACGTTTCATGGTAAAACGAGGCGCAATTTGAGTAAATGTATTTTTTATATGAGTAACCCATTTATCAGAGACCTTACTCGTATTTTTCTCATAATAAGTTCTCAAAATTTCTGACTCAAGTTTCGAATAAATTATTTCTACATCGCGCATATTCTGCATGTCCTGTTTCAGATAGGTTCTACCCTCTTCAAGTGCCCAACCTGCTCCATCTTTATAACCTTCGGCCCACCATCCATCAAGGACAGAGAAATTCATAACCCCATTCATTACAGCCTTTTCTCCACTAGTACCAGAAGCTTCCAAAGGTCGGGTTGGCGTGTTCAACCACACATCAACTCCGCTTACCAAATACTTTGCCAATTGCATATCGTAATTTTCGACAAATAAAACTTTTCCAATAAAGTCGGGCATTTTAGAAACTTCAATAACTCTTTTTATCAGATCTTGACCCGCTTTATCGTGTGGATGTGCCTTTCCTGCAAATAGAAACTGGATAGGTTGCGTTTTATTACTCACCAATTTTCGTAATCGATCTAAATTAGTAAATAATAAATGTGCTCTTTTGTAAGTAGCAAAACGACGTGCAAATCCAATAGTTAAGGCCTTTGGATCCATATTTTCAACTACTTGAACAATATAAGCCGGATTTTCTTGTCTCTGAGTTAATTCTTCTGTCAATCGAATGCGTAAATAATCGAATAATAACTTTTTCTGATTGAAATGAATCATGCAAATACGCTCATTTGGAACCTCATCTATTTTTTTCCACAGATCTTCATCGCTTTGATTTTTCAAAAAATCTTCGCCAAAAAGTTCGTGATGGAACTGCTGCCAGGCTTTCGAAGCCCATGTAGAATAGTGTACACTGTTGGTCACATATCCAATATGAAGTTCATCAGGATAATAACCTTCGTACAGAGATGCAAACATTTTCTGACTCACACGACCATGAATACGGCTTACTCCATTCATTTCTTGCGACATTCGGGCAGCAAGAACGCTCATCGAGAACTTCTCACCAGCCTGATTAGAATTCCATCTTCCAAGATTCATAAATTCATCCCAGCTCAACTGTAAACGATCGGCATAATGTAGAATGTATTTTCTTAAAATGCCTTCCTCAAAAGCATCGTGTCCAGCAGGAACAGGTGTATGGGTTGTAAAGAGTGTGCTCGCCCTTACAACTTCTTTCGCTTCATTGAAACTTAATTTCTCATCTTGAATGAGATTTTTCAATCTCTCCAATGAGTTGAAAGCGGCATGACCTTCATTTGCATGATAAATATCTGGTTTCAAACCTAATGCTTCAATTAGTCGAATACCACCTACACCCAATAAGAGCTCTTGTTTTAACCGGTTTTCCCAATCACCGCCATAAAGTTGGTGAGTTACTTTACGATCTTCCTCCGAATTTTCTTCGACATCTGTATCAAGCAAATAAAGTGGAATTCGACCAACCTGCGCCACCCATATTTTAGCCATCATTTTTCTTCCCGGCAAAGCAATGCTAATTACCGCCCATTCGCCATTAGGAAAACGTACAGGCTCTACTGAAAGTTGAGAGAATTTTTGCGGGTTATAAATATCCAATTGATCACCTTCAAGAGATAATTTCTGTTTAAAATAACCATAGCGATACAATAAGCCGATACCAATCATATTGATATTTGAATCGGAAGCTTGTTTTAAATAATCTCCGGCTAAAATTCCCAATCCCCCTGAATATATTTTCAAGCTATCGTCGATGCCATATTCCATACTAAAATAAGCAATTTGTTGTTTTGGCTTATTTTTAGCTTTGGCCATGTAAGTTTCGAACTTAGTTAAGACATTTTCGTAATCGACCATAAATTCCGGATTGGTCAAAAATCTTTCAAAACGAGCTTGTGAGATTTTTTCAAGCATGGCCACAGGGTTCTTTTCTAATTTAAACCAGAGATCGCCACCCAATTCCTCAAAAAAGTCCTGAGCGCAATAATTCCACGACCACCAAAGATTTTTTGTAAGCTCTGCTAGCTTGTTCAATTTCTTTGGCACAACAGGGCGAACCAATACTTTTTTCCAAGAGGGCTTCTGTGATACACTTAAAGAAGTAGATTTTACTAAATTGAATTGAGTTTGGCTTAAAATATCCTTGCTTCTATATTGAGCTTTTTCTATTGCTAATTCGTAGGTTTCCTTATAGTATTTAATAAACTTTTTCCATTGAGCTTCTTTCGCTATTCGAGTCGCATCAATTTTGGCATTTTTTATTTGATTATTATCTGCCAAGTAAAAACTTTCCATAACTTCAGAAATCCGACTGATAACTTCCTCATCATTTGAATAGCCACGAGGAACAACTATTAATCCTTTGTTCTCCTCAAAATTAGCTTGTACCCATCGGCCAAACCCAGACAAATTGGTGGTGACAGAAGGAACTCCAAAAGCAACACTCTCTAATGGAGTATATCCCCAAGGTTCGTAATAAGATGGAAAGACACTCAAATCGAAAGCCGATAAAAGGTCATAGTAAGTGGTATTAAAAATACCATCTTGTCCATTTAAATAAGCAGGCACTCCAATAACCGTAAGTAAATCATTCTCCGCATTATACATATGAAGTTCATTCATTTTGTTTCGGATGGGATCATGAATTTTATCGGTTAATTGGTGCGTAAACCGATTACTGGTAAAATTCATTTCTTCTGATTCTAAAGCCTTTGCAAGTTCCAAATTAGGTCCTTTAATACCACCGGGAATCATTAAAAATGCTATAACTCTTCTCTTAGTAAGTCTTGTTTTTAACTGATTAAGTGCTTCAAGGAAAACATCGATTCCTTTATTTCTGTACTCATAACGACCGCTGATGCCAATCAATAAAGTATCTTTGGCGAAAGAAATATCAGTCATTCTTCCGGCTACTTTTAGCAATAAATCCCTACTTTCAACACGTTGTTGTTCCAGGTTTTCTTTTCCAAAAGTGACAAATTTTCCATCAAATCCATTTGGAGTGACCACATCTACGACTTTGCCTAAGAAATGTTTACATTCAATATTGGTGACTTCACTAACGGTTGTAAACATATCCGCATTTTCTGCTGCTAATTTTTCAATCGAATGTTTGGCCACTACCGAAAACTCGCGAGCGACTAACTCCGGATTGTATCTTTCAATATGATCATAAAGAGGTAAACCATTTCCTGCAATAGAACGACCTAAAACAGTTGCATGGGTAGTAAATACGGTAGCAACGGAAGGATTCTTTTGTTTTAAATAGAGAATAGCAGAACCTGTCATCCATTCATGAAAATGAGCAATTATTCCATCTTGATAGACTCCAAAATGTTTCTGAAAACTATCGATTACACGTCCAACAGCATATCCAAACAGAGCAGGTTCGATATAATCCCATCCGCCTGAAATGGAATCTAATTTATAAGATTCCCACCAAGAAGCAAAAATTTTATCCTTTTCACTAAAATAGGGTTTAAAATCAATAAGGATTGCAATTGGTTTTCCTTTAATATTCCAGTGTCCTATGCGAAAATTAATACCCTCAGAATGAGCCTGCAATACCCATTCAGGGTACAATAATTTATCTTCTGTAAATTCCGGGTTATTACTAGTTTCCATCCAAACATCCGGACCGATAAAGAAATAATTATCTCCATATTCTGGTTGAATGGAAGGAGCTTTAGAGGCTAATACAGTATGTATTCCTCCAATTTTATTACAAACTTCCCAAGCAGTTTCAAATATATATTTTGATTTCATCTATCTTTAATTTTTAGATTATATTTTGATGTTAAATTTATAAAGAATTATATTTCAGGCAAATGCATCAATATAATTCTTTTGAAAAATCCCTTTTGACAGACCTAATATTTAAAGTCTTCCCTCTTAATAAAGAAGAATTTCTAATTTTTTCTCACTTGATTTCATATTTAAAATGGTCATACAAATTCACCCACGGAAAGAGGTATGCTGTATATAAATATGCCCTTATTATTAATAAATTTAAGGCAATCGTGCTATTTTCTTTCTCAAATCTTCTTTATAACTTTCTATTTCCTTACTCGATAAAGCATTGGAAGTCTCTCGGTATTCTTGAATCTTATTAAGCTCCTTCTTTCCAATTATTTTCATCATTTTATCGCGAATTGCTTGATCGCTTTCAAAAAACAGAGCCGACAGTTCTCCTAAACTCAAGTCTTTCACCATTTTTTTAAGCTTCACATTTGTAAACTTCCCAAGCATGTTAAAAACATCTTCTTGAGGAGATTGCAAGCTTTCAATATCACTTTCTTGTCTGGATTTTCCTTCTCTTTCTAAGCGGATATAAAAATCGGAAAGTACATTCATAAAATTTATAAATGCTTCATAAGGAGAGCCGTAGGGTGTAAAATACTGATGTACAGCACCATCGGAAAACCACTTGGTACACATATAATAAAAATGATCACTGGCTTGTAATTTAAGCCAATCCTTTTGCAAGCTGGGATCTTGACAATTCCGCATGGCTACTTCTATCGCATACAGTTTGTCAAAAGCTTCATCTTGTATTTCATTACCTAACCACGCTGTTAAATCTCTTTCTTCATCAGCCCAACTAATTGCGTTTGGAACATGAATAGCAGCAATTGGCTGATATTCTTTGCTTACTTCTGATGGCGTTTTAAAACATAAATTGGGTTTTTTCAATATCTTTTCAGGTAAATTCCGCATAAATTCAAAAATCCCTGTTTCAGTCCACTGATGTTCTCCAAAGGTTTCATAATCCATATACAAATTAGCAACCTGTTCTTTTGGATTTAGTTGGCCTAACCAATCCGAAAATTTATCTGTTGTCAAAGGCCATTCATTCCAATTTTGGTTGGAAAAGCGAAAAGCAATATCGTCGCTAAATTGAAAATTTCTCAACAACACTTTTAAACGAGGATTTATAGCGTTTGTATATACAAAATTCGGGCTTTTCCATCCTAAAACGTGCTTTGCACCTTCTGTTAACATGGTTTTAAATCCCATTTCAGCTATGGTCTCTCCTATTTCATCAGAGTAAATTAATTCTGTATTTCGAAATGTTTGTGGACTTACACCAAAAAGTTCTTTTATCTTTTCCTGATGCATTTTAATTTGCCTGACAAATTCCTCCTTACTCTTCATCCCTGACAAGGAATGAGCATAAGTTTCGGCTAGAAATTCTACATTTCCTGTCTGTGCCAATTGCTTAAAACTAGCTAAAACTTGGGGCGTATATTCCTGAAATTGATCCAAAGCAGATC
Organism: Bacteroidales bacterium; assembly: GCA_021158405.1. Taxonomy (GTDB): domain Bacteria; phylum Bacteroidota; class Bacteroidia; order Bacteroidales; family UBA12170; genus UBA12170. The sequence goes on from JAGGUP010000064.1 coordinate 15,961, forward strand.
CACTTATAGAAAAACTAACTTTAAAAGCTTTGCCATGTTTTTGAATTAATTCGAGTAACAAATTATTCATAGGAATGTAGCTTTTTGCAGCTACACGTTCCATGATCGATTTATTTAAATAATCATCGTAATAATAATGATCATTACCTAAGTTAAAAAAACGATACTTTTTTAAACGATAAGGTTGATGAACCTGAAAATAAAGACAAACTGATTGCATATTTATTATTTATCTAATTCTATATTATTTAACAGTACACTTTCATAAGCTGCTTTAACTTGTTTTGCCGCATGTTCCCATTTTAAATTATCCACTTCTTCAACTCCGTTCTTAATAAACATTTCAGATAATGAATTGTAGTGAAGTAGTCCATAAATAGCATCTGCTATTCCTTCAACATCCCAAAAATCAACTTTTAAGGCATTGGTAAGAACTTCTGCAACCCCCGATTGTTTAGAAATTACCACAGGCACATTCGATCGCATAGCTTCCAATGGAACTAGCCCAAAAGGCTCAGATACAGAGGGCATTACAAACACATCCGATAATTGGAACATTTTATCTACTTCGGCTCCTTTTAAGAAACCTGTAAAATGAAATTTAGTAGCTATTCTCAATTTAGCAACTCGCTTAATTAATTCTTCGAACATATCTCCATTTCCAGCCATTACAAAACGAACATTATCATCTCTTTCCAGGATTAATTTGGCAGCTTCCACAAAGTATTCGGGACCTTTTTGGAAAGTAAGTCGCCCTAAAAAAGTAACTACTTTTTCTTTAACGGAACGATTGAGCTGCAGATTATCCTTATCAACAGGCTCAATGGCATTATGAATCGTTTGAATTTTTGCCGGATCAATCCCATAGTGCTTGATAACAATATCACGTGTAAGGTTACTTACTGTAATAACTCTATCAGCCTCTTTCATCCCTTTTTGCTCAATACCAAAAACTTCCGTATTGATTCTATCTTCTCCTGCGCGATCGTATTCGGTGGCATGCATATGAACAACCAGAGGTTTGCCGGAAACTTCTTTGGCAGCAATTCCTGCCATATAAGTCAGCCAATCGTGTGCATGGATAATATCAAAATCATTTTGTGCAGCAATACTTGCACCAACCATTGCATAGCGGGCAACTTCCTCCATCAAATTTTTACCATATTTACCCGAGAAAGTATATTTCTCACCCAAAATAAGATGCTCTTTTTCTTTAATTGAATGCTTTACATCTTCATGTATTTTGGCAAAATCTTCAGGATCTATATAAGGTCTTATATTTGAACCTATTTCGAGATAAGTTAACTTATTCCAAAAATCTTGAATATGTTTTTGTTTATAATTCACGGGAATATCACTTGCATTCACAATACGAGCAGCTCGTTGATCTTCATCTCCAAATGCTTTTGGAACAACAAAAATCATTTCCACATCGTGTTTCAGAAGACCTTTGGTTAAGCCATAAGAAGCCGTACCTAAACCACCTGTAATATGTGGAGGAAATTCCCAACCAAACATCAATACTTTCATGAGCCTATATTTTTATTAAGCCTGTCACCTGATATGCGTTGACGTCGCCATCCTTTTGCGTTAACATATTTATTCTGGATAGTTTCATATATGCTTAGATTTAAAAGTGTTAATTTCAATTTGATACATCAAGCTTAAAATAGCGGAAACACTCCAGGCTTGTGAAACACCACCTTTTCCTTCGTGGGGTGGATCTCCATTGTAAAGCTCCGAAACACTCCCAATTCCATGCTCCACCATCACTTCTTCGAAACGATCTAAAATAGTTTGTATATCACCCAATCCGCTTTTTCCATATAAATGAAATAAAACATCCGTATAAGGAATTAACAGCCAAGGCCATACAGCACCATTGTGATAAGAATTATCTCTGATTTCGATATTTCCTTCGTATTTGGATTTATATTTTGGATTTTTTGGAGATAAACCCCGAATACCACGAGGAGTTAACAATTCTTGTTTTACAACATCAAGAATAAATTTCTTCAAAGAATCAGCCATGGGTGAAAATGGCAATGATGCTGCAATTAACATATTAGGACGAACATCCCATGAAATCTCCTTCTCGTTTGAATAATCAGCCAAATAATTATGCTTAATATCTGTAAACGTTTCGAGAAAGCTTTTTCCAATCAAATCCAAGGAAAGATTAATTGTTTCGTCGCTTGTCTTTTTTCCAAATTGCGATTCCAAAGATTGGTATAAAGCAATAGCATTGTACCAAAGCGCATTGATTTCAACAGCATATCCAGAACGTGGTGTAACTGCTTTGTCGAATAGAATGGCATCCATCCAAGTTAATGGTACATTTTCTTTAGCAGCATAAATAAGTCCATTATCAGTCATATGAACACCCAATTCATCGTTTCCATGTTGATAAGCTTCCAAAACAGCTAACATTGGTTTCTTATATTTCCTCCAAACCTTCCGAGCATCTTTTGTGAAATAAATATATTTCTGTAAAGCCCAAAAAAACCACAAGGAAGTATCTGCAGAAAAATAATCTATTTTAGAAGCGGTGCTTCTATTAGGAAAAAAACCATTCTTTAGTTTTGAAACCCAGGTATCCATAATACTGATAAATCTCTTTTCCTCTCCCAAAGCCAAAGTTAACCCCGGAAGGGAAATAAAAGTATCACGTCCCCAGCTGCCATACCACGGTAATCCTGCAGCAATCTTGGTATTCCCGTCTTGTTCAATTAAGAATTGCTGAGCTGCATTTTTTAAATTATTCTTAAAACTATCGCGAGGAATACGTTTTTTCACTTGCTGATTAAATTGGCGAGTAAAAGTTGTAGGCGTTCCTTCTTCTATGCTCGCCTGCAATATAACGCTCTCTCCCTTTTTGATAGTAAACTCAAAATCACCGGGAGCTAATAAATCTTCATGCCCTTTGTATCCTCGTTTTATATCTTTCATATATTCAAAATCGAGATACCAATCCGGATGATGAACATATTCTACTTCTTTTGAAAATTGTAAATACAAAGGAGTAAAACCAGGATATATTTGCATTTTAGTTCCCTTATTAACTTCTTCGTAGGAAGTATCCGCTTTTGTATTCGCTTTAGTAAGATGGTGAATATTTCTATAAGCGAGCAGTGGTTTGATTCGGAAAATAGTCTTAGAACTGGCTTCTAACAAAGTATATTTCACAAACATACTCGCCTTTTTATCACTAAAAATACTTTCAACAGAAAGAACAACTCCACCCACACGATAAGTAATTTTAGGAATAGGATCAGTAATATATTCGCGCATATATTTATGTCCTTTTGGATTATACTCGCCCCCTTTGTACTTATGTATACCTAAATTAAATGAGGCGTCGTGTTGTATTACTGTCAAATCTAAAGAGGAGAGTAACACATGATTCTCATTACCAAAATTAGGTTGAGGAACTACAAGAAGACCGTGATATTTCCTTGTATTACAACCAATTACTGTACTACTAGCATAAGAGCCACTTCTGTTAGTTCTAACAAACTCCTTTTGTAAAGCGAAACTTAAATTGGTTAAATGTTTTTTGTCAAAATGAATGTAACTCATTAATAAATCCTTATATTAAAAATTACGTAATAATAATCAAAATTAATTGAGTACAAAGATACCTAATTTTCTAGTAATTTAGATTAGTTCCAAATCTAATTTAACAAAAAAATAATATGCAAACGATTGCTGTTCAGAAGAAAAACATTTTCTACATCAAGGGCATTAATAATCTTGAATGAAAATGAAAGACAAGAGAATTGTTTAGCTTTGTGTGGAAAAAAACACCCATGAATATTACACTCATTCAAACTGGAGGAACTATTGATAAAGACTATCCTAAATCCATAAATGGCTGGGCTTTTGAAATTGGAGATCCTGCTTTTTTAAGGATAATTAAAAAGCTGCCTAATACGATTAAATGGGAAACGATTCCTTTGCTAAAAAAAGACAGTACTGAATTAACATCAGAAGATAGAACGGAAATTGCAAAAGCTTGTCAAAAAACATCCAATGCTAAGATTATTATAACTCATGGAACCGATACCTTATTAGAAACGGCTTTAGCATTGAGTTCCATAAAGAATAAAACAATCATACTTACGGGTTCGATGCGACCTGAACGTTTTAGTAATTCGGATGCGGATCTTAACTTTGGTATGGCTTTGGCTGGTGTTCAAACACTTCCATCGTGTATTTATATTGCCATTCAAGGAATAATAAGCCCTTATAATAAACTGGGAAGAAATTTAGAAACGGGACTTTATTTTATTAAATAATTAGAACAATGATACCAACACCAACCATAACAGAGCTAATAAAAGCCAGAAAAAACCTTGCAAATTACATTCATCAAACACCCGTTTTTCAATCTACTGCATTGAATGAAATGACTGGTGCCCAACTTTTTTTTAAAGCTGAGAATTTACAAAAAATGGGAGCTTTTAAGATGCGTGGCGCTATGTATGCAACGCTACAACTCACCAAAGAAGAACAGCAAAAAGGAATCGCTACTCATTCTTCCGGAAATTTCGCACAAGCAATGGCTCTGAGTGCCAAATTATTAGGGATTCCAGCTTGGGCTGTTATGCCATCCAATGCACCTCAAGTAAAAAAAGCAGCTGTGGCTTCTTATGGAGCTACAATTATTGAATGCGAGCCTACTTTAGAAGCTCGAGAAACCACACTGCAAAAAGTAGTAGATCAACATCAATGCACGGCACTTCACCCTTACAACGATATCGACGTTATATTAGGAAATAGTACAGCCACTCAAGAACTTTTGGAGCAAATCGATGCTTTAGATTTTATTATCTCGCCAGTTGGCGGAGGTGGTTTAATCTCTGGAACTGCGCTGGCTGCCCATTATTTATCTCCAAAAACAAAAGTAATTGGAGCAGAACCAAAATTAGCCGATGATGCTTTTCGATCTTTACAAACAGGAGTTATTCAGCCTCCTCTAAAACCATTGACAATTGCAGATGGACTTAGAACTGCTCTGGGAACTATTACTTTTCAATTTATTCAGCAGTATGTTGATGAAATTAAACTAGCAGAAGAAGACGAAATAATTGAAGCAATGCGATTAATTTGGGAAAGAATGAAAATAATAGTGGAACCTTCAAGTGCTATTACACTTGCCATTGTGTTAAAAAATAAAGATTATTTTAAAAATAAACGAATTGGCTTAATACTCTCGGGTGGAAATGTGGATTTAGGAAAACTCCCATTTTAGGAATTATTAAATCTCTTGCTCTAAATCGACAAGAAAAGAGCGTATATTCTTTAATCGCTTGACTAATTCAAAGTTTTCGTTGAGCTCATCCTCTTTTTGTCTCAGCTTTTGCTTAGCGCCCTGTAGCGTATAGCCTCTCTCTTTTACAAGATGAAATATCAAATGAAAATTATCAACATCCTTTGGCGTAAAGAAACGTGTACCCTTTTTATTCTTTTTAGGTTTAATTATTGAGAATTCACTTTCCCAAAAACGGATCAATGACTGGTTAACGCCAAACATTCTGCCCACTTCACCAATGGAATAATACAATTTATCTTTTGGATGTTCCATAATCTATTTAGAAACGTTAGCAACAGAATAATTAGCTAACTTTATAATTTCATCGTAATCTTCAACGTTTAAGTCATTGAAAAAATAATAAATAGGATTGACTCGTTTATCATTTTTACGAACTTCATAATGTAAATGCGGACCCGTTGACAAACCTGTATTTCCCACAAAACCAATAATTTGCCCACGTTTTATATGTTGACCTTTTCTTACATTAATCTTATTTAAATGAGCATAAACCGTCATATATCCATAACCATGATCAATTTTAATAATATTGCCATAACCATAATTAGAATGGGTTGACTGAACAACTATGCCATCACCTGAAGCATATACATCCGTACCAAGTGGTGCAGCAAAATCAATCCCTTCATGAAAGATCTTTGTCTTATATATAGGATGAATCCTATACCCATAAAATGCAGATATTCTACTTTTATATTTATCGCTAATAGGCTGAATAGCAGGGATACAAGCCATCATTTTTTCTTTATTCCTAGCCATTTCAAACACCTCATCAAAAGATTTGGATTGCACATACATTTTATTACTTAGCTCATCCACTTTCTTAGAAGTATAAAGAATAAGATCAGAATTCTTAAACCCTCTAAGTTTAGAATAGCGATCTGTGCCTCCAATACCGGCTTCTCGAATTTCTTCAGGAACAGGTTCTGCCTCAAAAATTACACGGTAAATATTGTCGTCTCTTTCTTGCAAATCTTTGGCTACATTATCCAAACGCTCCAAACGATCATTCAAAATAGAAAATTGTAACTTAAATTGATCAAGTTCACGTTCTTGAATCAATTCTTTAGGTGATTTAAAAAAATTAAATGAAATAGCTAAAATAAGCACAGCGAAAAACAAGCCTGAAAAAATTATGGAAATGACTCTCACCAATCCTGATCTCAAAGTAGGCTTAATTAATTCGTATTGTAGATTTACCTCATTAAAGCGATATGTATTTTTCGCCATAGACTTTCAATTCCTCTAAATAAAAATGTAATAACAAGCCACAAATTTAGTGTTTTAAACCAAATTTACTCTATTTTTGTGTCGATTTTTTTCAACAGACTAATTGTGTATAAAAAACCTTTAAATACTGGTTATTAATTAGTCGCAAGAACTTCAAACACTATGAAAGCAAAAGAAATTAGGACGAAATTTTTAGAGTTTTTTGAATCTAAGCAACATAAAATTGTTCCCTCTGCCCCACTGGTAGTCAAAAACGACCCAACATTGATGTTTATTAATGCAGGAATGAACCAATTTAAAGATATTTTTTTAGGTCACGGCCATTCAGAGAGTAAGCGTGTAGCTGACACTCAAAAATGTCTGCGCGTAAGTGGAAAACACAACGATTTAGACGAAGTTGGACATGATACTTATCATCACACCTTGTTCGAAATGCTAGGCAACTGGTCCTTTGGTGATTACTTTAAAAAAGAGGCTATTGCTTGGGCTTGGGAGTTACTCACCGAAGTATATGGTCTTGATAAGGAGAGTTTATATGTTACTGTCTTTGAAGGCGATAAAGAAGACGGAACCGCCTTTGATAAAGAATCTTTTGATTTTTGGAAGGCAATCATACCAGAAGATCACATTTTAAATGGAAATAAAAAAGATAATTTCTGGGAAATGGGTGATAGTGGCCCTTGCGGTCCCTGTTCTGAAATACATATTGATATACGAACTATAGAAGAAAAAGCAAATATTTCAGGGCGCGATCTTATCAATCAGGATCATCCCGAAGTAATAGAAATTTGGAATCTTGTCTTTATTGAATTCAATCGAAAAGCAAATGGTCAGTTGGAAACTCTTCCCAATAAACATATCGATACAGGTATGGGATTTGAAAGGCTTACAATGGCTATTCAAGGTGTTCGATCCAACTACGATACAGATATTTTTCAACCCATTATTCAAACTATTGCAAAAGAAACCGGTTTTGAATATGGCAAGGATAAAAAGAAGGATATCGCTATGCGGGTTGTCGCAGATCATATCAGAGCTTTGGCTTTTACAATTGCTGATGGTCAATTACCTTCCAATGTTGGTGCTGGTTATGTCATTCGACGAATACTTCGTAGAGCAGTGCGATATGCTTATTCCTTCTTAGATAAAAAAGAAGCATTTATGTATAAAGTCTTGCCTGTTTTAATTCAAGAAATGGGCGAAGCTTTTCCCGAATTAATTAAGCAAGAAAAGCTCATTTCAAAAGTAATTCAAGAAGAGGAAAATTCTTTTTTAAATACCTTAAGTACTGGTATAATGCGTATTGAAAAGATTATCGAACAGCTTACTTTAAGTGGACAAAAGAGCCTTTCAGGAAAAGATGCCTTCGAACTCTACGATACTTTCGGCTTTCCTTTTGATTTAACGGAGCTGATTTTAAAGGAAAATGGGTTTCGTGTCAGCAAAGCTGATTTCGATAAACATATGCGAGAACAAAAGGCACGTTCAAAACAAGCTTCCATTACTGAAACTGATGATTGGGTGATTGTTTCTGAACAAATAGAAGGAAATGGTTTTGTCGGCTACTCCTTGCTTTCAACAGAAATAAAAATAGTGAAGTATAGAAAAATTCAAGCAAAAAATACGATTGCCTACCAGCTGGTTTTTAATCAGACTCCTTTTTATGCAGAATCAGGTGGACAAGTTGGTGACACCGGGTTTATTCAAAACGAAACTGAAACAATTAATATTTTCGATACCAAGAAAGAAAACAACTTAACGGTTCATTATACGAATCAGTTACCAAAAAATCCTGAAAATACTTTTCAAGCCCATGTAACTGCAGAGAAAAGATGGATGACGGCCAATAATCACACGGCAGCTCATCTTATGCATCATGCACTGCGCGATGTTTTAGGAACTCATGTGGAACAAAAAGGGTCTTATGTAGATGCTGATTATTTACGTTTCGACTTTGCTCATTTTCAGAAAATGAGTGATGAAGAAATCCTTCAGGTTGAGGATCTTGTAAATCAAGCAATTTGGAACAATGCTCCGGCAAATATTCAAATCGATGTTGATATAAAAGAAGCTGAAAAACTTGGTGCAATAGCACTTTTTGGTGAGAAATATGGTGACAAAGTACGTGTAGTTCAGTTTGCTGATTCAATAGAATTATGTGGTGGAACCCATGTTGAAGCAACCGGGCAGATTGGTTTATTCAAGATTATACACGAAAGTGCAATTGCGGCTGGAATTCGTCGTGTTGAAGCTATTACTGGAGAAAAAGCAATTGCTTATTATAATACTCAAGCAAATGAATTAGACCAAATTAAAGGCTTATTAAAAGGACAAAAAGAGCTGAGTAAAGGGGTTCAAAATTTGTTAGATGAAAACAAGAAATTACATAAACAAATTGACGAATTAAATCAGCTAAAAGCCGCAGGAATAAAAGCAGAACTCCTTACCAAAGCTCTCAAAATAAATGGTGTAAACATCATAACATCTACGGTCGATTTGGATGCTAACAATATTAAGAATTTAGTATTTGCACTTTTGAGAGATGCAAAACATACCCTTGTTGCATTGGGTGGAAAAAGCGATGATAAAGTAACTTTGACAGTAGCTTTAAGCAAGGATTTGATAGATGAAAAAGGCTTAGATGCCGGAAAAATAATTCGTTCTGTTTCAAAAGAAATTCAAGGCGGTGGCGGTGGTCAAGCTCATTTTGCAACCGCAGGAGGTAAAAATCCAAATGGATTAGAAAAAGCTTATCAATTGATTAAGGAACAAATGAATAAGTAAAATTAAAGCCGGCACAGCTGGCGAATTATAAATTAAGACTGAAGAAATAGAAAAAATGGATAGTGGAAACGCTATAATTATTCTAGGGAAACAAAATATTTACCCTTGTTATTTCACACAGGTTCTTTCGTTTGTAAATGAAGTAAAAACCATTATTCCATTTCCGAGAAGTGATGATTTTACCAATACACTTTTGTGTGTTTTGTCTCATTCTCGTATTCTTAAAATTATGCAAACTGAAATGAAAAAACCTGATTACCAAATTATACGCCGATTTATATCATCAGAATCTGAGGGATATTTGCTTAAATCAATCTTGGAAAATGTACCCGAAGAAATCCGATTATTGGGATTCTTGAAATCTTAGTCTTACCATTCGACTTATTAGTATTCCAGGCCCTGTCTTAAATGGTTTTTAGATAAGATATTTTTAATGTATAAATAGCTTTAAACTGATCATATATCCTTTCAGAATCTTGTTTTCTTATTTTAAACTGTAATTTACAATCTACTTGAAAATCAGTGCTTAAAGGATTTATTTGCTCTTCTTTCAAAATCTTCATTACCGTATTCATATCAGGATAATTGAAACTAAGCTCGTACACATCTTCAATCTTTTTTTCAATAATAAGAGCATTTCCAATAGCATCTTTTGCTGCTGAACGATAAGCATTTATCAAGCCAGGAATCCCTAATTTTGTCCCACCAAAATACCGCACCACGATTATGAGCGTATTGGTTAAATCATAAGAAAGGAGTTGACCGTGAATTGGTTTACCGGAGCTTCCGGAAGGTTCTCCATCATCATTTGCTCGCCAAGCAGATTTATCGGCTCCAATTATATATGCATAAGCCTGATGCCGCGCATCATAATGCTTTTTACGTATATCTTGCAACTGATTTTTTATATCTTTCTCATTAAAAACGGGAAATGCATATGCATAGAATTTACTTCCCTTATCTTTAAATTCACCCCTTGCCGGCTGGCTTAACATTTTGTAGGTATCTTCAAATAGCATTTAATTATATTTGTGGCTAAATTAAATAAAGCTGTTGGCAAATTAAGAAATTAATTTAGCATATGAAATAATCAAAAAAAAATGTAATTTGCAAATGCAAAATTAACTAGATGAAACAACTGAAATATATATTATTTTTCAGCACTTTTATTTTTACTTTCTCCGCTTCTGCTCAGACAATTAGCAATGTATTTTTATCGACTTTATTGCCAGATATTCAGAGTGATGGACAAGTAGAATTTACTCAAACCATTTGGTTTTATTTACTGCTTTTACTCATTGCTCTTGTAGTCTCATTTGTAATTTATCGTATCTGGGTTAGCAGCTTAAACAAAAGCGATCAGGAATTACGCGATCAAGTGAAGGATCAGACAATCGATTTACAACGCAATATGGATAAATTATTGCAAGAAATTGTTGAACGAAAACGCATTGAAAACGCCTTAATAGCAGAAAAAGAACGCGCAGATTCTGCAAATAAAAGCAAAAGTGAATTTTTAGCCAATATGAGCCACGAGATCAGGACTCCGATGAATGGCATTATTGGTATGACAGATATTCTTAAACAAACAAAACTGGATGCAAAACAAGAAGATTATGTTCTAACCATTCAACATTCTGCAGCTTCTCTTCTAAACCTAATCAATGATATTCTTGATTTTTCAAAAATAGAAGCCGGGCAAATTGATATTGAGGAAATCGATTTTAATCTTCACGCCGCCACACTAGAAATACTCGATATATTAAAATACAAAATCAACGAGAAAAAACTCTATTTAAAAACACATATTGCACCCAATGTACCTCAATGGGTAAAAGGTGATAACTTCCGTTTTAAACAAATTCTAACCAATTTGTTTAACAATGCTGTTAAATTTACAGAAAATGGCGGTATTACTGTAAATGTATCTATGACAGACCAAACACCAACTCACGTAAAGATTAAATTTGAAGTAATCGATACAGGTATTGGAATTACAGAAAGTAATCTAAAAAAACTTTTCCAGTCCTTTTCACAAGTTGATTCTTCTACCACACGATTGTATGGTGGTACAGGTCTAGGATTAGTTATTTCAAAAAATATAGCCAAGCTTTTAGGAGGTGAAATGGGTGTTGAAAGCGAAGAAGGTAAAGGCTCTAATTTTTGGTTTTGGATTAATTATAAAAAATCTCAGCATTCACATTTAACTGTTGAACCAATTAAAGTGAAAGAGAATCTGGAACCAAATAAACTTCATGTATTGCTTGCTGAAGATAATCCAATAAATCAAAAAGTGGCTAAAATGCATCTGGAAAAATTAGGACATAGCGTTGAATGTGCCAACAATGGAAAAATCGCATTTGAAATGTACACTAAAAATGATTATGATTTAATTTTTATGGATATCCAAATGCCGGAAATGGATGGTATTCAAGCCACTAAACTTATACGTGAATTTGAAAGCGATATTCAATTAACAACTCCAATTAAAATTATTGCATTGACAGCCAACGCTATGAAAGGTGATAAAGAAGCCTGTTTAACTGCCGGCATGAATAATTATATGAGTAAACCATTTAAGCCAGCAGAACTATCTCAAGTGTTAAAAGAAAGTTTCCCAGATACTGATCTTTCCTGATATTTTCTATATTTTTGTGACTTTGTGAAACCCAACTCGCATGCAAATCGATACTTTAAGTTCAGTACGTAAGGCTTTAATACTAAATCTTGATTCAACCGTTTACGGCACTTTTGCTGAAATTGGAGCAGGACAAGAAGTGGCCAGAACCTTTTTTCAAGCCGGTGGCGCCTCTGGAACCGTAGCCAAAACCATATCGGCATATGATATGGAAATGAGTGATGCACTATATGGCAAAGAGCCTTCTAGTCGCTATGTTTCAAAAAATCGTCTTCTCAAAATGCTTAAACAGGAAGCTACCGAATTAACAAAAACTCTTGGAAAATCTATAAGAAAAGGTACTCGCTTTTTTGTTTTTGCTGATACAGTGACAACCATCAATTTTGCAAAAGACAAAAAAGGACATGGCTGGATGGGCGTGCGATTTCAAATTGATCCAAAAGGAGAAGCCAACGAAGTAATACTGCATGTTCGTTTGCTTGAGAATACAGCAATCCAACAACAGGAAACTTATGGAGTTTTAGGCACTAACCTTTTGTACGCTTGCTTCAATCATTATAAACGTCCCAACCTTTTTCTTCAATCTTTGATGGATTCTTTATTACCTGATCAATTAGAAATAACTATGATTGAGATGTCAGGTCCGGAGTTAAATTATGTCGATAACCGATTATTAGGTGTTCAATTGGTTAAAAACGGTATGGCAAAAGCGATTATTTTCGATCACAGCGGCAAAGTACAAACGCCTGAGGAAATGCTCTATAAAAAGAACGTTTTGGCTTTTAGGGGTAGTTTTAGACCTATTACTTATGTGGGTCTCGATATGATTGAGAGTAGTTATTCTCTTTTCAAAAGAGATGCCGATTATGACAAAAGTAATACTTTAGCACTTTGTGAGATCACTTTAAATAACTTACTTTCGGAAGGAGAATTCTCTGAGCAAGACTTTCTTGATCGGGTTGATATATTAAATGGTATAGGACAAAATGTTATGGTGTCTAACTATCGCGAATATTACAAACTTGTCTCCTATTTTTCACAATTTCAGATAAAAAATTTAAGAATAGTCATCGGAGTTCTAACATTAAAAAAAGTGCTCGATAAAAGCTATTACAGCCATTTAAAAGGAGGTGTTTTAGAAGCTTTCGGAAAATTGTTTACGGATAATATGAAACTCTACGTCTATCCGGCTTTACAAAAAGATCTTGAAAATCTTATGGATTCAACAAGTATTCCACGAAGTCACGATTTAAATTTCATATACAATTACCTAATCCAAAATCGAAAAATTATCGATATCAAAGAGGTAAACAAGGAAAGACTGCATATTTTTAGCAGTCAGGTTTTAAAACTTATCCATGAAAAAAATCCCGAATGGGAAACTATGGTTCCTGACTATGTTTCAGAACAAATAAAACAAAAGAATCTTTTTGGTTATCAGCCAGTGAAAAAATAAGGTTCAAGGATATAACTTCAATTTATAATGCCCACTAGTGTTATATTTATTAAAATAACGCATTTATATAGACTATTAAAGTTCTATTTTTATAATTTAAACACACTTAAAAAATGAGCAGAAAACCTTTTTTTTTATTTTTGACTTTTATTATTGCCACTAATTTTTTAATAGCACAAACCAGCATTAGCTGGAACGGTTATGAGATAGCTTATATTGGCGGAACTGACTTTGATACCGGACTGGATGGTAAAGATGTAAATTCAAAATTACAAATTAAAAACGTAAGTAATGAATCTCCTGTTCCAATATACTTTCAATTGTATATTGAAGGACTTACAGCTGAAAATCCAAATCGAGATAACCATGGTGATGGAGGTTTTGCTGTCTTCCCTAATGGTGGCGGACTTTATATTGAAAAAACTGAGATAGCATATACGCAAAGTTGGTTGAGTGGAATTTACGAAAGTAGATTTAATAATATTCCGCCAAGTGTTAATCAAAGTAAAAGCTATAATTTTCACTTCTTATATAGTGAATCACAAGAAGCCTTAAATGCATCTGGATTTCCAAAAGATGCTTCATTAGTCGCTGATTTACCCGTAAGTCTTACTTTTACGAATCACGAAAACAGTATTGATGTTAGCAATGGAGATTTAAGTATTGAAATAGAAGTAACTACTGATGATACTTCCCCTTTCTATATAGAAGTAGCAACTGAATTAAAAGGCTTTAAAAATGATCTTTTCAATGCCATTAAAGTTCAGGATGGTAATGGAGGTAGCACTCCTTATATTTTCAGGGCACACGTTAAAAAAAGAAACGACTGGTTAGTCAAAATTGCCAAACCGGGGAAGAAAACAGAAATTATTTCTGTTGATCCAAACAGCCCCAATATTAATGTTACTATAGGACAATATCCATCAGGTCTTTCTCCGTATAATTTCACACTTATCAAATCCGTTACTACCCCAACAGGATTCTGGCGAGGTGCAGTTTCAGAGAGTGAAGGTACATTTTTAGCTATTCCTGGTCAAGAAAACTGGAATGGGACATCATCTCCAAAAACAGATTCAAGAATTTATAAATATAGTTTCGATGGAACTCTACTTTGGGATTTCGATTTTAAATGGGAAGCCTGGGCTGGTGATATGAGTGAAGATGGTAAAGTGGTTGTAGTGGCCAGTAATCATCCAGAAGAAAGTGGAACTTACAATCCTTCGGGCGGTGAATATATGTTGGTTATTGATGGAGAAACAGGTAATTTGATTAGAAATATACCTGCTATTGAAACAAAAAGTTTAAAAATCTCTCATGATAGTAAATATGTTGCTATAGGAACTCAAGCAGGAACTTTTCATATCTATGATTTAGTAAATCAACAGCTTCATATGAATGTTGGTGGCCTAAATTTTTATGGACAAGTTCGTGAAATTTTGTGGGGTAATGATAATTCTTCTATATACGTAAGTACAGGTGATGGCTATTTACGAAAATATAGTTTAAACCTTGAGGGAGCTATGAGTTCAACTACAACTTGGGCAGCTTATGCAGGGGGATGGTCTTTTGTTAATGGATTAAATCTGACTGAAGATTATAACTATATTACTGTTGGATCTAAAGACAAAGGTCAAACCGTTATAAACACCATTAACGGAACTATCCTTTGGGCTAAACATACAGGAAATTTCGATTCAAAGGTATCTAAAGACGGAACCCAAATGCTTACATTTGGAGGTAAAGTATATGATCTATTAACGGGTAAATTTATAGGATATCTAAATCGCACTGCAACAACTCATTTCTTTAATAAAAGTAATTTAATACTTGCTGTAGATAGAGTAAATCAAGGAGAGCAAATTCAAAATGCTATAACAGTTCATTCACCAGAAGGTGATTTACTACAAAATGCAAGTGGTCAAGACAGATTTTATGATATAAATGATTTAAGTTATTCTGGAGGCGAACAGGTACAATGGTCTTACCTTTCCAAGGATGATAGCAGGCTAATCGTTTTAAGTAGAGATATGGATACATCTGATGAAGTTGGCATTTCTATTTTTTCAATCACCGATGATAGAGAAGATCCGCTTGCTGTTGAAGATGTCCCCGTATTTTCTGATTATATTATGCTTTATCCAAATCCTGCAAACGACAAACTGAATCTTTCATTTAATAATACATTCATTGATGATATTATTTCTGTCCAAATACTAGATATTAACGGAAGAACGATAAAGAATATGGAATCTCTACTTCCTCATCTACAGCTAGATATAAGTGAATTAAATACAGGCGTTTACCTTGTTAAAATTCAAACTTTAAGCGGGGAATATTCTACTAAACTTGTGAAAAGATAGAATTTATATTAGAAAAATTCTATTATTTTTTATCACAAAGCCCGTCAAAAAATAATTTTTTTTGACGGGCTTTGTTTAATAAGCTGAGCTCAGTGTCCATTTACACTAAAAATATTTAGTGCGTGACAAAAATTGAATTTGATACAATAAATCAGAATAGGCTGAAAGCCTTATTTAATTCAGCCCAATACTATGCATTGGGAAATAGAATAAAATGGTATTCAGCATCCTGAAGGGATTAGCTTAATTTATTTGCCTTATACCTACGGTGAGCTCGCAAGCTCGGTTCAAGGCGATTAAAATATTTCAATATTTAGCCCAAGGCGTTTCCGCCAGTTGGCGGATAAAATACGCTATAAAAACGACTCTACTGCTTAATGAATTGATTCCAAAATCAATCAAAACATTTAAATTCTAGTTATAAAGCCAAAAAATTCTATTTAAAAAACTAAATATTTAGAAATGTTTACTTAACTTTGTAAAATATTTACGAATG
>JAGGUP010000039.1 GCA_021158405.1 Bacteroidales bacterium
AGAACAAATTTCATCACATTAAAACCTGAACCACTAGCACGTTTCGTAAGCCTCAAAATATCACCCATTCTTAAATAATTATGATCGGAATGATTTAAAGCATTCTCAAAAAAATGGGTGCTCATAACAAAATTAGATCCCGCATAAGTGGCTCGTGAAGTTGTGAAAAGAGCAATTCCCCCTCCATTTTTATTTAAAAAAATGGATTCTCCTGCCGATACTCTTTGAGGATCGTCAAAACGTGCAAACTCACAAGTTGCTGTGAGAAAGATTGGTAATTTATTCTTATTCTTCCAGCTCTCAACATCAGGCATATCCAGATATCTTTCTTGACCCCAGCCGGTTTCTCCCCCATGACCTGTATAACTTACAATGAGAGCGCCCTTATCAATTCGTTCGTTTATTGCTTCATTCACTTTGGGAGAACGTTGCCCAGCAGGGGTTGAGATTTGCGGAAAAGCGTCGACATATATTTTATCTATATTGCCTTCCGGGAAGATAGAATCCACCATTTTTGCCAAATCATCGGCTTGACGAATATGCAAATTATTATCTTCATCATCAGCTACAAAGCAGACGATATTTCGCCAATCGCCATAAACATCCGGACTTGCACTCGCATAATTCTTTATCTTTACCACCGCCTGACTTGCTTCTTCTGCATTTACAACAGGAAGTCTTCCAATACCAATATCCACATCATCGTAATACATATCGCCTTCATCCAAATCCAAAAAACCAAAATAATCGTCAATGGCAATGGAATTTATCGGATCGAAACTTTGAACTGATTCGTAAGTAGGAACAATATTTGTATTGATCGTTGCTCTATTCATATAATCGTATGAAGCATCGCCAAAAAGCAAAAGATAACGCAAGGGTTTAGTTTCGGAGGAATGCATATAAACAGAACGCACATAATCGCGAATAGCCGTTACATCTTGTGAACCGCTCGAAAATTCATTATAAATTTGATAGAGAGAAGTAACCTGCACATCCAGACCTTCTAATCGATGAAAATCAGCCAATTCATTTGCTTGAGCCATAAATTCTTCCGGACAAACAATGAGCATATCAATTGCACTTATCGCGTGTAAATTTTGGTTTGAAATTTTTTCAACGAATTCAACATTATAAGCCATTTCAGGTGTAAATGCTATAAACTCATGCAATTGATCAGTTGCAAGTTTAAATTTACCGGAATCCAGCTGTATTGAACCAATCTGATCAAAATCAGTAATATCCCAAAGCAAAACTGACGCATTTGTATTGTTAATAGTAAATTGAGTATAATTCCCCTCCCCGACTGATTCCGGACAGCGAAAAGGCAACTGATTTTCACTAAAAATAAGCTGACGTTTTACATTAATTTCCATATAATCGAGCCAACCTACAGAACTTGAAAGCGGCCGATTATAATTTAAATTAATACGTAAGGAAGAATCGCTCGAAAGCTGAAAATACTTTTCAAATGTATTATCATAGGCATATGCAGGATAACTCCCAGTTGGTATTTTGCTAATACTTACAGTCCCTAATTCTTGACTATTGTATAATACGCTGAAAGAACTTGCTACCGTAGATTTAGCCGCTAGCACCGCCTTGAGATAAACAGTAGAATTGGGAAGCAAATGTTCAAAATTGAAAGCGTATTCATTGGAACTGGTAAATTCAAATTTATCGCCCATCCAACGCCGGCCCGAACCTATTAGATTATAAGTTTCACTTTCCACAAAGGCATAATCTGTAAACTTATTTACTTCAAAATTTGCCGCTTCCGAGGGCTGCGGCAATAACTCAATACGTTTTCCATTATGATTTCCAATATGGATATAATAATATGCGCTTCGATCGTAAATATTTAATTGATGTTCAAAAACTTCTTTAATTGAATTATATTTCCAAAGATCGGGGCCTTGCGCATAAAACAGAAGATAATCTATAGCATCAAATTTACCATCATTTCCATCCACCACACGAATAGCAAGCTCAGGAATATCGGGATAACGAAAATCAGAGTTTCTCTCATTTAACATTCCTCCAAAACCATAGATAGCAATTTTCGCTGGATCCAGATTTGAAATCGAAATTCCTGCATTTTGCAAATCGGCACCACTGATTTTAAAAACGCCACTCTTATCCACTTTAAACTTATACCAATCGCCATTGGCCATAACCGATTCTTCAGAAAAAGAAAATTCGGATACGCTTATTTTTTCAAGGCTTTTTAAGAACTCGATCTCCAAGCTAAAAGAAGTAAGCAAACTAAAAGCATTTAAGATGGAGTTTCTTTTTATTGGGATAAATTCGATACGCGCAATTTTGCCTGATTTTATCTTTTTATAAGTGGTCTTTATTTGAATTTCATCAGCAATATTTTTAAAAGCAGTTTGCATAAACTCCTCATTGGTCATTTTCGCCAATTCGTATTGTTGATTTTTTATCTGAATACGAAGGTCACTAACATCCTCTTCAAGTTCTATTTCGAATCGAAAAAAAGGTACTAAACCGGTTGGATCATTGTAAACGGCATCCTTAAAATTTAAAAAAGGAATTTGCTCATTATCAGTTTGATTCACTCTGATTATCGATTTCCAATCAATTTGAAAATCTTTATACAGACTCTGCGAAAAAAGCGAGACACTCATTAATAAAGAGAAAATAAAAAGATTTCTTTTTAGCATCTACAAGGCGTTTTTAACAATTCTAAGCCAAATTTTAAGGCCACACAATGATAAGCAATTTTTAAAAATCAAAA
The DNA here is from genome assembly GCA_021158405.1 of Bacteroidales bacterium. Classification (GTDB taxonomy): domain Bacteria; phylum Bacteroidota; class Bacteroidia; order Bacteroidales; family UBA12170; genus UBA12170. The sequence goes on from JAGGUP010000039.1 coordinate 2,759, forward strand.
TTCAAACTTTATATTATACTTCACTTAAACTCTCACGAATAATGAAATAAACAAATGAAGATTACAAAGGCTTAAATTAGTATCACAATAGAACTAAAATGTAAACGTTAGTATATTATCTATATTGTGAAAAAGCACCCTGTTTTGGTGTTTTATTTTTTATCAATACGAAATATATTTGTATTATTGTTAATTAAAAGTAGACTCAAATCGTTGATTCCAGAAGGGATGGAAAGATTAGTCAATTTCTAACATTTGTCTTTAAATAAATAGAGACGCAAGTGGCTCTAAGATAAGTTTTTAAAAAGAATTATTAAAAAATATAAATAATGTACATTTTTCGAAAAATAGGTGGCTGGGCTTTAATGGCGATGCTTATTATCGCCCTTGGTTCTTGTGCTAAAAAGAACCAAAACTCATCTCGGACTACAGGATGGAATTACAATGATCCTGAAAACGGAGGATTTGAAGTCGCAAAATATGTAGATCAAGAAGCAGGCCCCGGTTTAGTTCTTATTGAAGGTGGAACATTTGTGATGGGAGCTACCCAAGAGCCCACTATTTTTACAAGAAATAATCAACCCACACGGATTACTGTTCGATCTTTTTATATGGATCAAAACGAAGTTTCCAATGTAGATTATTTAGAATATCTCCATTGGTTAAATAGAGTGTTTGGAAATAGGTATCCCGAAGTCGTGAGAAAAGCATTACCAGATACTTTGGTTTGGAGGCAGAGGCTTGCTTATAACGAACCCTTGGTTAACAACTACTTGCGTCATCCCTCATTTAAAAACTACCCCGTTGTCGGTGTTTCTTGGGTGCAAGCCAACGATTATGCCCTCTGGCGTTCCGATCGCGTAAATGAATTACGTTTAGTTAAAGCCGGAGTTATTGGGCTGGATTTAAATCAATCTCCAGAAGAAAATTTTAATACGGAAGCCTACTTGCTTAATCAATATGTAAACCCTGTTGTCGGGAAAAAACCGATTAAAAACCTGTCTTATAATCCTGAAGATCCAAACAGTCAGGAATTTCGCACATCCCGCTTTGAAGACGGCATTTTATTGCCTAATTATCGCCTACCTACCGAAGCCGAATGGGAATACGCTGCTTTGGGATTAGTCGGAAATTCTAAAGACGAACGAATTACGCAAAGAAAAAAATATCCTTGGAATGGAAATTATTTACGTTCCGATGATAAAAAACATTACGGGACTTTCGTTGCAAACTTTAAAAGAGGTCGTGGAGATTATATGGGAATCGCAGGTTCCTTAAATGATGGAGCAGATATTACTGCAGAAGTAGGCTCCTATTATCCAAATGATTTTGGCTTATACAATATAGGCGGAAACGTAAGTGAATGGGTATTAGATGTATATAGAGCACAGAGTTTTGAAGACTGGGACGACATGGCCTCTTTCCGAGGAAATGTATTTCAAACGAAGGTCAGAGATCAAAATGGATATATTGCGGTTAAAGATACTTTAGGCAGAATTAAATACAGAAATATAACTGTGGAAGAAAGTGAAAACAGAAAAAATTACCGTCAAGCAAATAATATTGATTATTTAGATGGTGATTTTGCCTCAGAAGCGCGTACAGATGGCAACTGGAATTCTTCAACTAACGATACTATAAAAATGTATAATTATAGTAAAACTTCCTTGATCAATAATAAAGCGAGAGTGTATAAAGGAGGTTCCTGGAGAGATGGAGCTTATTATTTAAGTCCAAGCGTTCGCCGTTATTTAGACGAAAATGAATCGGCCAACTATATCGGGTTTCGTTGTGCAATGGATCGTGTGGGCAGCCCCAGTTCTCGCAGAAAATAAATAGAAACCGAACAAATATTAACCTCATTTGCGTTGGCAAATGGGGTTTGTTTTTATATAAAATGCAAATCGAAGAATTATATACTTTATTTTTACAATTCCCTAAAATCGGGACTGACACACGCAAAGATATCAAGAGCAGCATTTTCTTTTGCTTGAGCGGTGAAAATTTTAATGGCAATCAATTTGCAAATCTCGCCATCGAAAAAGGAGCTTCCTTTGTAATTTTGGATGATAAAAATTATTGGAAAAATGATTCCCGTTATATTCTGGTAAATAACGCACTGGAAACTTTGCAACAATTAGCCAAGCACCACAGAAAACAATTTAATATTCCAACAATTGGCATTACAGGAACTAATGGCAAAACAACCACTAAAGAACTAATTACTACTGTTTTGTCATCTAAATATTCCGTTACTTCCACGCAAGGAAATTTTAATAATCATATTGGGGGTCCTCTCAGTTTACTTCAAATAAATAAGCAAACGGAGATTGTAGTAGTGGAGATGGGAGCTAATCATCCCGATGAAATTGAATTTCTTTGTTCTCTTGCTTTGCCTAATTTTGGTATTATAACCAATATTGGGAAAGCACATCTCGAGGGTTTTGGATCTTTGGAAGCAATCAAACGCACTAAATTAGCTTTATATAAATCTGTACAAGAGCAAAATGGAAAACTATTTGTTAATTTTGATGATCCATTACTAAAATTAGAGTCAGAAAAATACAACTCTTCTTCCTATGGTCAAAATATAAATTATGATTTTCATGGTTCAATTACAAATGAGTTTCCTTTTCTGGAAATAAACTGGGGATTGAAAAAGAAAGAAAATCAGTACAAAATAAATTCCAAACTCTTTGGCAATTATAATTTTTCAAATATTATGGCTGCCATTTCTGTTGGTTTCTATTTTGATATTTCCGCAGAGAATATTTCAAAAGCAATAGAAAATTATCAACCGCAAAATAATCGATCTCAATTTATTAAAGGAGAAAACAATGAGCTGATCATGGATGCCTACAATGCCAACCCTGAAAGTTTGAAAGTTGCTTTAGCCAATTTCACTAAAGATCGGCATCTTAATAAAGCGGTTATTTTAGGCGATATGTTTGAATTAGGGAAATTTGCATATGAAGAGCACAAAACTATTCTTGAATTTCTGCAAACCAATCCTTTCCATATAAATATATTAATTGGCTCTTTTTTTATACAATTTGAAGAGCAATATCCTGATTTTCATTTTTATGAAAACACAACGGAGCTTATCAAGCATCTCACTACATTGAACTTTAATCATATGCGAATTCTCATAAAAGGATCTCGTGGCGTTAAACTAGAAGTAATACAGGATTATTTACTCTAATGAAAGCCTATCATGTTATCGGTATTATGTCGGGGACTTCGCTCGATGGCTTGGATTTAGCTTATTGCATTTTCTCTAATAAAGAAGACTATTGGAATTATCAAATTCACACAGCTGAAACGATTCCTTATTCTACAGAATGGGAAAAACGATTAAAAAATCTACCCACTGCAAGTGCTCAAGATTATGCAAAAACGCATACAGACTATGGACATTATATTGGACAAGAAACCAATAAATTCATTAAAAAACATCATCTGGAAATTGATTTTATTAGTAGTCATGGACACACTATTTTCCATCAACCACAAAATGGATTTACGGCACAAATTGGCGACGGAGCTTCCATTGCTGCTGAAACAGGACTCGACGTTGTTTGTGATTTAAGAAGCTTAGACATCGCATTAAAAGGACAAGGCGCTCCCTTAGTTCCCATTGGTGATCGCATCCTTTTTTCAGAATTCGATTATCGATTAAACTTGGGTGGTTTTGCCAATATTTCGTTTGATGGAAACGATAAAACATTAGCTTTTGATATCGCGCCAGCAAATATTGCTCTTAATTACTATGCTAAAAAAGCAGGTCACGCTTTTGATGAAAACGGTGAATTGGCAAAACAAGGAGTGCTAATACCCGAACTGTTAGAAAAGCTCAATGCCCTAGCGTATTATCATAAAAAAGGATCAAAGTCATTAGGACGAGAATGGTTAGAATCGGAGTTTATTCCTTTGATAGATCCCTCCTATCCTATTCCTGATATTCTGAACACTCTTGTCAATCATTTAAGTCATCAAATTTCTATAGTAATTGATAAATCAACAAAAAAGAATTCTCAAATTCTTATTACTGGTGGTGGAGCTTATAATTCCTTTTTGATAGATCAGATTAGAGCCAAAACAAATGCTAGGCTGGTAATTCCTTCGGATAATCTCATTCAATTTAAAGAAGCGCTTATTTTTGCTTTCCTTGGTGTACTGAGAGTGGAAAACCAAATCAATACTTTAAAAGAAGTTACTGGAGCAAAGAGAAATTCTATTGGTGGAGCCATTTACAAAGGCAAATAAAGGGTCAGGTTAAAACTTGGATTACGGTAAATTTAGGCAAAAAATATTCTTTATCCGTTTCCTTTTGTCTTGACACAAAAGAAAGCAAAAGTCAAGACTGATTTTTAATAACAAT
>JAGGUP010000010.1 GCA_021158405.1 Bacteroidales bacterium
AATTAAGAACGAAAACAAGAGCATACGGTTCATAAGGTTTTTGTTTAAGTGAAATTGTAAGTCAAAGATACGACTATAGTATGTTTAAAGATAGATTTATTCAGAAAACAATTTTCCCAAACCTATGTAAGTAACATATATCCAATCAAAAAGTCAACACCTTCTCATCTCTCTGCAAATATTCCGTGAGTACTTCTCCCATATATTTATTGTCAAAACCCAGTTCTATCATTTTTTCAGAAACATTGAATTGATCTGCACACCATTTACAAGATTCTAGTCTAATACCGTGCTCACTCAATTCGGCAATTTGTCTTTGCAGTTCAATATCTTCTGCAACTAATTTTGTAGAAGCTCCCCAAACAATCAGAGTCACTTCTTCCCACCAGCCCTGCAGTAAACTATTCTTTGCATAAGGAATTATCATTTTAAGGGCTGTTTCACGTTCTCCTGTAGTCCAAAGCAATATCAATCTTCTCATAATACTATTTTATTAATAATTTGCTTATTACATAAAGAGCTAAAATATTCTACTTCCGTATGATTAACTTCTCTTATAATTAAATTATTCGTAAATATTCAGTGTCAAAACTCGAAGATATTTATGCGTTTTCTTTGTGATACACAGTGTCTTCTTTTGCCTAAGGCATCCTTATAAGAGTGATACCTTGTGTAATAGCTCTTTCACTTCCAAAGGAATCCCTTCGGGAAAAGATTAAGTGATAATTATTGAAAACACTTACCATTCTTACTTTCTAGCATACTGATTAGTTACAATTATTCATTCGCATAAAATAGCCGACAAAAACAATCAAAATTCTTCATTCTTAGAGTTATCCCAACTATAATACCAACTCAAAATATAGCAGACCCCAATAAAAATAATTAAAAAAGAGATAATAGAAGCTGTCGAAAAAAAATGAGCAGATGGAAAATTAAAAACATATAAAAATGAAAGTCCTAAAATGATGATCACAATTCCTCCAACTACTTCCCATTTCCAAGCGACAAAAACAAGTAATAAAAAGAGCAACCAAGGCAAAGCATTAGGACTGTTTTTTATTATTCCCTGTATTCCGCCGCCATATTCCACAGACCCTGAAATTAAAGCAAAAACAAATACTAAAACACCTAAAGTTAATGAAGTATAACGTGCTATCTTCCTAAAAATAATCCCTTTATTTATACGCACCTCTTTATCCATAACGTATCTATTAATTTGATCTAAAACCCATTTTTTTAATGTCAAATATGAATCAATAACTGGATTCACAGTGCAAGATACAAAAGCTAATGATCATGTGCAAGGATGGATTGAATAAAGAGAAGTCGTAGATTCAACTTACAAATTTATTTTTCATTCCAATTTCCGCGCAGCGCATTAACATCATTTTTATCGGACAATAATGAAAATTATAAATAAAAGGAAGTTGCATCCCAGACTAACAAGACACAACTTCCTTTTTATTTTTAAAATGTTCCTCTCAATGTCAATACAATATTTCGACCCGGCGCACTGATGTTTGAAGCAAAAACGCGGTAATTTCGGTCTAAAATATTTTCGACAGCAAATTGAAATTGAATGTTTTGAGTAATCTGATAAGCCGTTCTTAAATTGAGCGTCATCCAAGCAGGCATATAACCATTTATTGGATCAGCAGAATTACTCTGGTTATCCTCTCCTAAGAGATTGTAATCCGCTGTAGCTTTAGCTCCACTATAAAGCACAGAAAATTCTCCTCTGAATTTATTCACCTTAAGATTAAAACTTGTTTTTCCAAAAAGTGGCGAAATATGATCCAAAGGATAATTGGTCGTATCGGTTTTTATTCTACCAAAAGTATAAGTCACATTATTCGCAATCGTAAAATGATCTGTTACATCCACATTTAAATAGGCATTAAAACCATATATAAAAGCTTCTGCTGCATTTACATTCATCGTTACCTGACTCATTACTCCTTCATACATAATCGCATCCTGACCATTAAAAGTCCCTTTATTAGTCGTTATAGCATTTCTATACCAGGTATAATATGCGGTTCCTCCAACAGTAATTTCCTCTTTAATCCTTTTTGAAATACCAATTTCAGCATTATAGGTATATTCTGGTCTTAAATTAGGATTTGGAACGATTACCGTCCCCGGAACCGATTCAAAAACTTTACTAAGATCATCCACATTTGGAGCTCTAAATCCGGTGGAACCTAATAAAGTAAATCGCCACGTTTTTTCCGGCATATAAATAAGACCTAGATTTCCGTTTAAGGCCGTGTTGTTTTGTGTTACCTCATTAAAAGGAAAAGGAAAGAAAGAGGTATTATCAAACTCCGAATGCAAACGAATATGATTTAAACGAAGACCATCCGTTAAGATAAACTGATCATTTATCTCAAAGGTATGTGTCAGATAGCCTGCTACACTTTGCATGACGGAACCGCCATCAGGATATCTGGTATCTGTCGGGACAGTCTCTCCACTGACGATATTCTCTTGAATGGCCTCAGAATTAACATCATTCGTCCAGGCATCTATTCCATATCTAATTTCGTGTCGATTCAGTTTTTTTGCCAGATCCACATTCAGCGTAAAGATATCCACTGTTTCCTTGCGATGATTGATATGATCATTTCTAAACTTCCGGTTGTTGCGGCTTTCCACAATATTCTGATATCCCAAAACAACTCTGGCATCATCATACAGCCCTTTATC
>JAGGUP010000170.1 GCA_021158405.1 Bacteroidales bacterium
TGATGATAAGCCTTACGGCATGACCATCAATATGGGTGGCGATGACGTAGTTATAAATGCTATTATTTATAAAAAGGGAGAATAGACCAAGATTAGTCATACGATGACTCTAGTCATCGTATGACTATAATAACACAAGCTCATCTGCATTTGTGGATGGGCTTTTTTTCTAGCACGGATGGAACTAAGACGGAGTGTGTCTTGAAGACACGCCCCGTCTGATAAACAAACATAGAGGCAAAAGCTTGGTAAAAAAACCTTACCGAAAAATCTCTCGTCCCATACGGGACGAAACTAAATTTGGATATATTCCTGTCTACCAATCTTTTATCCCTAGCGGGATATAAATTTCAAATTTCTGCTAAGCTTAATTTCTAATTAAGCTTGATGAAAATTGTGGTCTCCCGACCGTATCACATTTTAGATAATTATTTGTCAGAGACAAATTGAAATCTCCAGCCTAATCTGAAGATTAGGCTGAGCAGAAAAAATACGTATTATGGGAAGTAATTTATTTATCCAACTCGTTCTTATGAATACGAACAAGATTCTTAAATCGATAAACATAAGCCTCAAATCCAAATGAGCAGCAGGAAACCAACGTTAAGAAATAATCTGGCTCTCTTTTGGCATTATTCCTTCGGATTTGTCTTTTTCATGAAACACTATTTAACACTTACCAGATATATATCAAAAATTAAAACCGAATTAGCTGGTATTGAAGATCTGCTATCAGAACCATAACCTAATCCCGATGGGATAATCAATTTTCCTGTTCCCCCAGCATTAAACAAGGGAATACCTTCTTGCCATCCCTGAATAACCCCAACCAGTGGAAAGCTAGATGTTCCACTATCAAAAACAGATCCGTTAATAAGTTTCCCGGTATAAGTAACTGTAACTGTTGAGCTCAGGGAAGGTTTAAGTCCAGCTCCTTGATTATCAATAATATAATACAAACCAGAAGCGGTTGACTGTGCCGTTAAATCATTATCGGCTAAATAGTTTTCTATAATTCCTTTATCTATTTCTAATTGCGCTGCGGCATCTGTTTCCGTTTTATCACAGGCCGTAAATCCAAGCGAAACAGCCAAAAAAAACATTATAATTTTTTTCATTCTTTATTTTTTTTGTGTGCAAATATACCAAAAAAGAAAGCTACGCTTCTTTTTTCTTCATTTGCTTCTTTAATTTTTCGCAACTCATAGCAATATATTCATGGGTGGCCGGAATCTGAAATTCCAGATCAAATTGATGATTACCTACAGCAGATACCGCATCTTTTAATGCCAACCAAACAGATAAACCATGCATAAATGGTGGTTCGCCAACCGCCTTACTTTTTTTAATTACATTAGGATTAGGAGCATCATCAAGCAATTCTACTCTGAAATCTATAGGGATATCATTGATAGCCGGAATTTTATAGGTATCAGGCGAATGGTTTAATAAATTTCCATTTTTATCGTATTTCATTTCTTCGGAAGTAACCCAACCCAAACCTTGAACAAAAGCACCTTCTATCTGTCCTTTGTCTATTAGCGGATTGATGGAATTTCCAACATCGTGTACAATATCAGTACGCAAAATCTGATGTTTTCCAGTCAAGATATCTACTTCCACCTCCGAAACAGACATACCATAAGCAAAATAATGAAAGGGTGTTCCTCTCCCCTTTTCTCGATCGAAATGAATATCTGGAGTTTTATAAAATCCTGTAGCACTTAAGCTATGTTGACTTATATATGCAGCCCGAACCAAATCAGCAAAGGAAACCTGATGATTTCCGTCTTGCACAAGATTATTTTCAAAATGAATAGACTCTTTACTTTCAGGAAACATTTCGATAAATGCAACAGATAATCGTTCCAGCAACTTATCACAAGCATTTTTTACCGCCATCCCATTTAAATCGGTACCTGAAGAAGCCGCAGTTGCTGAGGCATTTGGCACTTTGGATGTATTTGTGGCCGTAATATTTATTTGAGCAAAATCCACTCCTAAAATATCGGCAGCAACCTGTTTTATTTTTGTATGTAAGCCCTGCCCCATTTCTGTTCCTCCGTGATTTACATTCACGCTGCCGTCTTGATAAATATTTACCAAAGCACCAGCCTGATTCAAAAAGGAAGTTGTGAAGGATATTCCAAACTTTACGGGAACCAAGGCCATTCCACGTTTTATATATTCATTTTGCGAGTTGAATAAGTTAATGGTCTTTCTCCGATTAAAATAATCGCTCGAATCTATCAATTTTTTATAAATCTTTGGCAGTCGATTTACTTCAATATTCTGACCATAATGCGTTATGTTTCGTTCTTTTTCGCCATAAAAATTAAGCTTACGAATTTCCGCGGCATCCTTCTTTAAGAATCGCGCAATGCGATCGATAATGGTTTCGATAACAGCAATTCCCTGTGGCCCTCCAAAACCACGAAAAGCCGTATTGGATGGAATATTCGTTTTCCAAACCAGTCCCTGAACGCGAACAGCAGGTAAATAATAGGCATTATCAATATGAAAAAGAGCACGTTCCAGGATAGCCATACTTAAATCTAAAGAAGAACCTCCATCAGAATTAAGCATTACATCTAAACCCAAAATAAACCCTTTTTCATCAAAACCTACTTCGTAAGTAGAATAAAATGGATGTCTTTTCCCCGTTGTTAATTGATCAATATCTCTGCTCAGGTGCATCTCGACCACCTTTTGCGTATGCTGTGCTAACAGTGAAGCCCAAGCTGCAATATGATTGGCTTGTGTTTCTTTTCCGCCAAAAGCGCCACCCATTCGCTTGACTTCCACCTCAACCAGATTACGCGAAACTCCCAAGATTTCAGCAACTACAGCTTGTGTTTCATCAGGATGCTGAGAAGAACTATACACAAGCATTTCTTTCCCTTCTTGTGGAACTGCCAATGCGGTTTGAGTTTCTAAATACCAATGTTCTTGCCCACCGGTATGCAAATCGCCTATCAATTGAAACTGCGCATTTTGAATTTCATTTTCCCATTCGCCGTTTTCAATTTTACGTGTTTCCTGAAAAGTTTCTCCCTTTTCCATTGCCTCCTCCAAGCCAATAATGGCAGGGAGTTCTTCGTATTCAATTTCTATTAGTTGAGCTGCTTTAATGGCAATTTCCATAGTAATAGCCGCAATTAATGCGATAGGAGCTCCAATAAAACAAACTTCATTTTCAACCAAACAAGGTTCATCTTTGGCAATTGGACTCATTTGGTTAATACCTGAAATATTTTTATGGGTAAGAACACAAACAACACCTTCCAGTGATTTTGCCTTAAAACAATTAAGGGATTTTATTTTTGCGTGGGCTTTAGAACTGTAAACTAAATGACCTATCAAAGCATTTTCGCTCAGTTTCATATCGTGGATGTAAACTGATTCACCACTAACGTGATAGCGAATACTATTATGTTCAACAGATTGATGCGTCATAGTTATAGATTTAATCCACCAAAAATAAGAAAAAACCTATCATAAACCCTGTCAGATTTCAAAAAGACATTCCTGTCACGTTTATAAAAGCAAAACCCTGACAGGTTTCCAAAACCTGACAGGGTTTTGGTCTTTGAAACTGAACATGTTTATGTTTTTCTATACCCCTAATAATTTTTCAATCGGAGAACTACCTCCAAAGAGCATTCGCTCTGGATTTTCGAGCATCTCTTTTACTTTAACCAAAAAACCAACGGATTCTTTTCCGTCAACAACCCTGTGATCGTAGGATAAAGCTAAATACATAATTGGATGAATTTCTACCTTACCATTAACAGCAATTGGTCTCTCCACAATATTATGCATACCTAAAATAGCACTTTGAGGAGGATTGATAATAGGAGTCGACAACATAGAACCAAATACACCACCGTTGGTAATCGTAAATGTTCCTCCAGTCATTTCCTCTATACTTAATTTTCCATCTCTGGCTTTAATGGCCAAAGCTTTAATCGTTTGCTCAATCTCAGCTAAACTTAAGGTTTCGGCATTACGAATAACGGGAACAACCAATCCTTTTGGAGAACTGACAGCAATACTAATATCGGCATAATCGTAAGTGATTATTTCATCACCATTAATCATAGAATTGACCTTTGGGAAATGCTGCAAAGCTTCAGTTACGGCTTTTGTAAAAAACGACATAAAACCCAAACCAACTCCATGTTGCTCTTTAAATTGCTCCTTATATTTTTTCCGAATTTCCATAATCGGCGTCATATTCACTTCATTAAATGTAGTGAGCATGGCCGTTTCATTTTTAACTGAAACCAGACGTTGCGCCAATTTTTTCCGCAATAGCGACATCTTTTTAGCTTCCTGATTGCGTGTTCCTCCCCAAGAATTTGATGTTATAGAAACTTCTTTTTGAGGTGTTTTCTCTTTGGCTTCTAAATAAAATTCCACATCTTTTGTTCCCAAACGAAGCGATTTATAGAACGTTGTTATCTCGGCTTCGCTGATATGCTTTTCTTCCATAAGCTTTCGAGCCAATGGCGAAATATGCATATCCGATTCCTTTGGCATTGGATCAACAGATTTTTCTTCGACAGCAGGTGCTAACTTCTCTTCTTTTTCAGCAGGAGTATCTTCTTTTTTTGTTTTAACAACGGCTGCTGTTTTCGGTACTTTAACGCTGTTGTCGATACTGCAAACCACCGTTCCAATTTCAACGGTATCACCTTCTTCAGCCAAAAGTTTAATTTTACCGGAAACTTCGGCAGAAATACTTAGGGTTGCTTTATCTGAATCGATTTCGGCAATTTCCTGATCTTTTTGAACCAGACTTCCATCTTCCACTAACCAGGAAGCAATTTGAACTTCAGTGATAGACTCGCCCGGACTGGGTACTTTTATTTCTACAATCATTTTGATTTGTTTTGTTCATTTTCGAGATTAAAAGCTTGCCAATTATTTCCTATACATGCCATTTTACAAATAGTACCAATACGAGAGCAATCTCTACATTCCTCAAATGTCTTTTCTATTATTTTTCGCTGTTGTTTTTGGTGAAATTTACTCGAACCTGTAGCGGGACTGCCTGTAGCAGGACGTGCTATAATGAATAAATTCAATTGGTCAAGTTCGGATCTGATAAACGGACTTGCTCCCATATTATAAGGTTCTTCCTGTACCCACATCTTTAATTCTGCATTTTTGTATTTTGTCAGAATCTGATTGATTTGCTTTTTAGGCAATGGATAGACTTGTTCCAAACGAATAATGGCTAAATCTTCGTTCTTTAGTGCTCTTTTTTCATCCAATAAATCGTAATAAATTTTCCCCGTACAGAAAGCTATTTTTTTAATTTTTTTCGGATCTGCGCTGCTATCATCAATAACTTCTTTAAATCCACCTTTCGTAAAATCGACTAAATCAGATACCGCCTCAGGATGTCGCAATAAACTTTTTGGAGTAAACACAACCAATGGTTTACGGAACTCGCGTTTGAGTTGACGACGTAGGACATGAAACATATTGGCAGGCGTGGTCACATTCACTACTTGAAAATTATTTTCGGCACAAAGTGTTAAGAAGCGTTCCATACGTCCACTGGAATGTTCCGGTCCTTGTCCTTCAAAACCATGAGGGAGAAGAATTACCAAATCGTTCATTACATTCCACTTATCTTCTGCACTACTTAAAAATTGATCAAAAATAATTTGAGCTCCATTATTAAAATCGCCAAACTGGGCTTCCCAAATAGTTAACTCATGAGGCGAAGCTAATGCGTAACCATATTCGAAACCCAATACTCCATATTCAGAAAGTAAAGAGTTGTAAATATGAAATGGCGCTTGCGTTTTACTGATGTTTTTAAGTGGAGTATAGGTTTCTTCAGAATCGTCGATAGTAAAAACGGCATGCCGATGCGAGAAAGTGCCTCGTTCCACATCTTGTCCACTAATTCGCACTGGAAATCCTTCTTGAACCAAAGACCCATAAGCAAATAATTCGCCCATGGCCCAATCCAATTTTTGGTGTTTAAACACCATATCGTTTCGTGTTTTTTGAAGACTAACAATTTTTCTAAAAAACTTTGTGTCTTCAGGCAGGCTTGTGATTTTATCAGCGATATCTTTTAGAATGCTCAGGTCAACACCTGTGTTAGGTGATTTATCAAAATCAGCTTTTTTGGCTTTCTTAATTCCTTTCCATTCTTTTGCTAAAAAGGATGAAATATGAGCACGGATAATTTTTTTGGCGCTTGTTAAAGACTCTTCCAATAAATCGTAAAAAGCGGTTTCTATTTGTTTTGCTTCCGATTCGGAAATATCTTTTTGCTCAATTAATTTCTTCGCATAAATTACTCGTGGGTCATCATGATTTTCAATGGCTTTATACAAAACCGGCTGTGTAAACCGAGGTTCATCACCTTCATTATGACCATATTTGCGGTAACATAATAAATCAATAAAAATATCTTTATGGAATTTTTGACGGTATTCCATGGCCAAAATAGCGGTAAAAGCAACGGCTTCGGCATCATCACCATTCACATGAAAAACGGGTGCTTGAATGGTTTTAGCCACATCCGTAGAATAAGTCGAAGTACGCGCATCAAGGTAGTTAGTAGTAAAACCAATCTGATTATTGATAACCAAATGTAAAGTGCCGCCAGTAGTATATCCCTTTAATTTCGACATCTGTGCCACTTCGTAAACCACGCCTTGACCGGCAATAGAAGCGTCTCCATGAATAATTATTGGAACAATGGAATCTTCGGTAGTATCCGATTTAAGATTGTCGATATGAGCTCTTGTGAGTCCTTCTACAACCGGATTAACAGCTTCCAAATGCGAAGGATTTGGAGAAAGTGTTAGTACAACCTCTTTTCCTTTATTCGTTTTAGTTTCTGAAGTATAACCCAAATGATATTTAACATCGCCAAGCAAAAAGGAATCCTCATATTCGTTCCCCGAAAACTCACTAAAAATCTGGTGATAGGGCTTTCCCATAATATTGGCTAACACATTCAATCGACCACGATGCGCCATTCCAATCATAAACTCTTTCACTCCGAGCTTATTTCCCCCTTCAATAACAGCATCCAATGCAGGAATTAAGGATTCAGCACCTTCCAGCGAAAATCGTTTTTGTCCCGGAAATTTTTTATGTATAAATTTCTCAAATCCAACGGCCTGAGTCAATTTATTTAAAATATTCAATTTATCATTATGCGAAAAGGAAGGCGTATTTCTCGATTCTTCCATTTTTGTCTTTAGCCATGCAATTTCATCCAGATTACGTATATACACATATTCAACGGCAACAGAACCACAATAGGTTTGATCCAGCATTTGAATAATGTCTTTTAGTTTGGAAGCTCCCAATCCGACTTTTTTTCCAGCTTCAAATACCTTTTCCAAATCTTCTTTTACCAAACCGTAATTTTGGTAATCGAGCGAAGGAGCATAATGGCGTCTTTTTCGAACCGGATTAGTTTTTGTAAATAAATGACCGCGCTTGCGATAATCTTCAATCAGATTAATCACCTTGTATTCTGATGAAGAAACACTATCGGATTCAACCGAATAATCTTTCTTAGAAAATTCGAAGCCTTCAAAAAATTTGCGCCAACCAAATTCAACATTTTCAGGGTTTTTGAGGAATTTTTGATACAATTCTTCAATATCTTCCGGATTGGTATTTAAATAGGAATATTTATCCATAACTCGCATTTACTAAATATAGAGTGGCAAAAGTAATCTCTTTATTTAAAATGATTTTAAATAAAATAACAAAATTAAAAATAATACAAAGCAACAGCCTCAAAAAGCAAAGGAAATAGATAGAGAAGTGATGCATTTATGCCAACGGTAATTTCAAATTTCAGCTATTTCAAAGCCTACAGTTTTCATATCCTCCCAAAATTTGGGATACGATTTAGCGACAACAGATGGAGAATCGATTTTTATTTCTCCTAAAAGCATGCTCAAAGCAGCAAAAGACATCGCCATTCTGTGGTCGGAATATACCTGAACTTTGTTTTTTGATTCTAATTTAGCCGACACGAGTTTTATATTGTCATTATCAGTCGAAATATCGGCTCTTAAAGCTTTTAACTCCTTTACCAAAGCGTTTATTCTATCCGTTTCTTTAATTCGGAGATTACTTAATCCGGTAAATTTTCCTGAAATTTGAAGTCCGGCAGCAGTAACAATAAGTGTTTGAGCCAAATCGGGATTAGCATAAAAATCCATTTTCAAGGATTTGGTTTCCGCCTTTGTTTTACTCAAGTGAACACCTTCTTCTGTAAATTTTGTTTGAACACCAAATTCTGTAGCCCATTTGGCAATAATACTATCCCCTTGTGTGCTAACTTCTTTCAATCCCAGCAAAATCAAATCAACCTCATCTGCAAAAGCGGCCATTTGATACCAATAGGAAGCTGCACTCCAATCAGACTCAATACAGAAAGTATTTTTATTTATATAGCGTTGTTTTTGAATGAAAATTAGATTGCCATTGCGTTCGATTTCGATGCCAAATTCTTGCATGATTTTAATTGTCATATTGATATAAGGCTCTGAACTCACTTCTCCTATCAATTTCATTCTCAAGCCATTCGTCATTTTTGGCGCCATCAATAATAAAGCCGAAATAAACTGAGAACTCACCGTAGCATCTACTTCAATTTCACCTCCTTTGAGTCTTTTTCCTTCAACCAGAATGGGAGCAAAACCTTCTTTTTCAACATAAGTAATTGTTGTACCTAGCTCTCTCAATTTATCAACTAAAATACCCAATGGCCTTTGTTTCATACGTTCAAAACCGGTAATATAGGATTTCACATTAATACCTGCTGCAAAGGCTGTTAAAAATCGCATAGCAGTTCCCGAATCCTGAACATCTATATTTAGCGAAATATGAGTCCCTTTTAATCTGAGTAATGATTCCAGTGAATCTTGCAATAACTTTGTATCGTTACTTTCTGAAAGGTTCTCAATATCCAAATTTTCTGCTCCTAAAATAGCATCAATTATGAGCAATCGAGCGCTTTCGCTTTTTGACGCAGGTAATTGAATGCGCCCTTTTAAACTGCGATCTTTCTTTTTAATTAGAAAAGCCATGGATAAGGTATTTTAAAGAATTTAAGATCTGATTTTTTGTGACTTGTATATTTATCTCGCATTGACCAATTTGCTTTAATAAACTAAAATTCAATTGAGCACCTTCTTTCTTTTTATCGTGGAACACTAATTTCGCAATCTCATTTAGCTGACTTTTTACAATACACTTAGAACTATAATGCAAGCGAATATTTTGCTCAATCTTTTTGAGTTGATCAATCGGCATATTTAAAATCTCCACAGACAAATATGTTTCTGCGAGCATTCCGAGAGCGATGGCTTCGCCATGTAATAATGGCGTTTCAGATTCCATAAAAAACGACTCAATAGCATGGCCGATAGAATGTCCAAAATTAAGCGTTTTACGTAAGCCTTTTTCCCTAGGATCTTGATCAACAATCTGCTTTTTTATTTGGATCGATTTTTCAATATGTCGAATCAAATGTTTTGGCTCAACTTGTTTTAATTCGCTCAGTTCTTCCCAATATTTTTTATCAGCAATAAGCCCATGTTTAAGCATTTCGGCATAAGCGGAAGTTATTTGTTCTTGCGGAAGTGTGTCTAAAAATTGTGTGTCAATGATGATTTGTTTAGGTGTAGAAAAAAGTCCAACCTGATTTTTAAAATGACTAAGATTAATTCCTGTTTTTCCTCCAATAGAAGCATCCACCATAGATAGCAGAGTAGTAGGAATATTTACAAAATCCATTCCTCGCTTAAAGGTTGATGCAACAAAACCACCTAAATCACTAATAATTCCTCCTCCTAAATTGATAAGTAAAGAATGTCTATCAGCGCCTTCTTCCGTTAAACTTTCCCATAATTGGGTCGCAATTTCAATACTTTTATTCTCTTCTCCGGCATTGATAACCAAAAGTTCGGCTTCCAAAAGATTTTCAGAATCGGAAGATAAAACCGGATAACAATACTCCATAGTGTTTTCATCCATCAAAACAAACAATTTTGAATAGGATTTAGTTTCCAGATAAGTATCTAAAACTTGGCCTGCATTTACTCCAAGCAAAATGGAATACTCTTTTGTTTGAATTGTGATGGCTTTATTCATTTGACAAAATTAAGGAATATTTGATTGAGCTCTTTAATTGATTTTTAAACAAACCAATCGGCTTTATTTTAGACAAATATTAATATAAGGGCAATACTGACAATTTTGCATCTCGGTGGTTTGTACAAAAGGAATTTTTTCATCGAAAAGCTCATCGAATAATTCCAATAAACCATTTTCAAACAAGGCTAATTTCTCATCTGACAAGGGCTCTTCCATGGCCTTATCAAAAAACACATAAGGATTATTTACATTGCGTAAAGCGATGATTGCACTTTGCAATTCGTCTTTCGGAAAACGTTCTTTTAACAACCATGCATAGCTTAAAAGCTGAACTGCTTTTTCGTATTTTACATCCTTAAACAGCTCTTCAAATTGAATTTTACTTAACACGTTTCCCTGTACCGATCCTGTTTTATAGTCAATTATGCGCACCATTCTATTCCATCGATCTATTCTATCAGCAAAACCATAAATCTTTATTTCTAAGTTTTTTTGTGGTAGGGAAAAGCTTTTTTCCAATCTCTGTTCCAAACCTAAAAGAGTCCAATTACCTCCACTTTTTAAATTTTTTTCCAGCAAACTTTTTTCTACTTCAAAAAATCTTTCCAGATATCTTTCTATTCCTTTTAAAGTAAGAAGATTTTGTCCCGAATCGAGCACTTGTCCTTTCACCTCCGCTTTTGCTTGTCGCTGAACTTCTTCAACCATCCGGCTTTCTATATTGGAAATATCTTCTGGATTGATTGATTTTCCCACAAAAGGCATATACAAACGCTCAAGCGTATGATGTATAATATTACCCATCAAGCGATCATCTATAAAAACCTCTTCATGCTCGGGCTCTTTAATTTTCAAAATATGCTTGAAATAAAATTTTAAAGAACAGCTCACATAGGTGTTTAGTGCTGTTGGTGAAAAGCCCTTCTCAGCAATCTTTGTTAATGCTTCTAATATGGCCTGAACTTTTGCAATGCTTATTTCCAATCTATTGTTGGGATGAATTTCTTTAAAATTATACAGTTGTTCCTGAATACTCGATTGCGAATTGTACTCGGGTAATTCCAATTTTAATTGAGTAATAAACCGACTTTTTTCTCCTCCTAAAAGCTTGCCTGCCGTTGTGCTATAAAGTAAATAGACATTTTTAGCTCGCTGCAATAAACGATAAAAATGATAAGCAAAAATGGCATTCTTTTCTTTATATGTTGGAAGATTAAACTTTCGTTTGATATCCACCGGAATAAAAGAATTGGACATTCTTCCAGAAGGCAATACATCTTCGTTTGCAGATAAAATAATTAAATTTTCAAAATCGAGTACCCGCGTTTCGAGCAAACCCATAAGCTGTAATCCTTTAAGGGGCTCTCCATGAAAAGCTTGGCTTTGATTTCCTATCAATTGCTCAAAAACAATTTTGAACTCCTGTAAATTATTCGGAAAACCATATTTTTGAATCCGATCAAATAAACGATTTAAGATGCGATTATAAAGCATTAGGGCTTCCCAATCGGAGGAATATCGCAATTGCAAATCTTGATCTCCAGATTGATAAATGATTGAAAATTTAGCAATCAATTCTTGAAAAAATTGAATGGCTCTCTCAGCTTTATTTTCAAAATCGACAAATAAAAAGGAGAAACTACTGTTGCCTAATCGAACACCTAACTCTTGCAGCTCCAGAGGAGTCCAATAAAGTTGTCCTTTTATATCAGAAATAATTTCGGGATTTTTTCCGAAGAAATCTGCTATCAATGGATTTTGTATCAGCTGCAACACATCTTCATTTAAGAATCGAATACGAGAAAGACCTCTTAATTTTTGTTGTCGCTGACCCGTAAACTGAAGCCTAAAAAACAAACGGAACAATAAATGAGCCGCTGTATTTTTTAAAGGATAACCCATGGTAACATTGGTTTCTGATAACACATCGGCATCCAGACTATTAATTACAGGCATCAATAGGTTTTCATCAGCTAACACAAGTGCTGTATTGGCCAGTTTTTCCTCCACTAAACTATTCAAAGCTAATTTTTCGCTTAGCAATTCCGCTGCTATTTTAGCTTGTCCTATTGACTTTGGAACAGCAATCACCTTTATTTTTTTTGGCTGACGGAAATGAGTTCCTAAAGTCGCTTTATCAAATTTATACCAACTCGCATATTTTCTCAAAAACAGACCTGCTTCTTGATTTTTATTAGAGAAATAATACTCATCCACATCCCAAAACAAATCTGCTTGCTTTGCTTCATATAGGCTACGGATAATTTTTTCTTCAGCAAGGGTTAGGGCATTAAAACCGACAAAAATCAATTTATCCCAATGCTGATTAGTCATTAGTGACAAAATATGTTCCGCAACATATCGATAAGCCAAGCCATTGTAGGCTGCTCGTTGACCTAAGATTTTTTGCGTGAAATATTGATAATAATCATTTAGCTTATGAAAAAAGGCCAAATAATTTTTCTGAAAATCAGTTAAATCTTTTATTCCTAAATTCCATTCCCTAATGGCATAATCATCGCTTAAATAGGAGAACAATGCATTGGCATCTCCTAAATGCATATCAATCTCATTAAAATCATTTATCAGCACAGGTGCCCATTGGATAAAGGACTCAAAAGATTGTGCTTTCTCCCCTTCCAATTTTTTATAGACATCATACAGCTCAAAACTCAAATCTACATTATCAAAAACAGTGTAGGGCGACAAATGTTGAATAAAGTCATCGATAGAAAAAAGTGTGGGAAGCAACATGGGAATTCCCCTTTCCTTCAAATGGTTTTTAATAAAAACCTGAGCTCTACGATTTGGTGTAATGAGGCAAAGCTGACTAAAATTTTCGGGGTATTCGATTAATAATTTATCGATTACTTCTTCAAGGAAACGTGTTGGAGTATTTGAAACCATCTTTACAATTTTAATTTTTCGGCTTTGACCAAAGTTTCCGGGTTTCCAACATCCAACCAAATCGATTTATCATGAAAATACCCACTAACAAAGTGTGATTTTGAAATACTAATATAGAAATCGATGATAGAAAAAACTTCTCTGTTTGGAAATAATTCAATACAGCCGGGCGAAATAATATGAATTCCTGAAAAAGCCGCTTCTACTAAATTTTTATCCGTCCAATCCCCTTTTGTTTCTCCTGTTGTCAAGTTTTTCCAGGCACAAAGTTGGTTTTGATTATTAAAATACAAATAACGTGATGTCTCCCTTTTACGTATGGCCAATGTTGCCAAAGCTCCGGTAAGTTTATGATTATTATACATTTCTTCCAACGAAAGAGTACTTAACACATCCACATTGTGAATTAAAACAGGCTCCTCACCCCGAATAAAATCAGCGGCTTTTCGTAAAGCGCCACCGGTATCCAGAAGTTGAGTACGCTCATCAGAAACTTGAATATCCATTTCAAAAAAATCATTCTTTTTTAAAAACGAAACAATCTGTTCTCCAAAATGATGAATATTGACTAGCACTTTAGAAAAACCAGCTTTTTTCAGTTTTTCTAATTGATATTGAATCAAAGGTTTTCCTTGAACCAAAACAAGTCCTTTTGGCTTGTCTTTAGTTAGTGGAAATAATCGGGTACCTAATCCTGCTGCAAGAATAATCGCTTTCACAGATTCTAATTTTGTATGGCTAAGATAGGCATTCTCAACCAAAAATTAATCGCTAAAACAAAAAATGCCGGCAGAAACCGACATTTTGATTTTTTATTGCAATTTTATCTTTTTATCCAGATCATCGACATAAGTTCTAAACTTTTTATCGGTATCAACTAAGTTGTTTATTGTTTTAACGGCATGTAAAACTGTTGCATGATCTTTATTTCCGCAATGTTGTCCAATAGTTGCCAAAGACGATTTTGTGTGTTTTTTGGAGAAAAACATAGCTAACTGACGCGCCTGTACTATTTCGCGTTTACGCGTTTTGCTATTAATAACATCCAACGGAAGACTAAAGTATTCACAAACTACTTTTTGAATATATTCTATTGAAATTTCACGGTTAGTCGATTTTACATATTTGTCAATAATCTGCTTGGCAAGATCGATGTTAATTTCTTTTTTATTCAAAGAGCTTTGCGCCATTATGCTAATTAAAGCGCCTTCCAGTTCACGAATACTATTCGTAATGCTATAGGCTAAATATTCGATTACATCTTGCGGCATTTCAATGCCATCATTGTATAATTTCTTTTGGATAATAGCAATACGCATCTCTAAATCAGGAGTTTGTAAATCGGCAGCAAGCCCCCATTTAAAACGAGATATTAAACGATTATTAAAACCTGTAAGCTCAACAGGTGGAATGTCGGAAGTAATCACAATTTGCTTTCCGTTTTGATGCAAGTGATTAAATACCTGAAAGAAAACATCCAATGTTTTTTCTTTACCAGCCAACAAATGCACATCATCGATAATCAACACATCAATCATTTGATAGAAATGAATAAAATCATTTTGATTACCATTCCGAATGCTATCAATAAACTGAGAAATAAATTGATTGGAATGCAAATAAAGCACTGTTTTGTCAGGAAAATTTTCACGAACCTGTAAACCAATGGCATGTGATAAATGTGTTTTACCTAAACCTGTTGGACTATATAAGAATAAAGGATTGAAAGATGTTTTCCCTGGATTTTCAGCTACAGCATAACCTGCAGAACGTGCCAGCCGATTACTATCTCCTTCGATAAAATTAGCAAAGGAATTGGATTCAACCAATTGAGAATTTACTTTTACCTTTTTAATTCCGGGAATAATAAATGGATTTGGAATATCTTTTGTCTTTCCTCTATTCGTAGTATAAGGCATTGATACAGAAGGATTATTAACAGCTCCTTTACTAGAAGTAGGTAACTTGATGCTTTTTTTATCCTGACCGGGTTGAGAATTATCCATAATAATACTATACTCCAAACGCCCACTAGCTCCAAGTTCTTTTTTAATAACCATACGAATTAGTTTAATATAATGTTCTTCCAGCCATTCATAGAAAAACTGACTTGGCACCTGAATGGTCAAAACATTATTAACTAATTTTAAAGGCTCAATAGGTTCAAACCAAGTTTTATACCCTTGTATATTTACATTGTCACGAATAAAGCTTAAACAATTATCCCAAACTACATTATGATTTTTCTCCATTTTCAGTGATTAGCGCAAAATTTAAAGTACTACTTTTTATAAAAAATATTTATATCAAAAAATTGGGTTAACTTTTCGAGCTCATTCAGAAGAATTTGTATATCTCATTTGAACAAGACAAAAATGTAGGTAAAAATGTGGGAATAAATATTTTTTTACCCTTGCATTCTATTTATTTTTTCGCTATACTCTGGCCAAACTAAAAAAAGAGTCTCCGGTTAGAATTTATTAATTTCTCAACAAAAGCCCCTGTAAATATGTATTTTAAACAAAATAAATCACACAATAAATAAACATAATTAAATATATCCTATTGATGCAATCATCTGTAAATAGGCACTTAAACGAGAAAGCAATAACGCCGCAAATTGTGTTTAAAAAAATAAGAATAGGAGAAGTAACAAACCGAAAAACGATTTTCATCCTTTTAGCAAAAGTCGACAATAAAAGAATGCAATTAAACAGATGAATTATGAACTTTTAAACATACTTCTTAACAAAAATTATACGCATTATAGTGTATTTTCTTCTCCATATTAACAAAATATATTTTCTATTTTTGCAAACGATACTGCCAATTAGACAGCCCTTTATTAAATGAATGGTTTTTGTACAATTAGCAATTGGAAAAGAGAAATATATAGAAACAAACACAATCAATCAAACTATTTTCAATTATTGGATTGATAATCATTAAGTGTTTTCTTCTGGTAAAGGATTTAAAACAAAAAAGATGAAGCAATTTATTAAAAAATTAATGGGAACTAAATCCCAACGCGATATAAAAGTTATTGAGCCAATACTTAAGAAAACCTTAGCTGCTTACGAACAGATTTCCTTATTAAATGCGGATGAGTTACGAGCCAAAACGCTTGAATTTAAACAGTATATCCAAGAAGCCATTCAAGAAGTTGAAAACGAAATCAATCATTTAAAACTAGATGCCGAAGAAAATAAAACGATTAGTATTGACGAAAAAGAAACTATTTACGAGCAAATAGATAAGCTGATTGAAAAACAATACGAGATTACACAACAAACACTCGATGAAATACTTCCAGAAGCATTTTCGGTTGTAAAAGCAACAGCCGCTCTTTTTAAAGACCACAATGAAGTGGAGGTAACAGCTTCTGAACATGACAGAGATTTAGCGGCTAAAATGGACAACGTAACCATTCGTGGAGAAAAGGCTTATTATAAGAATGAATGGATGGCTGGTGGTAGCCTGATCAAATGGGACATGGTTCATTACGATGTTCAGCTTATTGGTGGAATTGTTTTACACGATGGAAAAGTTGCCGAGATGGCCACTGGTGAAGGAAAAACTTTGGTAGCTACCTTACCTGTCTATTTAAATGCGCTTCCCGGTAATGGCGTACATTTAGTTACGGTGAACGATTACTTAGCTAGGCGTGATGCTGAATGGATGGGCATGTTATTCGAATTCCATGGTTTAACAGTAGATTGTATTGACAAACATGAACCAAATTCCGAGAATCGTCGCAAAGCTTATTTAGCCGATATAACCTACGGAACTAATAACGAATTTGGCTTTGATTATTTACGTGATAATATGACAAGCAATCCCGACGAATTAGTTCAACGCAAACATAATTTTTCTATTGTGGATGAGGTTGACTCCGTTTTGATTGATGATGCCAGAACGCCTTTGATTATTTCGGGGCCAACACCTAAAGGTGATAACCAAGAATTTGAAACTCTAAAACCAAATATCGAGCGTTTATATCAAGCACAAAAAAAGTTGGTAGCTTCCATTCTTGCCGAATCAAAAAAAATACTCGGCAATAATCCCGATGATAAGCAAGAGAAAAAAGGAGGCGAGCTTCTTTTTAGAGCTTATCGCGGATTACCAAAAAATAAAGCCCTAATTAAGTTCTTAAGTGAGCCTGGAATGAAAACTCTCATGCAAAAGACCGAGAACTTCTATATGGCTGAGCAAAACAAACACATGCATATCATTGATGACGAACTTTATTTTGTTATCAATGAAAAGCACAATTCTATCGACTTAATGGATAAAGGAATTGATTTGATGACTTCATCTTACGACGAAGCTGATTTTTATATTTTACCCGATATTGGAGCCGATATTGCAGACCTCGAGAAAAAAGACCTAAATGCCACTGAAAAATCACAGCAAAAAAGTGAACTTCTACGGAATTATGCAATAAAATCAGAACGAGTACATACAATCAACCAACTATTAAAAGCTTACGCACTCTTCGAGATTGATGTTGAATATGTAATCATCGACAATAAAATTAAAATCGTTGATGAACAATCCGGTCGTATTATGGAAGGTCGACGCTATTCTGATGGTTTACACCAAGCTATAGAAGCCAAAGAAAACGTTAAAATTGAAGCTGCCACCCAAACCTATGCAACTGTTACACTTCAAAATTATTTCCGTATGTACAGTAAACTTTCCGGAATGACGGGTACTGCAGAAACGGAAGCAGGAGAATTGTGGGATATTTATAAATTAGATGTTGTGGTTATTCCAACCAATCGACCTATTTCTCGTGATGATCGTGAAGACTTTGTATTTAAAACAACTCGCGAAAAATTCAATGCAGTTACTGACGAAATTGTTAGCCTTGTAGAACAAGGCCGACCTGTTTTGGTGGGTACTACTTCTGTTGAAACTTCGGAATTATTGAGCCGAATGCTTAATCGTAAAGGAATCAATCACAATGTATTGAATGCTAAATTACACCAACGCGAAGCCGACATTGTTGCTCAAGCAGGTAAAGCCGGAACTGTAACTATTGCAACCAATATGGCGGGTCGTGGTACAGATATTAAAATTACCGAAGAAGTTAAAAAAGCCGGCGGTTTAGCTATTGTTGGTACGGAACGTCACGAATCGCGTCGCGTTGACCGTCAGCTCCGTGGACGTGCGGGTCGTCAGGGAGATCCCGGAAGTTCTCAGTTCTTTGTTGCCTTGGATGATAATTTAATGCGTATGTTCGGTTCGGAACGAATTGCTAAAATTATGGATAGATTAGGATTGGAAGAAGGAGAAGTTATTCAGCATTCCATGATTACCAAATCTATTGAGCGAGCACAAAAGAAAGTTGAAGAAAATAACTTTGGCATTCGTAAACGTTTGCTCGAATACGATGATGTAATGAATACTCAACGTGAAGCCATCTATAAGAAAAGAAGACACGCACTTTACGGTGAACGATTGGCTATTGATATTTCCAACATGCTCTACGATTATATCGAACAATTGGTTGCGGAATATAAAGACTTAGCAGATTACGAAGGTTTTAATATGGAATTACTTACGACTGTTTTAGTTGATGCTCCTTTTGATAGCAAAACTTTTGCAAACAGCAATGAAGAAGAACTTACTCAACAAATTTTTGATCTGGTTTATAAAAATTATAAAGAGAAATCGATTGCCATAGCTAATAAAGTATATCCTGTAATAAAAGATGTGCTTGACAATAATACAACTTACGAAAATATTGCGATTCCAATTACGGATGGTATAAAAATACATAATATTATTACTAATCTGGAAAAAGCATATAATGACAGCCTAAAAGAAATTCCGCTTTCTATTGAAAAAGGACTTACACTCAGCATTATTGACAATGCTTGGAAAGAACATTTACGTGAATTGGATGATTTGAAACAATCGGTTCAAAATGCTACTTACGAACAAAAAGACCCTCTTTTGATTTACAAATTCGAATCTTTTAATCTTTTTAAAGATATGGTTCAGCTAAACAATAAAGAGATCAGTAGTTTTTTGATTAAAGGAGATTTACCAAAACAGCAAACCACCTTGCGCGAAGCAAAACTACCTCAAATCAATAGGAACCTAAAAGAAGGTCGCGATGATTTACTCTCTCAATCAAATTCCAATACACAAACAAAGCAAAAACCACAACCCATTAAAGTAGAGAAACAGGTTGGGCGAAACGATCCTTGCCCTTGTGGAAGCGGTAAAAAATTTAAACATTGCCACGGAAAAGGATTATAATACCAATTATAATTCCAAATGACTGATAAATAAATAGAATTGTTTTTTTCTTTTTTGAATCACAAAATCTTTTAATCGCCTTTTTATGGAAATATTTTTTGATGAGAAAAAAGGAGAAAAGAAACTGTTTATATCGGTTATTTAGGATTGTTGTTGGTATTATTAACCTTTATCGCTAATTTTTTCCAAAAGGGCTTGATTCAGAATTCGGACTTGTTTTCCATCCACTTGAATGATTTTTTCTTTGGATAAATCGGAAAGAAGTCGGCTAACCGTTTCCCGACTGGTACAAACAAGGTCGGCAATTTCATTACGCGTTAATGGAAGTTTAAATTCAGTTGATTCATATACTTCGGTCGACAAGTTCAACAGATGATTAGCTAAGCGGCCATAAATTTGATTCTGTATTAGTTTTACACAGCGATGGAATTGTTCCAATTCATTCCTGCAAAGCTCCGTGATAATTTCGAAAGAAAAGTCGGGATTTATTTTCAGTAGATTCTTGAAAGTATTGATATCAATGAAACAAGCTGTTGTTGGCTCTATAGCAACTGCTGAATAATGATTTACCTTATCCCCCATAGTTGTTGGAAGACCAAGATAACAGGGTGCTTTTTTTAGACGTAGAATCTGCGTCTGATGCGGACCTTCAATCAGTAATTTTACCAAGCCTTTTTGAAGATATATAATATTGGAAGAAAGCGCATTCTCTTTAAAAATAGTATCGCCTTTCCGAAAAACTACTTCTGCACAACTATTTCCCATCTGCTTCAATTCCGGGTCGCTTAAATTTTTGGCAGCTTTTGATTTAAATAAGCATAAGGAGCAATTTTTATTTTCCATTTCCTCTCAAATTAATCTATCCTTCACTAGAACAGAGGTCAAGTTCTGTCTAGCAATTTTTCAATAACAAAAGTAAAAAATAATGTGATGTATATCACATTATTCCGAAAGCAAACTCACAGTCATTTTCTTGTTGGACTAAAGTTAGCATAGTACTTTTGTCGTGTTAAATAAATAACAATAATCTAAAAAGGAGAAAAGAAAATGGCAAACAAAAAATTAACATTAGCACTTTATACCGGTAGCGTTGACAAATTAACGGCTGCTGGTGTTATTCTTGGTGGAGCTGCTGCTGAGGATATGGACGTTGAAATCTATGTTTTATTACAGGCTGCCTTTGCTTTTAAGAAAGAAAATGCAATGACTAACGAACGTGTTGCAGAGATCACCGATAAACAGGATGAGTTCTTGGCTTCGTTAAATCGTTTAAATACACCCCATTGGACAGAAGCTTTTAAAACAGCTAAAGAAATGACCAATGTAAAAGTACATATTTGTGGTTTTGCTGGTAAAGTATGGAACGGCTATAAACTGGATGATTTTATCGATTTAGCCGATGATATCTGTGGAATTGGTGAATACATTACTTCAGCAGAAGAAGCAGATGTGAATCTCTTCATCTAAATTGGTTTAAAAAAGTTTATTATGTCTAAAGAAATTGAAGTAAGAGTTGAAGAGCTGGAGAAAAAAATTACGCAGCTTCAAAGTCAAAGAAAAGATCAGCTTTCAATGGTTGTTTTCTCTGGTGATCTCGATAAAATGTTGGCCTCATTAGTTATTGCCGTTGGAGCAGCTGCTATGGACACAGAGGTTAAAATGTTTTTCACTTTTTGGGGTATTAGCGCTTTACGCGATAAGAACAAAAAGGTCAAAGGGAAAGACATGAAATCCAAAATGTTTGGTGCTATGCTTCCTCATGGGATTAGTCAGCTGAAATTATCAAAAATGAATATGGAAGGTCTTGGAAAAGACATGATAAAAGGGATTATGAAGCAAAAAAATATAGCTTCTCCCGAAGAAATGCTAGCCACTGCAGCCGAACTTGGAATTCATATCGATATTTGTGAAATGTCCATGGATCTCATGGGTTTTAAAAAGGAAGAAATGATCGATTACCCAAATCTGGGTTACTGTGGTGTTGCTACCTTTTTAGCCGATGCAGGCGAAAGTAGTATTCAGCTTTTCATTTAAAAAAGTAAAATTATTAATAGATTTAAAATAGAAGATTATGACAGCAGAAGAATTAGTACAAGTAAAAGTAGATAAATCGGTAGATGCTCGTGGAACATCTTGCCCAGGCCCATTATTGGCAGCAAAAAAAGCCATCGGTCAGATTGAAAAAGGACAAATAATGGAAGTGCTTTCAGCAGATGAAGGGACAAGACGCGATATTCCTAAATGGTGTACCAAAAAAGGTTTTGAATACCTGGGAACCATTGAAGATTCAGGTTATTATAAAATTATTTTAAGAAAATAATTATGGCAGGTGGAAAAGTAAATAATAGCCCAAAGATTTTAGTTTTTTCTACAGAAAAAATCTCGGATCCGGCTATTGACATGGCGGGATTGTTAAAATTACATTATCCGCCTACGGTTTACACTATCCCAATTCCTTGCTCAAGTGCGGTTAAACCCCGCTGGATCATGCATGCACTTGAGCAAGGCTTTGATGGCGTTTTTATTGCAGCCGATGGTACAGATTGTCCCTATGGCGAGTCTTGTACGACAAAGACGGGTGAATTGATGCGGATAACTCAAGAAATGCTCAAAGACAAAGGAATAGATCCGGCACGTTTGAAAATGGCGGCCATTTGTTCCGTATGCAGCGAAGCTTTTGTGAAACATGTAAAGAGTTTTTCAGAATATTTAGGTAAATCCTCAAATTAATTATGATGCAGGAAAATATTAAAACACTGGAATACGATGTATTGGTTGTTGGTGGTGGAATCGCTGGCGGTGAGTCAGCTTTGAACCTTGCAAACCTCGGTTATAAAGTATTGCTGGTAGAGAAAGAACTGTCTATTGGCGGCAAAATGATTTTATTAAGCAAAGTATTTCCCACATTGGATTGCGCGGCTTGTATTACAACGCCTAAAGTATCTGAAATCGCTCGGCACCCAAATATTACCGTGTTTACCGGTGCTGAACCATTGAAAATAAGTAAAAAAGGTGAGCATAAATTTGATGCCCTTGTCTTGCAAAAGCCACGTTATGTTGATGTGGATGCTTGTACCGGTTGTCAACTTTGCGAAGAGGCTTGTCCAGTCAGCGTTTCCGACGAATATCAATATGGATTAGTTGGGCGGAAAGCAGCTTATATCCCTTTCAGCATTGCTAGTCCGCGTGCTGCTGCTATCGATATTGAAAGTTGTATTTTATGTGGTGCCTGTGAAAAGGTTTGTCCGCCTAATTGTATCGATTTTACACAAACTGAAATAAAATATTTGGTAAAAATAAAGTCTGTAATTACGGCGACAGGGTTTAAATTGTTTGATCCTTTAAAAATTCCGCGTTATGGTTACGAAAAATATAAAAATGTAATTACTTCCATGCAGATGGAACGTGAATTGGCACCTACTCGTCCATTTAATACGGTGTTGAGGCCCGGCGATGGTAAGATGCCTGATAATATTGCCTATGTTTTATGTACAGGATCACGCGATAAATCAGTCGGAAACCCAATCTGTTCTCAGATTTGTTGTATGTATTCCATTAAACAAGCGCAACTTCTTATGGGTGCTCTACCCATGGCTGATGTAACCATCTATTACCTTCATATCCGTGCTTTTGGAAAAGGATTCAATGAGTTTTATGGCCAGGCTCAAGATATGGGTGTTGAGTTTATGAAAGGCAAAGTAGGCAAGATTACCGAAAAAGAAAATGGGAATCTTATTTTGCGCTACGAAGATATAGAAGCTGGTGTAGTAAAAGAAGCTGAACACGATATGGTTGTCTTGTCTGTTGGCATATTGCCGAATCTGGGTATGGAAGAAGTTTTTGATAATGAAAGACTAAAATTGGATCCTTTCAATTTTATTGATCAGGCGGATATTTTGGCTAGTCCGGCCAAGACAAGCATTGAAGGAGTTTTTGTTTCTGGTACGGCATCGGGTCCTATGGATATCCCTGATTCCATTTTATCAGGTGGAGCCGCTTCGGCTGAAGCTACAAGTTATTTAAGGAAGGAGAATACAATATGAAAAATAAAATAGGCGTATACGTTTGCCATTGTGGTGGTAATATCTCCGACTATGTTGATGTGGAAAAAGTCAGAAAAGCCGTAGAGAATGATGAAGGCGTTTATTTAGCCAAAACAACCATGTTTGCTTGTGCCGATTCAAATCAGAAAGAAATGGTTGATGATATTAAAGACCAAGGTCTCGACGGAGTTGTTGTTGCTTCTTGTTCTCCTAAATTACACCTCTTAACTTTTAGAGCCGTTACTGAAAGAGCGGGTTTGAATAAATATAATTATGTGCATGCCAATATTCGTGAACAAGTTTCATGGGCACATTCTGATGATAAATTGGGAGCTACAGAAAAAGCCATTAAAATTGTAAAAGCAACTATTGCCAAAGTTCGAAATTCGGAGGCTTTGGAACCAATTAAAGTGAAATCGATTAAGGCTGTAGCCGTTATTGGAGCGGGAGTAGCCGGAATGAGAGCTGCTATTGAATTGGCCGAAGCCGGTTCGGAAGTTTTTCTAATCGAAAGAGAGTTTTTTGTTGGCGGACGTGTTGCACAATGGGACAATCTGTTTGTGAGCGAAGAAACCGGAAAAGAGCTGGTAACGCGTCTTTACGATGAAGTGATGAGACACCGACATGTGACTTTATTCACCGGAGCCGAAGTGATTGAAAACAGTGGAAATGTAGGAAATTTCAAGTTGAAAGTAAAGATAACACCCCGTCATTTTAAGCTTTCATGTGCCCAAGGTGAACTTCAAAAAGCAATAGATGTTTGCCCGGTTGTGGTTCCCGATGAGTTCAATTTTAATATCACAACACGCAAAGCGATTTATCACAATTATCCTAGTGAGTATCCGCAATTACCTGCTGTCGATATGAAAAATTGCACCCGTTGTGGCGAATGTGAGAAGGTATGTAATGGGGTTGATTTTAGTCAACAAACCGAATATTTGAATATCAATGTTGGTTCCGTCTTACTAGCAACAGGCTTTGATCCTTATGAACCAAAGAAAGGAGAATTTGGCTATGGCGAAATAAATAATGTAGTCACCTTGCAACAGTTCAAAAGGATAGTTCATTATTGTGACGATAAGTTAATGTATAATGGAAAAGAAGTGAAAAACATTGCTTATATCTATTGCGTGGGTAGCCGACAAGTAGATGGAGAAAATAAGTATTGCTCTCGCTATTGTTGCACGGCAACCATACATGCAGCCATTGATGTAAAGAAAAAATTCAAGAAAGTACATAATTTTCATTTCAATCGCGGAATTAGAACTTATGGAAAGCAAGAAGTACTCTACGATGAGTCTTCTCGTTTAGGTGATATTTATCTTCAATCCTTTGAACATGATCCTCCAAAAGTGGAAAGAGTTGGAGACGAAACTATTGTGAGAATTAAAGATGTCCTAACAAAAGATAAAGAGCTTGAAGTAGTTGCTGATTTGGTTGTATTGGTCACCGGAATGGTACCACGTAAAGATAATTCCATTGGAAATCTGTTGAAAGTACCAAAAGGTAGAGACAAATTTTTCAATGAAATTCATATGAAATTACGTCCGGTAGAAACTGTTATTGATGGGGTGACCATTGCAGGTGCTAGTCAAGGGCCAAAGAACATTATGGAATCGATGAATTCTGCTTTATCGGCGGCAACGAAATCCTTTTCCTTAATCAATTCTGGAGAACTTGCCTTGGAGCCTACGGTGGCTATGGTTGACGAAAATGCTTGCGATTATTGTGGTAAATGCGAAGAGGCTTGCCCTTATAGCGCTTTTGAAAAAGTGGAAAAAAGCGGTAAATTTATTGTAAAAGTAAATAGTACTGTGTGTAAAGGTTGTGGCATGTGTTTACCTGTATGTCCTACCAATGCAATCAATTTGATAGGCTTAACTGACGTGGATATGGAGAACATGATTGATGCTTTAGTTCCTCAAGTTTAAAAATTAGAATTATGGAAGTTGAAAAAGGAAAAACGGCAAAATATCTAAAGGAAAAACGGCCGGTTTCAGAACAAGCAAAAGAAGAGCTGAAAAAATTTAATAAGAAAAAAAGGGCGCTTCTCACAGCTTTAAAAGATGGAGAAAAAACGGTACCTCAACTCGCAAAAGTGCTTGAGCTGGAAACAAATGAAGTGATGTACCAGTTGATGAGTTTATTAAAATACGGTTTCGTCGAAACCGGTGAAATAGACGATATGGATGAATATTTTACATATAAAATAAAAAGTAATGGCTAGGATAAATCCTGATTTTACAGAAGAACTAAGAGATTATGGGGCTTTTGACCCTAATGCTTGTTATAATTGTGGAAATTGCACGGCAGTTTGTACACTCTCTGATGAAGATAATTCCTTTCCACGAACGATGGTTCGCGTCAGTGTTTTGGGCCTAGAAGATGAAATAAAATCCTCCCTCGATCCTTGGCTTTGCTATTATTGTGGAGAATGCAGCACAACCTGCCCCCGAGAAGCAGATCCAGGTGAATTGATGATGTCTTTAAGGCGTTATCTCATCGCTAAATACGATTGGACCGGATTGTCGGGATTACTCTATAAATCTTTAACAGCCTCCATCATTGCCTTTTTGGGACTGGCTGCTTTAGTCATTTGGTTTGGCTATTCTGAAAGCTTCAATTTAGAAGTCATTATGCCACAAGGGCATTTGTTTGAGATGCTTGCCATCGGATCGGTTTTTACTATAATTCTACTTCCAAATATTATACATATGTGGTGGTTGAGCATGTATAAACCAGGTGTCAAAGCTTCTATAGGTTTGTATTTTAAAGCTTTGGGAGATCTTATCGTCCATATGTTTACTCAAAAAAGAACTTTGGGATGTGATGATAATCAGTTTCGTTGGTTTGAACATTTTATTCTTGTTTTAGGCTATCTGAGCTTACTCTTTACTACAGTATTTTTAAATTGGTTCGAAACGCATAACCTCTTTATAATAATACTTGGCTATGTTGAAAGTGCTATTATTTTTGTGGTTACCTTCGATTTCGTGAAAAGTCGTATTCAAAAGAATAAAGAAATTAGTAAGCATTCTCAACCCAGCGATTGGTTGTTTGTTATTTGGCTCTTGCTGATGGGTTTAACGGCATTTATTGTCCGTTTATTTATCGATTTGGACGTTTTGGAGAATAACAGCTGGATGTATTTTGTACACCTCATCGTTTTGGTACAGTGGTCATTAATTATCGTTCCCTTTGGCAAATGGTCGCATTTCTTATACCGTTCTTTTGCTATGTATTTTCAAAAGATTAAAGAGCTAGCCGTTTAAATATTAGATTTTTAGTTAAAAGCCGGGAGTTTTCTCGGCTTTTAATTATTTATCAATGCTAATTAGAATTCAAACCTACAAATTTTAACAGCTCATTTTCCCTGCATTTTTTTTGGCCGAAAGTAAATTATACGCTCCTTTTATGACAACTTTGGTTGTTTTAATATACGAAATGCTCCTTTCACTAAAATCAAAAACACAATTGATCTAACTATAAAATCAGAATACTTTGATTGGGTAAGTGAAACCTAAAAATCTGCAAGAACAACACCTCCATTTATTATTACATCATTGAATATAAAAATCATACTTGCCTTCAAGCAGACTTCATTACTTTTTAATTTTTGTAGAATATTTAAGCAGGCTGCATTTGCTATTAATGCATGGATTGAAACGTTATTCATTATTCGATAATCATGCTTAGTTTTTTAGAATCCTCATGGCATTAAAAACCGCTATTAAAGCCACTCCTATATCACCAAATACTGCTTCCCACATGGTAGCAATCCCTAAAATACCCAAAACAATAAAAATTAATTTTACTCCCAATGCAAAAATGATGTTCTGCCAAACAATGTTCCGTGTTGTTTTAGCAACATCAATTGCCAAGGCAACTTTCGAAGGCGAATCGGTCATCAGCACCACATCGGCAGTTTCGATTGCTGCATCGGAACCAAGTGCTCCCATGGCTATTCCCACATCAGCACGAGCAAGCACTGGTGCATCATTTATACCATCGCCAACAAAAGCGACTTTGCCTCCTTTATTTTCTGCTATTAATTGCTCGATGTGTTTTACTTTATCTTCAGGTAGCAGTTCTGAGTAAAAACGGTCAATTCCTAATTTTTTTGCAAAGACCTGTGCAGTATACTGATTATCACCGGTCAACATAACCGTGTGTATTTTTTTTGCTTTTAATTTTTCAATCGCTTCTATTGCATCATGTTTCAAACTGTCGGAAATAATAAAATACCCTGCGTAAACATTATCAATAGTGACATGTACTACCGATCCATCAACCTGACAAACCGGATGTTCAATGTTTTCCTTATGCAATAGCTTATCATTGCCAGCAAAAATTGTTTTGCCGCCAACAACCGCTTTAATACCATGTCCTGAGATTTCTTCGGTGTGTGTGATTTTGGTAGTCTCAATTTTATTCGGATAAGCTTCGATAATAGATTGTGCTACCGGATGATTTGAGTTAACTTCAGCATAGGCTGCATATTCCAGAATTTCTTCTTTCGAAAAACCGTTTGAAATAACAGCCTCCGAAACTTTAAATTCTCCTTTTGTGAGTGTGCCTGTTTTATCAAACACTACAGTTGTTACACGTGTCAGAGCGTCCAGAAAATTAGAGCCTTTCACCAGAATTCCTTTTCGCGATGCCAGACCAACTCCACCAAAATAACCTAAAGGAATACTGATAACCAAAGCACAAGGGCAGGAAATAACCAACACAACCAAAGCACGGTAAATCCAATCGTTAAAAGTTTGTCCGTTAAATAAAAGCGGTGGCAACATAGCCAGCAACAAAGCGCCAATAACCACTATTGGCGTATAATACCTTGTAAAAGTGGTAATAAACTTTTCAGTTTCAGCTTTCTGCGATGTAGCATTCTCTACCAATTCAAGAATCTTAGATACTGACGACTCGCCAAAGAGTTTATTGACTTTTATAGTAATTAAGCCTGATCGATTGATCATTCCTGCCTTCACTTCATCTTTTTCTTTTACACTAAGGGGAACGCTTTCGCCTGTCAGTGCGGAAGTGTCAAGAAACGAATTGCCTTCTAGTATTGTTCCGTCGAGTGGAACTTTCTCACCTGCTTTAACGATGATTGTGTCACCTACATTTACATCTTCGGGGGAAACTTTTAGTATTTCCGCGCCCGACTTCAGATTGGCATAATCCGGTCTGATTTCCAGCAAAGATTTGATTGATTTGCGAGAGCGGCCAACTGCAATATCCTGAAACAATTCTCCAACAACATAAAACAACATTACCGCTACTGCTTCGGGCATTTCATTTATGGCAAAAGCTCCCAGAGTGGCAATAGTCATTAAAAAATGTTCGTTAAAAATCTGGCCCCTGATAATGTTTTTTAAGGCCAATCTAATAACTTTCCAACCCACAATTAAATAGGCTGTTACGAATACTAAATATTCCGTAATGTGATAAGGTGTATTATGAATCTCCTCTTCGAAAACAAGTCCTGCTACTAAGAGAAGAATAGCTGAAAGGGCTTTTATAATTACCCATTTGTTTTCGGCAAGTTCACTTGTTGAAACCAATATTTTCCCTTTATCATTGTCTTCTACTTCAACGTCCGGTTCTATCTCTTTTATTTTGCTTTTCACCTTTTCAAGGTCATTTGTATCTATGGTCATTGAAGAAGTCGCAAAATTGACGCTCACAAATTTTACGTCATCAAGTTTTGTCAGGCGACCTTCAATTTTTGCAGCGCAGGATGCGCAGTCTATGTTTTTTAATTTATATTTTTTCACACCCTTATTTTTATAAATTTTCTCATTTAACCGCACACCTGTATAACGGCAAATTGCCAAACATCTGATAGCAATCTGCCGTTTTTCAAATATTTATTTCTCTCCGTTTTTCAAGCCTGTTTTTACGCGGTACACCTTTTCGACATCGGAAACATAAATTAGACCATCACCCGGATTCCCTGTGCGTCCCTGTTCCGATATGATGGCAACAATTTTATCCACATTTTCTTTATTACATACTATTTCAATTTTGGCCACCTGGCTGTCGGTAATTGAAAAAAGCGTTGAAACAGACGGGTCGGAATTTTGTAGGTTTCCAGTTCCTTCGGCCATCGAAACCGTTAAATTCGGGCAACCTGCTTCGAGTAAGTGATGAAATATATCATTTACTTTAAATAGTTTTACAAATGCTTTTATCTCTTTCATAATATTATATCTTTTATGTTAGAAAATTTGATAATTAATATTCTTTTAGTTTGCTATTCTTCACCGGTTTCATCTTTTTTCATTTCCGATAGCAGATAGTATGCATTGTTCATGGCCACCAACGAACCCTTTTTCAGGGGTGAAAACAGTTTTATCTCTACAAATCCATCTTCCTGCTGACCACTGATAATTTCCACTGGTTCAAATTTCCAATCGTCCTTATCCTGTTCTGAAATAAAAATAATTTGTTTCCCGTTATCGCTAACAATGGCACCTTCGGGGAGTGCATAGGCATAATCTTCACCCGTGGAAATTCTTCCGGTGATATACATACCCGATATCAAGAGACCTTTTTTGTTCTTAATTTCGGCATGAACGTGCACTGCTTTGGGGTTTTGTTCAAAGGATTTGCCCACGGCAAAAATTTTGGCTGACAAGGTTTTACCGGGAACCGATTCAATTGAAAAAGTTACAGTTTGACCCTCTTTCACCTTATAGACGTCTTTTTCAAAAATCATTAAATCAGCATGGATATGGTCGTTGTTAATAACTTCAAACAATTGCATCTGAGGTTCTACATATTGCCCAGTCTTTACGTTTACTTTTTCAATGAAGCCATTGATAGGACTGACAACAGGAACTTGTTCAAAGATACCCTCCCGCTTAATTTTCTCCGGATCGAGTTTAAGTAATTTCAATTGGGCTGCGAGATTCTTCACTTCACCTGTAAGCGATAGGAAATCAGATTGTATTTTTTGAAAATCTTTACCAGAACCTACCTGTTCTTCATACAGCCTTTTCTGTCTTTCATATTCTTTTTCAACATATTGCAATTGGTTCCATGCCTTCAAATATCGGGTTTGAAAATTTAACAGATTGGGATGGCTCAGATAGGCCAATACCTCTCCCTGTTTAACCTTTTTACCTTCAAAAACATTAATTGAAATGATATTTGCACCGATAATTGCTGTAACCGAAGCTTCATTCTGCGGCAATACTTCAAGCTGCCCATTGGCTACTACCACACTTGAAAAATTACGTTTCGACAGAGTATCCACTTTCATCCCTAAGGCGTTAAATTGCTGGAGTGTCAACTCAACGATTGTTAACCCCCCCTCCGTATTTTCTTCCTGATTTCCACTCTCCTCGGCTGTTTTAGGTTTTTGGTTGCAGGCCGTAAAGGCAAGGATAAGAATTCCTGCTATGATTACTGTTTTCATAGTTATTAGCGTTTTTTTTATGATTTTCATTTTTTTTATTTTGAAGCGTTTATAAAATATTCAACTTTAAACCGTGAATTGAGATAGTTGGCATTCGCATCCCAGTAATCGAATTCAATTTGCATGGCATCTCTCATATTTTGGAGGAAAGTGACATAATCAATTGCCCCCTCACGATAGGATGTGATTGCACCCTTTTTTTGTTCTTTTGCAACCGGTAAAGCCATATCACGGTAATATTTCGATGTGGTAAGCCACTTTTGATAATCTTCGTATAGGCTTTTATACGCAGCGTTAATTTCTAATTCTTTTTGGTAAAAATTCTCCCTGGCAATACTGCTTTCTATTTTTGCTGATTTGGTTTTACCTGATTGTGAAGCAAAAACAAGTGGGATACTTAAGCCGAACTGGTATTTATAAAACCCCGTTTTTCTCCCAATTTTCTGACTCCCGTATTCGGCAGTAAATTTGGGCAAGTATCCGGCCTTTGCCAGTTTAATCCTTGCATCAGCTAATTGCACCCTTTGTTCATAAAGTTGTAATTGAGGGTGTTGATTAATCGAATCCAAAGGTAAATATCCCAGAACGCCGGCATCTTTAATAGAATTGTCGTCAACTGTAAAAACTGTGTCGCTTACAAGCCAAAGATTTAACTTTTGCAGGGCAATTTGGTAATCCATTTTTGATTTTTCCTTTTGGATACTGATTTGTTTGGCTTGGCTGGATGCTGATAAATATTCAAGCCTCGATGTAGCTTCGGTCTCGTAACGTAACTTTGCAGCCCGTTCAAAATTCCTGAAAACAGAATCGAGTTGTAAATAAAGCATGTATCGGTTTTTTGCGCTGTACACTTCTCCCCAAGCAACACTAACTTCGCGCACAAGTTGCAATTCTGTCAGATTAAGGGCTGTTTGAGAAATAGCTACCTGCTTATCCTGCACCTTTGATTTAGCCCCAATACTTAAAACATCAAATTCCTGCTTTACGGAAATGATATTGTAGATACCATTCTCCGTATTGTTACCAAGTTCCTCAGCACCGGTAGAAAATTCGGTATTCCCGATATCCCATGCTGTTTTTTTCAAGGCTTCCTGATTTTTTATCTCAAGTTGGGCAGCTTTTATCAACGGAAATATATTTTTTGCCCTGCTTACCGCGTCATTAATTGTTATTTGTGGAAGCAAACCTGTTTCCTGTGCCTGTGTATTTACAGAAATAAAAGATAAACCGACACTCAAAAACATCAGAATAATCAATGGAGCGTTAGTAATAGAAAAGCGTCTTTGTTTTCTTTTTTGAGTGAATGATTCAACCAAAGTATATAAAACCGGAATGACCACAAGAGTAAGAAAGGTAGCGCTGAATAAGCCTCCGATTACCACTGTGGCAAGTGGTCGTTGCACTTCCGCACCAGCAGAGCCAGAAGTAGCCATTGGTAAAAATCCTAACATAGCAGCCGTTGCAGTAAGAAGGATGGGTCTTAATCTTTCTTGTGTGCCGGTGAAAATCCGTTCCATGATATCAGTAACGCCCTCTTTTTTAAGAGAATTGAAGCGACTGATAAGAACTAAGCCATTTAATACGGCAACGCCAAATAGCACGATAAACCCGACACCTGCTGAGATGCTAAATGGCATACCCCTAATCCACAGGGAATATATGCCACCAATGGCAGCCAGTGGCACGGCCATATATATCATCACTGTTTGTGGAAATGAATGTAAGGCAAAGTATAATAGGATAAAAATCAAGATTAACGCAATTGGCAATACTATTGACAACCGGTCTTTCGCCCGTTGCAGGTTTTCAAACTCACCTCCGTAAGTAATGTAATAACCCGTAGGTAAATCGAGTTGTGTATCAAGTTTTTGCTGAATTTCATTTACAACCGATTCAACATCCCTTCCTCTGACATTTACTCCTACATAAATTCTCCTGAAAGTGCCTTCCCTAGAAATTTGCATTGCTCCGGGCTGGAAGTTTATCTCAGCGACTTCTTTAATAGGAACTTGTTTCCCGTTTGGAAGGTCAACATACAAATTGCGCAAGTCTTCAATGCTTTTTCGGTGTTCTTTATCAAGCCGGATAACCATATCGAAACGTCTTTCCCCTTCAAAAATTATCCCTGCGCTATTACCGGCAAAAGCTGCGCTGACATACCTGTTGAGTTTAGCGATACTCAACCCGTACTGGGCTATTTTTCTCCGGTCATATTGTACGGTCATTTGCGGTAATCCAGTAGTCCTTTCTAGAGTTACATCTTCTGCTCCTGCCACCGTGTTTATTATCGCCTCTATTTCCTCCCCCTTCTCAGAAAGCACGTCCAAATCTTCGCCAAATAACTTAACCGCTACATCTTCCCTTACTCCAGTTAAAAGTTCATTGAAGCGTAACTCTACGGGCTGACTAAATGTAAAATTAAGGCCTGGAAGATGAGCAAGTTTTTCTCTGATTTTCTCAATAAGCTCTTCTTTTGTTGTTGCAGAAACCCATTTGCTTTTATCCTTTTCAAGAATGATGAAGCTATCGGTAAAGTCAAATCCCATTGGGTCTGTTGGGATATCGGCCACACCAATACGAGCGGCCACTGTTTTTACTTCAGGGAAATTTGCCATAATTATTTTTTCAATTTCTTTTTCCCGTTTTATTGTTTCCGATAATGAACTTCCCGGACGAAGGAACACTTGCATAGCAATGTCCCCTTCATCGAGGCTTGGAATAAATTCGCCCCCCATTCTGGTGAAAATAAAAACTGCGCTCCCTAATATTGATGTTGCAATAACAAGGGTGATAATTTTACGTTTTAGCGCCAAATGGAGAATCGGTTTATAAACTGCATGAATCATGTTTAATAACTTGCTACTGATTCCTTCCAGAAAATTTTCGAAACGAGCGAACCAGCTATTTTTATTTTTAGTTGGTTTCATAACTATTGACGAAATCATTGGGACGTAGGTAAAGCAGAGCAGTATAGCGCCAAGTACGGCAAACCCGAATGTAAAGACCATTGGTTGGAACATTTTGCCTTCAACCCCAGTAAGAAAAAGTATCGGTGCAAAAACAATCAAGATAATTAGCTGCCCGAAAAATGCTGAATTCATCATGGTACTGGAAGCATGATAAGTAAGTTCATCCATTTGCGCCTGTCCAAATTTACCTTTCCCCGCTTTTACTTTTTTCTCAATTTCATGAACAGTCCCCTCAACAATTATTACCGCACCATCCACAATAATACCAAAGTCAATCGCCCCAAGGCTCATTAGGTTCGCCCAAACGTTAAAGACTTTCATTAAAATAAAAGCAAACAAAAGGGAAAGTGGGATAACCGATGCGGTAACCAGTCCTCCACGTAAACTCCCCAACAAAACAACAAGTACGAAAATGACAATAAGGGCACCTTCCATCAGGTTCTTACTAACTGTACTTGTCGTTCTCTGAATTAAATCGGAACGGTCGAGAAAAGATGCTATTTTTAGGCCTTCTGGCAAAGTCTTTTGCACTTTTGATATCCTAGCCTTTACACTTTGAATCACTTCGTTCGAGTTTTCACCTTTCAGCATCAAAATCATTCCTCCAACGGCTTCATGTCCTTCCTGAGTAAAAGCGCCATAACGGATCTGGCTGCCAAAATGAACCTGTTCAGCCACATCGTTAATTAATATAGGTATCCCATTTTCGTTTTTTACCACGATATTTTTTATATCGTCCAATGACCTGACCAAGCCTTCACCCCTTATAAAATTTGCCATGTGGTCTTTTTCGATATAAGCCCCACCGGTATTTACATTGTTGTTTTCTAATGCTTCAAAAACCTCGGTAATTGAAACGCCTATGGCGTTTAATTTATCGGGGTTCAGGGCAATTTCATATTGTTTAATATTGCCTCCAAAAGAATTTACTTCAACAACACCTGGGATTAAAGCCATTTGCCGTTTTACAATCCAATCCTGGATGGTACGTAATTCGGTTAGGGTATAAGTTGTGTCATAACCTTCTTCTGGTTTTATCGTATATTGAAAAATCTCACCTAATCCTGTTGTTATAGGACCCATAAAAGGTTCGCCAAACTGAGCCGGTATTTCGTCTTTTACAGCGTTAAGTTTTTCCTGAACAACCTGCCTTGGC
The DNA here is from genome assembly GCA_021158405.1 of Bacteroidales bacterium. Taxonomy (GTDB): domain Bacteria; phylum Bacteroidota; class Bacteroidia; order Bacteroidales; family UBA12170; genus UBA12170. The sequence goes on from JAGGUP010000170.1 coordinate 34,930, forward strand.
AGATATGTGCCCATGTTGTCTTTAAACACAATTGTTACTACCGACAAACCAAACCGGGACACTGAACGTAATTCAATAACCCCCGGCAAATTTGCCATGGCCAACTCTACCGGGTAGGTAACAAATTGTTCGATGTCAACCGTGGATAAATTCTGTGAAACGGTAATTACCTGCACCTGATTGTTGGTAATGTCGGGAACCGAATCAAGGTTAATTGTTTTTAACGAATACATACCTGCCCCAATCAGGGCAATAAGCATCAGGCTTACGATAAATTTATTCTTTATCGAATAAGATATTATTTTGTTAATCATATTATTAGATTTTTGCTATTACTCGGTTCATTTTTTCAGATATTTCCTCGCTAATTGCCTTCATTTCTGTATTGTCAATGCCAGAAACCATTGATTTTGGATTAATAATGGCAATCTCTATTCCTCCTTCAACTTCCTGAAGCATCACATTACAAGGAAGTATCGTTCCTATTTTATCTTCTGTATTTATAGAACGTAATGCAAAGGCAGGATTACAGGTACCAAGAATTCTATATTTTCTAAAATCAATATCTAATTTTTCTTTAAATGCTTTGTTTACATCGAATTGGGTTACAATTCCAAAGCCTTCTTTTTGTAATTCTTCTTTTATTTTCTCTGTTGCAGTTTCTAAATCTGCATTGATAGTTTTATTGATATAATATTTCATTTAAATACGGTATTTGATGGTGTTAAATTCTAATTGAATTTCTATTGGACATTATAATCCAAATGCATTATTTCTATAAAATAATGCTTAAGGTGTATTTGAGAATACACTTAAAATTAACTAAAAAAGGGGGAGCCGCGAGTGGGAGAAGTTTTTATAAAAGTGAGTAAGTCAGACTTAGGATCACTATTTATAAAAGATGGTTGTTTGTTTAATTTTTCTTTAAAATTAAAACTAGATAAAACTACAAATAAAACAGGCTGCTGTACGACCTTCTGAATAACGGTCTTTTGAATGGTTTGATCAACTGTAACATAATTAAGAAAATGACAATGAATGGATACACTATCTTCATCATTTTGTTGTTCATCGGCTAAATCATCAGCCAAATTATAATGATGGTTGTGTGGTATTAATGAATGCAAAAAGATGACTAATCCTGCGATTAGTATAAAAAATAGTGTCGTATTTTTAAATATCTTCTTCATTATTTCGAATTATTCTTTTGTAAAGATAGCATAAAACTTTTGCAACCGAGTTGCAAACTTACTTTTTGCAATTTGAACAAATACCTTTGACAACAAAGTTTGCACTGGAAAATTCAAATCCATTGGGTAAGTCTGGCTGGGGAACAGGTAAATCTTTCATACAATACGTTTTTCCGCATTTGTTGCATGAAAAATGAACATGTAAATGTTCTGGTTCGCAAGTGCAAAAATCTTCGCAAAGCGCGTATCTTAAGGAACCAGAGCCATCTTCAATTGAATGAATAAGTTGATGCTCCTCGAAAGTTTTTAACGTCCTATAAAGAGTTGCTTTATCAGCTTTTTCAAATTTTTGTTCTAATTCAGGCAAACTTATAGCCGTTTTTTGTTCTGTTAGAACTTGCAAAACCAACTGTCGCATTGCGGTTGGTTTGATATTTTTCGAGTTCATTTTGTTGTCTATTTCCTTCTTCATCCTATCCAATATTCAAATGTTTTTATTGGCTCAAAGATAACAAATTAGCACCATGGCACAGACAAAATTACAGCTCTTTTACATCCCGATAGCTATCGCATTGGCGTCAACCTAACAGAGATTTCAACAATTGATTGTTAGGACTTTCAATTTTTAACTTACAAACTAATAAAAGGATACAGCAACTTGCATTAAACAATACCTCTAAAGTAAAATGTAAGAAAACCGTATCCAACTATCAAGTGACAATATTAGAAAAATATTCGAAAGACTGCACATAAAATCATTAGCAAAAAAATGCGGTGCAACTCAAAGAAAAGTATAGAAAATAATAACGGAATCCCACCTTGAGCGAGACCGAAATAAGGTTTTAAATTATCTACTATTTTCTATGCTACTAAGGTTTATAAACACATAACTCTTAGCAGTTAAAGTGTTAAATTATTGCAAGACAAAATCTTATTTTTAAAATTATTGAACCTTAGCAGTTAAAGCTAACGACAACATAATCAACCTTTTTCAGACTTACTCAATATAAATATTAACGGCGACTAAAACAAAGTTTACGTTTTATAATATAGATTCAGGAATTGTCAGCCCATTTCCATTGGAGTCCTATGGACAAATAACAACTATTCAAGAAATGCCCAAATTATTTAGCATAACTGATTAATTAGGCATCATCACATAAACAGTTACCAAAATAAGAATTAAGGATATTCCATAATAGACAGCTACCGTTTTGTGTTTTTGAATATCGTTTAATTTCTTTTTGGAAGAAACTCTACCAATTGTGATTAA
>JAGGUP010000097.1 GCA_021158405.1 Bacteroidales bacterium
AGGAAAAGTGGTGATTATTGCCGGAGGAACTGGAAATCCATTTTTTACAACGGACTCAGCTTCAGCTTTAAGAGCTGTGGAAATTCAAGCCGATGTATTCTTAAAAGGTACACGCGTTGATGGTGTTTATAATGCGGATCCGGAAAAAGATCCATCAGCAACAAAATTTAGTGAGCTCTCTTTTGATGAAGCCTACGAAAAAGATTTAAAGATTATGGATCTAACCGCATTTACACTTTGTAAAGAAAATGCTTTACCAGTCTATGTTTTCGATATGAATACACCGGGAAATCTATTAAAAGTAGTTCGCGGAGAGCATATTGGAACTCTTGTAAAATAGTTGAGACTTTAATTAAAAATATACTTTTTGCTCCAGGCAAAAAGTATGAGTCCTCTTACCGCTAAAAAAGAAAGAAAAGCTATCCATAGGCCATGATTTCCAAAAGGAATTCTAAGGAGATAATAAAGCGGAATATACACCAAAACACTTGCAATAAACATTGAATTTCTCATCGCTTTTGCCTGTGTAGCGCCTACATATATTCCATCGTAAATAAAGGCTGCAAAGCTGAGTAGTGGAATGAGCACTACCCAAATAAAATAGGGCTGTGCTTCGGAAATCAAGTGAGGAATATTGGTAAGGATAGAAAGTATATTTTTCCCAAACAGAAAAAATAATAAGCTAAATCCAAGACTAATATAAAAACTCCATTGCATAAGTTGTCCGGTAACAAGCTTTAATTCTTTTGAATTTTTAAAACTTATGTATTTACCAACAAGAGCTTCGGCGGCATTTGCAAAGCCATCAATAAAATAGGAAAAAAACAAGAAAAATTGAAATAGCAGTGTATTGATTGCCAGGATATTGCTTCCAAATTGTGAAGAAGCAGCCGTAAAAAAACTAAGACTCGAAATTAAGATGAGTGTACGGAGAAAAATATCTCGATTAACATGAAAATAGGCACGTAAACTTAAAGGATCAAGCATCTTTTTAAGACTCCAATACTTGAATTTATTTCGATGATAATAAACGATCAATCCAATACCTGCAAGCAATCCTAAATACTGCGCTAGAAGAGTTCCCCACGCCACACCATCCGATTTCATGCCAAAAGATTTTATGAAAAGCAGATTAAATCCAAGGTTAGCAAAGTTTATTAAGAGCGCCAAAAAGAGTGGTATTTTTGTGTTTTGTCGTCCAATAAACCATCCGCTAATTGCATATAATCCGAGTGTGGCAGGAGCTGCAAAAATTCGGATGCTATAATATTGTTTGGCAAATTGAGCTACTTCCGGACTACTATTCAGCAACAGTAAGGCAATATAAATAATAAGCTCCTGCGAAAGTAACAACAGAACAGCAATGCTAAAAGCAAGCATTAAGGAACGCGCTAAAATCAATAAGCTTTCTTTTTCATCTTGTTTGCCATAAGCTTGAGCCGTAAAACCCGTAGTTCCCATACGAAGAAATCCAAAACTCATATAAATAAAACTAAAGATAACGCCTCCAATAGCAATAGCATTGATATGGACTTCCGATTTTAAGTGTCCCATCAAAGCTAAATCAACGATTCCTAATAGGGGAACACTGATATTGCTAAGGATGTTTGGAAGAGCCAATCGAAGTATTTCTTTTCGCATTTGGTAAAAATAGAAAACTTGAGTGAATAGAAATATTTTGTTCAGACTATTTAGAAGTAATATAAATTGTATCTTTGAAAGAAAAAAATATGCGTAATTTAATGTTAATATTCGTTTTATTTATGAGCTTATACGGTTTTTCTCAAGCCTCATTTTATGATTTTGTTGTAGAAGATATCAATGGTAACGATTTTGATTTTAGTCAGTTAGCTGGCAAAAAAGTAATGATTGTTAATACAGCCTCAAAATGTGGTTTTACTCCTCAATACGAAGATTTGGAGAAGTTGTATAAGGAATTTGGTGGCAACGACTTTGTTATTATTGGCTTTCCTGCAAATAATTTCTTGCATCAAGAACCGGGAACCAATGACGAAATTAAGGAATTTTGCACTTTAAATTATGGTGTTTCTTTTCCGATGATGGGTAAAATATCAGTCAAGGGAAGTGATATGCATGAGTTTTATAAATGGCTTACTCAAAAGGATTTAAATGAATTTCAAGATTCGAAAGTCAGTTGGAATTTTCAGAAATACCTTATCAGTAAAGAAGGTAAACTCGAGAAAGTAATTTCTCCAAAAACCAAACCCTACGATTCTGAAATTGTAGAATGGGTTAAGATGTAATTTTAATTATTATAAAGCTTGAAAATTTACCGGCTAAAAAGGACTAAAAATTTGTTGCCTTTTTTATTATTCCGTAAATTAGTCCGCTCAAAAAAATATTTTTACAGAGCTTGAATAATTAAAATATATGAAAATATTAGTTACAGGGGGCACAGGATATATTGGTTCCCATACCGTGGTCGAGCTTCAGAAAAAAGGTTTCGAAGTAATAATAGTTGATAATCTATCTAATTCATATGCCAATGTGGTTGATCAGATCGAACAAATTTCGGGTATTCGTCCGGCTTTTGAAGAATTAGATTTGACAAATACCGAGAAAACAAATGACTTTTTTAATCATCATTTTGATTTAAAAGGAATTATACATTTTGCTGCTTTTAAGGCAGTTGGAGAGTCTGTGAATGACCCTTTAATGTATTATAGAAATAATATTGGCTCTCTTGTTAATATTTTGGAAAATATGAAAATACATAAGATTGAAAATCTTGTGTTCTCTTCTTCCTGTACGGTATACGGTCAGCCCGAAATATTACCGGTAAAAGAGGATTCACCTATTTTGAAAGCCTTGTCGCCTTATGGTAATACCAAACAAATTTCGGAGGAAGTAATTACAGAAACAAGTCAGGTAAGCCATATAAAAGCTATTTTATTGCGTTATTTCAATCCGATTGGCGCTCACGAATCTGCTTTAATTGGCGAATTACCTTTGGGAATACCAAATAATCTAGTTCCTTTTATTACGCAAACAGCTATTGGGTTACGGGAGCAATTGAGCGTTTTTGGTTCTGATTATAATACACCTGATGGCACTGCCATTCGAGATTACATTCATGTGGTTGATTTAGCTCAAGCGCATGTTGTTGCTATTGAAAGAATGATCGGCAATAAAGGAAAGAAAGACGTAGAAATTTTTAATCTTGGAACGGGAAATGGTTTTTCTGTTCTTGAAGTTATCAATTCTTTCGAAAAAGTATCCCATGTAAAGTTGAATTATAAAATAGTTGATAGACGTGCGGGAGATATTGAAATTGTGTATGCCGATACTACATATGCCAATGATGAACTGGGCTGGAAAGCAAAAAAAACACTGGATGAAATGATGCTATCCTCTTGGAACTGGGAAAAAGCTTTAGCTGAGAAGAAGTGAAGAAGTGATATTTTTCAATATGTCTGTCTTTAATTTTATCACGATTTAGTAAATTTGAATAAAGAATAACATTAAACGTATGTCTTATAGAAAGAAAATTTTAGTTACCGGAGGCGCTGGATTTATCGGTTCCCATGTAATCCGTTTGTTTGTCAATAAATATCCTGATTATCAGATTGTAAATCTGGATCTTTTAACCTATGCGGGGAATCTGGCTAACCTCACTGATGTTGAAAATATGCCCAATTACAGTTTCGTAAAAATGGATATTGTTGATGCAGAGGCAATCACTGAATTGTTTCAAAAAGAGCAATTTACAGATGTTATTCATCTTGCTGCCGAGTCGCATGTAGACAGGTCAATTACAAATCCAACAGAATTTGTAATGACTAATGTTATTGGAACTGTAAATCTATTAAATGCTGCTAAATTTATTTGGAAAGATAATATGGAAGCGCATCGCTTTTATCACGTTTCTACCGACGAAGTTTATGGTAGTTTAGGTGAAACAGGTATGTTTACAGAAACCACAGCCTATGATCCACATAGTCCATATTCCGCTTCAAAAGCAAGTTCCGATCATTTTGTGAGAGCTTATCACGATACTTTTGGACTGCAAACAGTTATCTCAAATTGCTCAAATAATTACGGTTCATTCCAGTTTCCGGAAAAGCTTTTGCCTTTGTTTATCAATAATATTAAAACCAATAAACCGCTTCCTGTTTATGGAAAAGGAGAAAATATTCGCGATTGGCTTTGGGTGGAAGATCACGCAAGAGCAATAGATGTAATTTTTCATAAAGCTGAAACAGGAACAACTTACAATATTGGCGGACATAATGAGTGGACAAACATTGATTTAATAAAATTGCTTTGTAAGGTGATGGATAAAAAATTGAGCAGAGCAGAAGGGGAAAGTGAAAAATTGATTTCTTATGTGAAGGATAGAGCCGGACACGATTTGCGATATGCCATTGACAGCACTAAACTTCAAAAAGATTTAGGATGGACGCCAAGTTTACAATTTGAGGAAGGTATTAAGAAAACGGTTGATTGGTATTTGGAAAATGCAGAATGGTTGGATAATATAACCTCCGGAGATTATCAAAAATATTACGAGGAGCAATATTCCAAGAGATAATATCTTATCAGTAAGAGCTACACATACTTAGTAATAGTACACAGAAACGAATTAGTTTCTTTTCCATTTGTATTCAGGAGTTTGATTTGATAATTCTTGTAAAAAATATAAGTACTTTTATTGAAAAGAATCATTAAAAGAAATTTTATAATATTAAGGCTTTTTCCATGATTTGGACAGGTTTTTCTGAAAGACGTTTTCTTAATAGAGTTGTTGATATCCTCACTTCAAGTCTTGTTTCTTGCCGAATCAATGAGTACTTTTGAACTTAGTATTGAAAAATTTATAATTAGAAATTTTGTCCTTATGAAGAAAATAAACATTTTAACATTGGTTCTTTTATTATTTGTTGGTTTAGGCAGCTGTAGAAAAGAACTTAATCCAGTACCAGTAGATCCAACCGACCCAAATATCAGCCTTTTAGATATAGATATTCCAGCAACTTTTGATTTTGGAACTTCCGAAGAAGTAACCGTATCATTTAGTGGATTGAAATCGTCAGCAGAGGCAAATGTGAGATATGATATTTATTTATATAATCCGGAAGGAAAATTGATTTCAACTACTACAACCGGAGATGATAGTGCTGCTGTTGTTCAATCAGGTGTTCTTGTCGATGCGATGAGCGATTTAGCCTATACGCAAATAACGAGCGCTTCCAGTTTTGATTTGAATTTGACTATCCCGTCTTATTATGATTCTATATTGATAGTGAAAAATGACATGGCCGATTATTCAACTACTATGTTGCCTTTAAACAGAAATAAAATGTCTGTTAATATCGATTCCCAAAATCACCTTAAGAGTTCCTCAAATCTGAAAGCAGAAACGGTTGATATCTTTTATGGTGTAAATAGTTTGGCTGAATTATTTACTATTAATTCAGAAACTGGAAACATGGAAGTCATTTCAACGATTCCAGATAAATATGGAAGTTATACTTGTGCTGTAGATCCCGTTAAAGAAATAGTTTATACGGTTGGTCGTCGTTCTCCTTATTATTTATATGCTTATGATATTGCAAAAGATAGCTGGAAACGGCAGGGTCGTGTGGGTTATTATGGTCCTCGAATGGGTTATAATATTAATGATGGTTTGCTTTATTATTCGTTTGATTATTATGTGCTTAAACTAGATCCGAAAAAAGGAAAAATGCTAAGCTATTATAAAGTGAATGGTTTGGATGAATTAGACGGTGGAGACCTTACTTTTGATAAGGAAGGCACCATGTTTATTTCTACCACTTCGGGATTATATCGTTGTGAATATGCAGATAAAAACAACATTACTGCTACTCGTCTTTCTGCTGAAAATCTACCTAATTATCCAAATTCACTCACCTACGATTCTAATCAAGAACTTTGGTGGGCATCAAATGTTACGCCAAAAGGAAAAGTTTTTATTATGGATGATGTAACGGGTGGTTGGGAAAACCGTTTTGGTGATTATGATCATTATATTCACGATTTAGCAACTTTGCCATTGGACGAAGAATTGGTTAAGGATACGGATACAGATGGTGATGGGATTATTGATTTTTATGATGAATATCCCAACGACAGCAAACGAGCGTATAATGTTTATACTCCTTCTATTTATGGAGTAGGAACCTATGCATTCGAAGATTTATGGCCAAATTTGGGCGATTTTGATTTTAATGATTTGGTAATCAACTATCGTTATACACACGTATACAATGCTGCCGGCTTAATTCATGAGACAAAATTAGACTTCACAATTAAAAATGTGGGAGGATCGTTTAGAAATGGGTTTGGAATTGAGATTAATGCTGAACCAAATATTATTAAAGAGATTACCGGTTGTAGTTTAACTACAGATCTAATTTCTGTAAATAGCCAAGGACTTGAAAATAATCAGACAAAACCTGTCATTATGGTTTTTGATGATGCTTGGGCAAGTTCAAGTGTAAATGATGGAAAGATTCAAATTATTATGGATTATAATCAACCCATTGCGAACAATCAAATTGGAAGTTTGAATCCGTTTATTTTTATCGATGGAGATAGAGGAAGAGAAGTACATCTGGTTGATATGGAACCTACCGATCTTATGAATACTGCTTTGTTTGACACTGCTGATGATGACAGTAATCCTTCAATTGGAAGATATTATCGTAATAAAACCAATTTACCTTGGGGAATCAATATTTTATATGATTTTGCTTTCCCTAAAGAAAAAATAGCAATTAATAAGGGCTATACAAAGTTTTCTTCTTGGGCTGTTTCAGGAGGTTCTCAATTTACCGATTGGTACAAAGATCAAGACGATTATAGAGACAGTAATTACTTGGTGGTAGATTAATTAATTGTAGATTGTTTTAATAAAAAAGCCCGTTGTTATGTAACGGGCTTTTTTATTGTCATTTTGTCAGCATTCCTCTGGTGGTATCAAATTTGTGAATGAAGCCTCTAGAAAATACAAAAAACAATATAAAATGCAAAAAGGTCAAATTAATGTACAAACGGAAAATATATTTCCGATTATTAAAAAATTCCTCTATTCTGATCACGAAATATTTCTTCGCGAATTGATTTCAAATGCTATAGACGCTACGCAAAAGCTAAAAACCTTAGCTTCTCTAGGTAAATTTAAAGATGAGCTTGGAGATATTACCGTAGAAGTTATTTTGGATGAAAAAGCCAAAACACTTACTATTCGTGACAAAGGTATTGGAATGACTGCCGAAGAGGTAGATAAATATATCAATCAAATTGCTTTTTCTGGTGCTGAAGAGTTTGTAAAAAAATTCAAATCTAAAACAGAAGCCGAAAAAAATTCAATTATTGGTAAGTTTGGTTTAGGTTTTTACTCTTCATTTATGGTTTCCGATAATGTGGAAATTCTTTCTAAAACCTATAAAAAAGGTGGAGCTACTAAAGCAGTTAAATGGGAATGCGACGGAAGTCCAGATTACACCATAGAAGAGATTGATAAAACTAGCCGTGGAACAGATGTCGTTCTGCATATTTCTGAAGAGAGTAAAGAATTCTTATCAGAGAATAAAATCTTAGAACTTTTAAATAAGTATAATAAATTCATGCCAGTTCCTATTCAGTTTGGAACTGAAAAAACACAAGAAAAAATTGAAGGCGAAAAAGATAAAGATGGTAATGATGTTTATAAAGAAGTAGAAAAAGACCGCATTATTAATAATACTAATCCTATCTGGAAAAAAGCTCCTGCCGATTTAAAAGACGAAGACTATAAAGGTTTTTATCATGAGTTATATCCTATGAACTTTGATGAACCATTATTCCAAATACATTTGAATGTGGATTACCCTTTCAACCTGACCGGAATTTTGTATTTCCCTAAGTTGAAAAAGAATTTGGAAGTCCAAAAAGATAAGATTCAATTGTATAGCAATCAGGTGTTTATTACTGATTCTGTGGAAGGTGTAGTTCCTGAATTCCTTACTCTTTTACACGGTGTTATCGATTCTCCTGATATTCCTTTAAACGTTTCTCGTTCCTATTTGCAAAGCGATGGTGCTGTGAAAAAGATTGCCAATCATATTAGTAAAAAAGTAGCTGATAAATTGGAAGAATTGTTTAAAAACAACCGCGAAGATTTCGAGAAAAAATGGGATGATATTAAAGTTTTTATTGAGTATGGAATGCTTTCGGATGATAAATTCTATGATAGAGCTCAAAAATTTTGTTTGTTGAAAAACTCGGAAGGTAAATATTTTACCTTGGAGGAATACAAGGAACATGTGAAAGATTTGCAAACGGATAAAGACAAGAAAATTGTTTATCTCTATTCTAGCAATGTGGAAGAACAATATAATTTTATTCAATTGGCTAAAGATCGTGGTTATGATGTTTTAGAAATGGAAGGTGTTTTAGACAATCACTTTGTGAATGCTATTGAACAAAAACTAAGCGATATTCAATTCAAACGTGTAGATGCAGATACGATTGATAAGTTGATTGCAAAAGAAGACGAAATGCCTTCAAAATTAGACGATAAGCAGAAGGAAACATTGAAGCCAATTATCGAAAACAATATTGATAAAGTCAAATTTACTGTTGTTTTTGAACCTCTTGGCGAAGATGATCAACCATTTGTTATTACTCAAAGCGAGTTTATGCGTCGTATGAAAGATATGGAAAAATTAGGCGGTGGCGGAATGATGGCCATGGGCGGATTCCCCGATTCATTTAATTTGGTGGTAAATACAAACCACAATTTGGTAGGTAGTCTTCTTGAAGAAAAGGATGAAAAAAAACAAGCGTCTACCGTAAAACAAATGTACGATTTGGCTATGCTTTCTCAAAATTTGCTAAAAGGAAAAGATTTAGCAGAATTTATAAAACGTAGTTTTTCACTCATAAAATAATATATTTTAGGCTGTTTGATCCCTATTTTTTAGTTTTTTACCAGAAAGTGGTAGGTTAGACAGCCTTTTTTGTATCTTTATGTTTCTTTATAAAAATTTAAAAACAATGAAAAAATCTTGGATAATATTAATCGTAGTCGTGGTTTTGATTTTTATCGGCTATTCATCGGTTAAAGGCATTTATAATTCTATGGTGGTTGGTTCTGAAGCTGTAGATGCACAATGGGCACAAGTAGAAAACGTGTATCAGCGTCGTGCCGATCTCATTCCTAATTTGGTTGCAACTGTTAAAGGATATGCTGCTCATGAGCAGGAAACTTTGGAAGCTGTTATCACGGCTCGTTCAAAAGCTACTTCAACAACTATTGATGCAGGAAATATGAATGCTGCTTCATTGCAGCAATTTCAACAAGCGCAAGAGGGTTTAAGTTCCGCTTTATCTCGTTTGATGGTGGTAGTAGAGAAATATCCGGATCTTAAAGCAAATCAGAATTTTTTGGAGTTGCAAGCACAATTGGAAGGGACTGAAAATAGAATTTCGGTGGAGCGCAAACGTTTTAACGATGAAGCGCGAGGATACAATACGTATATCAAAAAATTTCCAAATAATTTATTTGCCGGAATGTTTAACTTCGATGAAAAGGCTTATTTTCAAGCTACTCAAGGAGCTGAAACCGCACCAAAAGTTGAATTTTAATTTATCTTATTATGAGCAAACTCGCCTCCACATTTTTTAGTAAAGAAGAAAAGCAAAAAATTATGAAAGCCATCGCCGAAGCTGAAAATGAAAGCTCCGGCGAGATTCGTGTGCATATAGAAAATAAGTGTGCCGTAGATGTTCTTGATTGTGCTTCTCATGCTTTTGCACAATTGAAAATGCATAAAACAAAGCTCCGCAATGGCGTGCTTTTTTACTTTGCCATACGGAGTAAAAAGTTTGCTATCATTGGAGATATTGGTATCAATCAAAAAGTACCTGAAAATTTTTGGGATGAAATTAAAGAGGAAATGCAACAGGCTTTTTTAAAAGGTGATTTTGTGGGCGGATTAGCGCAAGGAATCATACAAGCAGGGCAGCAATTAAAAGAACATTTCCCTCACCAGTCAAACGACATAAACGAATTAAACGATGAGATTTCTTTTGGATAATATAAAAAAACGAAGCAAACTAATTTTAGCCATTGGAGCAACATTTATGTTGTTTGTTTTGTCTACAAATGTATTTGCACAAATCCCGGCAAAACCGGAACCATTCTACCCAATCAGTGATTTTGCTAATGTATTTACCAGTTCACAAGTAAATCAATTGACGCGGCAATTAGCTGATTTTAATGCAAAAACATCCAATGCAATTGTTATTGTTACAGTGAATGATTTAGAAGGCTATGATAAGGCAACTTATGCCGTTGAATTGGCTCATGCATGGGAAATTGGTCAAAAGGGCAAGGACAATGGCATATTAATTTTAGTAAAACCCAAAACAAATGTATCAAGAGGAGAAGCCTATATTACTGTTGGATATGGATTAGAAGGTGTTGTCCCTGATGCTATTGCAAAGAGAATTGTTGATTATGAAATGATTCCCTCATTTAAAACTGGAGATTATTATGGTGGATTTGTTGCCGCAATAAAAGTTTTAATGGATATAACTGCAGGTGAATATACTGCTGAACAGTATTCAAAAAGCAAAGGTGGCGATCTGGCCGGACTCATTCCACTTTTCTTTTTCGTTATTATTTTTATCATCTTTGCGAGGGGAGGAAAAAATAGAGGATCAGGATTAGGAACACGAAGTAGTATTCCTTGGTGGACATTGATGTTTCTTGGAAGCTCCATGGGTGGTGGAAGAAGTAGCAGTGGATGGGGTAATTTCAATTCAGGTGGCGGAAGTTTTGGTGGTGGCGGCTTTGGTGGCTTTAGTGGCGGCGGTGGTTTTGGCGGCGGCGGTGCAGGCGGAAGTTGGTAAATAGTGAAATAATGGTTTAGCAGATGAGAAATAGATTTTTCTTCTTGTATTTGGCTTTAGGATTATTGCTCTTTAATACAAGAACAATAGCTCAGACCGACACTATTCCTGATGATTTTTGTATCAGCGCAGAAGAATATCAACTGTATCAATTAATTAATGATTATCGTAAGGCTTTTGCCTTGCCGGAAATTATTTTATCGAAATCGTTGAGTTATGTAGCTATCACACATGTTCGTGATTTAGCTGCTAATTATAATCCTGATACTATTTGCAATATGCATTCTTGGTCGGATAAGGGGAGGTGGACTCCCATTTGTTTTCCTTCCGGACAGTCAAAAAAGAACAATATAAGGCTAAAAGCGAAGGAAATAATTGGATATCCGACAATAGCTTATGAAATTACCTATTGGTCGAATGTTGAAAATTCTCCCAGACAAATTTTAAGTTTTTGGCGAAAAAATAAGGTGAGTAGCAATATGCTGCTGAACCAGAAAAAATGGGGAAATATTTCTTGGAAAGCGATTGGTGTTGGAATAGAAGATGGATATGCCGTTGTTTGGTTAGGCAAAGCGGTAGACATTGAAATGGAAACGAAAGTGTGTGGATCTTCCGTAAAAATTCTGAATGATGCTTCTCCCGATTATAAAGCATCGCATGCAAAGCTAAGCGGCAATAAAACGCCAATTTTTTATATTACCGTTGGTAGTTATAACAATAGAAAAGATGCCGTTAGTGCCGTAAATAGCTATAAGCAAATGGGTTATCCCAAAGCGGTTTTGGTAGAAAGGGATAATAAAATCCGATTAGCCATCGATTATTTTACGGATAAAAAGGAAGCGGATATGGCTTTGAAAAAATATGCAAAAAAATTTAAAGGTTCTTGGGTGTTAGCAGTTGGGAATGAAAAATAGATATTAATCTTCTGAAAAGTCCTTTAAAAGTTGTCTGTACTGTGAAAAGACATTTGCACGAGAAACAAAACCAACATATTTATTTCCATCCAATACAGCTAGATTATATTTGCCGGAGTGTTGGAATTTATGTGCCACAGTTTCCATATCATCCGTAAGATAGACAATAGAAGAAGGATGAAATAATAAATCCCGAACGCTGGTTGATTCATACATTTCTGGTTGAAACATAAGATGCCTGATTTGATCCATAATAACAATTCCGAAAAAGTTACTTTCCTCATCAACTACAGGATAAATATTTCTGGTTGAATCGGAAATTACTTTTACCAAGTCGCCAAGGTTTGCATCTGGAGAAATGGTATCAAAGTTTTTTTCAATCAAGGGTTCTATACTCATCATCGATAGCAAAGCCTTGTCTTTATGATGCGTAAGCATATCACCTCTTTTTGAAAGCTGAAGGGTATAAATCGAATGAGGCGATATCATTCGCGTGATACCGTAGGAAGTTGTAGCCACAATCATAATAGGAAAAAGCAGCGAATAACCTCCTGTTATTTCAGCGATTAAAAAAATAGCAGTCAATGGTGCATGAACCACTCCGGCAATAAGTCCTGCCATTCCAACTAAAACAAAATCGCTAATAGGTAAATCAATAATCCCAATATAACCTAAAAATTTAGCAAAAAACAAACCAGTCATTGCGCCGATAAACAAAGTAGGGGCAAAAATGCCTCCAATTCCACCAGCTCGAAAAGTAACAGACGTTGCCACTACTTTTAGTATAATAATCCCTAAAAGCAGGAGCAATGCAAAGCCTTCGTTTTCTTTAAAATTATAGAAGATACTATTGTCAAAAATAAAGCTCAAGTTTCCTTTTAAAGCGGTATTGATAGCTTCATAACCCTCGCCATATAAAGAAGGGAATAAGAAAATTAATAAGCCTAGAATTCCGGCACCTGTTAGAAATTTCCTAACCCAGCCCGGAATTTTATCAAAGAGCTTTCCACTATATACATACCCTTTAATATAATATACAGATACCATGGCTGTAAACACTCCCAATCCAAAATAATAAAAGGTCTCAGACAAGTTAAACTCGTATTGAACCTGAAATGGATACAAAACATTCTGACCTAAAAAAGCATAGGATGTTAAGGCGGCTACAATGGAAGCTAAAAGAAGCGGCACAAGTGCAGTCATCGTCATATCAAATAGTATAACTTCCAAAGCAAATACAATAGCAGCAATAGGAGCTTTAAAAATAGCCGACATAGCAGCAGCAGCGGCAAACCCTAAAACTGTTACAGTTTGTTTGTAACTAAGACCAAGCATTTTAGCCAGTGTAGATCCAATGGCTGCACCCGTAACAACCGCAGGTCCCTCCAATCCTACCGATCCTCCAAAACCAACAGTAAGGGCACTTGTGATAACGGATGAAAACGTATTGTGGGTAGATATTTTCCCATGTGTTTTAGAAATAGAATACAATACATTTGGTATTCCATCTCGAACCGGACGGCGAAGAATATATTTTATAAAGAGTATGACCAGAAATATACCAACTGCCGGATAAAATACATAACGGATATTGGAATAGTCACTCGTAAATCCGCTTGTAAGCAATCGTTGAATAAGGAAGACTAAATTCTTTATAATTACAGCTACCAAACCTGATAATAAACCAACAATAAGGCTTAGAATTATCATTAATTGATTGGAAGGCATCTTCCTTCTCATAATCAATAAACGATTGGCTAAGCTTCTTTTTCTCTTTTTCATATTGACAGCACAAATGTAATACTATTGATGTTTTTACAAATACTTTTATTGCACTTTTAGAAATTTATGAGTAATAATTGATCTATTTGAAAATCAGTTGAATATACAGGTAATCGCTAAAAGTTGAAAGGAGAGTTAGCAACCAATTTCATTACTTTTTTTCTTATTTTTAAAAAAAAGCTTAAATTTTTTCACTTAATTTATGGAATGGATTGATTATGGAAACTTTAAACAACTTCTATAATTAATAGGCAAACAAATACCCAAATGCAAACATAGGCAACAATTTTATTCTGTAAAGGGATTGACAAAAAAGTAGCAATTGAAATTATTCATAGGAAATGATTCCCGATTTCATCTTAAAGCTTTAATTTTAATTGTGTAAATAAGCGAAAAGTTTTTCGATGAAAAGGAGTAATTCCATACAGAGAGATAGCTTCTCTATGTTTTTGAGTTGGATAACCTTTGTTGTTCTTCCAGTCGTAATTTGGAAATTCTTTATCAAGCTTTAGCATATACTCATCGCGGTGTGTTTTTGCCAATATGGAAGCGGCTGCAATTGCCATATATTTTCCATCACCTTTTACAATCGTATGGTATTCAATGGATTCGTAAGGCTTAAATCGATTGCCATCAATAAGTAAACGTTGTGGCTGTATATTTAGATTTTTTATTGCTTTATGCATGCTAAAAATACTTGCATTCAGAATGTTAATTTCATCAATTTCATCATGAGTCATACTTGCTACAGACCAAGCCAGCGCATCTTTTTCAATAATTTCACGAAGAACCTTTCTGGTTTTTTCATTCAATTTTTTTGAATCGTTTAGGATTTCATTTTTAAAATCCGTTGGTAAAATAACCGCTGCTGCATAAACGGGGCCGGCTAAACAACCTCGGCCTGCTTCGTCGCAACCGGCTTCAAATTTTTTATCGTCGATAAATCTTTGCTTAAGCATGAAAAAGGATACTGTAATTTTGAATCAAGATAAGGATAAAAATAAGACTAATAAAAATATCGGGCCAAAATTGACGTTTTACAGCACTAAAATAGAATCCCAATATGGCAGAAAAAGGAATAAAAACGATTTCGCGCACACTGGAATCGTGATAGAGAAACGAAATAAGAATGCTTATACCTAGGAACCAGTACATAAAGCTTGTTTTTTTACGAATACTGATGACTTGATTTCCCAAACGAGGTAATATAAAACTACTTGCTAAAAAGAGGAGTGTGGCAGCCACAAAAAGTTCAAGGAGTTCATGTGTTTTTGGTAGAGCGGGTAAGCTTATGGGTGAACTAAAGTGGGATTCTATTTGCTGGATAAAAAGCATGTTTTTATCAAACCAGAAATAGCCTACTGCAATAAATAAATAGGGGCTTAACAAACCTATCAAACTTATTGGAATACTTCGCCAGTTAAAAGATTGGAATAGTATGAGACTAATCCATATAATTGGAAAAAGTAATATTGTGGAAGGAATAAATAAGCTAGCTAGAGAAAATAAAATAGAAGCCGTTAGCAAAAGATTATTGCTGTAATTGAATTTGAAGTTATCAAGCAATTTTTTCAGCCCCAATAAAAACAACAACAAAGCGATTAATGCAGGATGAAAACCTAAATGATCAGGTGTGCGACTTAAGAATAAAACAAATAAAAATCCGGATAAAAAACTGTTACTGTGAGTTAGTTGATGGCTTGAAAATAAATAGGACAACAAAAAAGCGGTAATGAGCAAAAGTATAAATCCTAATAAAACACTAAGAAATGGTGTATTAAAGGGCGCTTGAGAAAATAGAAAGCTCGTAAAAGTATTTGAATCAGGTATATTTATAGGATAGGGCTTTATAAATAGCGGTAGCCAGATTAGAAATGCTAAACCAATTAATAGCGCAATTTGAGTAAAATAGGTAACTTGTTTAAAAAGTCTGAGTAACATCTCTTTTATTTAGTTTACAAATCAAACCCTATATCTGTGCGATAATATTTTCCTTCAAACCTTATCTTTTCTGCTTCTTTATAAGCCTTAGCCAAGGCTTCTTTCTTAGTAGCTCCAAAAGCTGTAACCGCCAAAACTCTACCTCCGTTCGTTAGCACTTCGCCTCGATCGTTTTGTTTTGTGCCTGCATGAAAAACTAAACAGTCTTCAACTAAATCGAGACCGCTGATTATTTTGTTTTTTTCATAATTTTCAGGATATCCTCCTGATACTAACATTATTGAAGCGGTGGTTTTTTCGAAAAACTTGACGGATTTTTGGGAGAGCGTTTTTTTAGTGGTAGCGATAAATAAATCAAGTAAATCAGTTTCTAAACGTGGAATAACTGATTCTGTTTCCGGATCGCCTAATCGCACATTATATTCTATTACAAAGGGATTTCCGTTTACTTTTATCAAACCAAAAAAAATAAAACCAGAGAAGTCTATTTTATCATTTTTCAATCCATTTAAAGTGGGTTCGATTATCCGCGTTTCTACTTTTTTCATAAAAGTAGCATCGGCAAAGCTGACTGGAGAAATAGAGCCCATGCCACCTGTATTTAATCCGGTGTCGCCTTCCCCAATTCGTTTATAATCTTTTGCTTCGGGAAGTATTTTATAGGATATGCCATCTGTTAATACAAATACCGAGCATTCAATTCCACTAAGAAATTCTTCTATCAAAACGGTTTTACTCGCAGCGCCGAATTTTTCTTCTTGGAGCATGGCCTTAAATTCGGTTATAGCGTCGTCTAGATCATCAAGAATCACAACGCCTTTACCGGCAGCAAGCCCATCAGCTTTAAGTACATAAGGAGATTTTATATCTTCCAGAAATTTAAAGCCTTCCTCCATGGTCTCTTTAGTGAAGCTTTTATAATTGGCAGTTGGAATACCATATTTAAGCATAAATTTCTTAGAAAAATCCTTGCTTCCTTCCATCTGAGCGGCTTGCTTTTTTGGACCGATTACTGCAATATATTTCGTTTCCGGATCAGCCAAAATTTGGTCATGAAGTCCTTCAACAAGCGGATCTTCCGGCCCAATAACAAGCATATCTATTTTTTCAGCAAGAAGGAAAGTTTTTAATAAATCAAAATCCTTCCAATTGATAGAAATATTTGTTCCTAGGGTTGCTGTACCAGCATTTCCCGGGCTAATAAAGAGCTTTTTAAGTTTAGGGCTTTGGTTTAGTTTCCAAGCCAGCGTATGTTCTCGGCCTCCAGAACCGATTAATAATATATTCATTTCAATAGTCATTAATTGGCATACAAAATACGATTAATATTGTCGTTTTCTCAATTTCCAGAAAAGGGCATCTCTAATTTCTTACAGCTTATCTGCTATTTTTGTGTAGGCAACCCAATATTTAATAAATTTGTTCAAAGATAAAAGAAGTGTGAGGAACAGCACGCTTTCGTCCAAATTATTTATGAAACGTAAATTTTTAACAAATCTGGCTCTACTCATATTTCTCAATTTATTGATTAAGCCTTTTTGGATATTTGGTATCGATCGTACGGTGCAAAATGTTGTTGGTTCTCAGGATTTTGGATTTTATTTCACACTTTTAAACTTTTCCTTTCTTTTCAATATTCTCCTCGATCTGGGGATAACCAATTTTAACAATAGAAATATTGCTCAACATTCTGCTCTATTAAAAAAGCATTTCTCGGGAATAATGACCTTAAAACTATTGCTTTCGGTTGTTTACTTCTTGGTAACTTTTGGAATCGCTTATGTGATTGGCTATCGTGGACATAAACTTAATTTGCTGATTCTTATTGGTTTTAATCAATTTCTTATTTCGTTGACAATGTATTTTCGCTCGAATATAAGCGGGATGCTTATGTTTAAAACAGAAGGAATTATGTCGGTATTAGATCGGGTACTGATGATAGGAATTATGTCTGTTTTGTTATGGGGAAATGTTACAAATGAGCCTTTGAAAATTGATTGGTTTGTTTATGCTCAAACTGCTTCTTATGGATTTGTGGCCTTCGTGGGATTTATTATTGTAGCCTTAAAATCGAAGTTTCAACGATTGACTTGGAATCCCTTATTTTTTCTGATAATACTAAAAAAAAGCGCTCCTTTTGCTTTGTTGGTTTTGCTTATGACGCTTTATCATCGAATAGATAGTGTTTTGTTAGAACGATTATTGCCAGTGGGAGAAGGTGATGTTCAAGTGGGAATCTATGCGCATGGATTCCGAATAATGGATGCAGCAAATCAATTTGCTTATTTGTTCTCTATTTTGCTTTTCCCCATCTTCTCTAAAATGATTAAAGAAAAGCAAGCGTTGACAGAGATGATTAAAATGCCACTTAGCCTTTTGTTAGCAGCTACTTTTATTTTAGCTATCGGATCATGGATTTATAGCCACCAAATAATGGAGCTTTTGTATCTGGATCATATCAATGAATCGGCGGCTGTTTTATCCATTCTTATATTTGGAACTATTGCAGTTGCTAGTTCGTACATCTTCGCTACTTTATTGACGGCCAATGGTAATTTGAAGATCCTGATAGGAATAGCCGCTTTTAGTATGATTCTTAGTTTTGCTTTAAATGCCATATTAATTCCTCGTTATTTAGCTCTTGGTTCAGCAATTGCCAATGTTTCTGCCTTATTTTCCAGTATGTTATTACACCAGTTTTTCGCCTTTAAGAAACTCAAACTTAATTTTAAGCCGATCTTCTATTTTCGCTTAATTGCGTTTGCAATTGTTGTTTTATTGATGGCCTTTATTAGTAAAAATCTCGGATTCGATTGGAAGATAAACTTGCTCATTTATATAGGAATTTCAATTCTTTTTGCTTTTGTTTTGCGTTTGCTTAATTTGAATGAAATTTATACCACACTTGCTAATCGCGATAGCAAACTCCTTAATAAGAAAAATTAACACCTAAAAAAGCTAGAATAAATCCGGCTTTCTTTTTATTTCTTTCCTTAAAAGTGATAATCATCGCAAAAAAAGTTGGAACATAATTCATGCTAATATCTTCTATTATAATGAAATCAGCCTTTTACACGCTCGGAATATTCTCCGGAACGTGTATCTACTTTGATAAATTCTCCTGAATTAATAAACAAAGGAACTTTTACAGTCGCTCCGGTTTCTACTGTTGCATCTTTAAATGTGTTAGTAGCTGTATTTCCTTTATCACCAGGTTCTGTATAGGTGATTTCTAAAACTACATAAGCAGGTAAATCAACAGTTAAGGGAGTTTCTGTTTCTGCATGAAAAAGAATTTCTACATTTTGTCCTTCTTTTAGAAAATCAGCTGGTTTGCCAATAAGTACTTTGTCTAGAAACGTTTGATCAAATGTCTCATTGTTCATAAAGTGCATCGCTTCGCCTTCGCTATATAAGAATTGATAGCTTCTGCGTTCAACACGTTCTACATTAATTTTTACACCGGCTGTAAACGTATTAGGAATCACCTTCCCTGTTCTTAAATTCTTGAGTTTTGACCGTACGAAAGCGGGTCCTTTACCTGGTTTAACATGCTGAAATTCAATAATTGTATATAAATCGCCATTGAATTCAATTACGAGTCCGTTTTTAAAATCTGAGGTATTTGCCATTGAGTATTTTTTATTTTTTATAGATTCCTTTCATTATTCCACGCTGCGAACTGTTTATAAATAACAAAATTTCATCACGCTCTACAGTATAGGGCATATTGGCTTCTATAAACTGAACGGCTTGAGTCACATTTCTGTTTCGTAAATATAATTCGCGATAGATATCTTGAATATTGTTTATTTGATTTTGTGTATAGCCTCTACGGCCAAGTCCGATAGAATTAATCCCAAGATAAGAAACAGGTTCTCTTCCGGCTTTCGTAAAAGGAGGAATATCTTTTACTACTAAAGCGCCACCTGAAATCATGGTGTGTTTCCCAATCTTTACAAATTGATGTATTGCAGAAAGTCCACCTACAATCGCCCAATCGTCTATTTCTATATGACCTGCTAGTGTAGTCGCATTTGCTAGAATAACATTGTTTCCAATGATACAATCATGTGCCACATGTACATAAGCCATTATTAAACAGTTGCTTCCAACTACTGTCTCCATATTTGCCTTGGTTCCTTTGTTGATAGTAACAAATTCGCGAATGGTTGTGTTATCACCAATTTTAACTATGGTGTCTTCGCCTGCGTACTTCAAATCTTGAGGAATGGCAGAAATTACAGCACTGGGGAAAATTTTGCAGTTTTTCCCAATACGAGCGCCTTCCATAATAGTAACGTTTGAGCCAATCCAGGTTCCTTCGCCAATCTCGACATTTTTTTCGATGTTGACAAAAGGTTCAATAACAACATTTTTAGCCACTTTGGCTTCTGGGTGAACGTATGCTAAGGGTTGATTCATTTTGTTGAGTTTTTCTTACTTATTTGAGCCATCATTTCGGCTTCCATTACAATTTTATTTCCTACATAAGCAATGCCTTTCATTTGGCAAATACCTCTGCGGATGGGTGAAATCAAATTTAATTTAAAGAATAAGGTATCACCGGGAACCACTTTATTTCTGAATTTAACATTGTCAATTTTCATAAAATAAGTAAGATAGTTCTCCGGATCGGGTACTGTGCTAAGCACTAAAATACCTCCTGTTTGAGCCATGGCTTCAATTTGTAATACACCTGGCATTACAGGTTCTTCGGGGAAATGTCCTATAAAGAAGGATTCATTCATAGTGACGTTTTTCGAACCGATTATCTCATCATTTGAAATTTGCAAAATGCGATCAACCAATAAAAATGGTGGGCGATGAGGCAACAGTCTCATAATATCGTTTATGTCGTATGCGGGAACGAAAGCAGCATCAAAAAGAGGCGTTTCTTTCAGTTTTTTATGATTAACAGCTGCTTTTTGCAAAAGTTTGGCAAATTCAACATTATTAAAGTGGCCGGGTTTTTTTGCAATAATATGTGCTTTTATTGGTTGACCAACCAAGGCTAAATCCCCAATTACATCAAGTAATTTATGCCGTGCCGGCTCATTATTGAAGGTAAGCTCTACATTGTTTAAATAACCTTTGTCGGTTATTTTAACTTTCGGTTTTCCAAAAACGCTTGCCATTCTATCCAATTCATCTTGCGGTATCGATTTTTCTACAAATACTAAAGCATTATCTAAATCACCACCTTTAATTAGGCCATTTTTATATAAATATTCTAACTCGTGAAAAAACGTGAAGGTTTTTGATCCGGCAATTTCGGTTTTAAAATCTTCAATCTTACTAATTTCAGCAAATTGAGTTCCTAAAACATCAGAATTATAGTCAACCATCACACTTAAACGATAAGTATCGGATGGAATAGCAATAAATTCTACACCAGTATCTTCATTTTTATAGGTAATAGTACTATTTAGTTCAAAATAATTTCGGTTTCCATTTTGTTCAATAATACCGGCTTTTTCAAAAAGTTCTGTAAATAATTGCGCACTGCCGTCCAAGATAGGGACTTCAGGTCCGTCGATTTCCATGATAACATTATCGATTTGAAGACCCACCAAAGCAGCTAGAACATGCTCAACTGTATATACACGTGCTCCGCTTTGTTCTAAAGTAGTGCTACGGGAAGTATCAATAACGTTTTTAGCATCGGCTTTCAGAATAGGTCTGTTTTCAAGATCGATTCTGACAAAACGATATCCGTAATTTTCTGATGCTGGTTTAAATGTAATAGTTGTGTCTACGCCAGTATGGAGACCGACGCCTGATATTTGAGTTTCTTTTAAAAGTGTTTGTTGTTTTATTTGAGCCATCAAATCAAAAGTTAAAATGGGGTAAAATAAGTATTACTAAACGATTAACGGTTTGTTTTCGCCTGCAAATGTATTAAAATAAAAAACATGAAGTGACAATGGATTTAGTCCTGTTGAAGCTTTTTCTCCAATGCGCTAATCTTTTTTGCTAATTCCGGTAATTTTTTAAAATAAACCGATGATTTCATAAAGTTTTTAACATCAATGGCAGGTGAGCCTATAATAGTTTGATCATCCTTAATATTACTAATTATACCTGTTTGGGCACCAATTTTAACATTGTTGCCAATTGTGATATGACCAGCCATTCCAACTTGTCCACCAATCATACAATTCTTACCAATTTTAGTTGAACCTGAAATCCCACTTTGTGCAGCCATCACAGTATTTTCTCCAATTTCAACATTGTGAGCTATCTGAATAAGGTTATCTAATTTAACGCCTTTTCTTAGGAAGGTAGATCCTAAAGTGGCACGATCAATAGTAGTATTGGCACCAATTTCAACATTATCTTCTATAATAACATTGCCAATTTGCGCTACTTTTTTATAATTGTTATCGGCTTGTGGTGCAAAACCAAATCCATCAGAACCAATTACAACACCCGCATGAAGTGTGCAATCTTTGCCAATAATACAATCCGAATAGATCTTTACTCCTGCAAATAGGGTTGTATTTTTGCCTATTTTACAGTTATCACCGACATAAGACTGTGGATAAATTTTTGCATCATCTTCGATTATGGCTCTTTCTCCAATAACCACAAACTCCCCAATATAAACGTTTTCGCCTATTTGGGCAGATTCTGAGATGGCGGCATGTGTCGAAATACCTTTTTTATTCAATTTAACTTGATTATACATATCAAGCAATTGAGAAAAAGCAGTATAAGCATCTTTCACCCGAATAAGCGTGCAATTAATAGCTTTAGACGCTTGAAAATTATCATTTACAATAACGATACTCGCTTCTGTTTCGTAAATGAATGAAGTATATTTTGGGTTGGCCAAAAAACTAAGCGATCCGGCTTTTCCTTCTTCTATCTTTGAAAGAGAGTGGACTTCGGCGTCTTTATTTCCTTCTACTTTTCCGTTTAGAGCTTGAGCAATTTGGTCGGCAGTGAATCTCATCTAAATTAGTATTAAAATGTTAAAAATCAATTATATATCAATATCTTTTGGATAATAAAGAAAATATTTTTTTACCGGATCGGAGAGGGTTCGTACATTGAAATTATCAGATGCTGTTGCGATATCGGTAAGGGCTCCTTTTTTAGAAACAATAAATATTCCCTCATGTTCCAAATTATAAGCTCTATTGCTTACTGTTCCGCTTACAACAAAGTGTTTAGTCTCTTCAAAAGAGATCCTGTATTTTTTAGCAATTGCAGAACGGATTTTTTCAAGTTGAGCAGGGTCTTGTTTTTCTTTTTCGATCTGAATTTTAGGTAAATTACGATTGACAAGCATTTGACTCAGTATGGAAAGACTTCTATCAGCATGTTTTGTCCATATTTTTATAGCTCCCATTATATCAAAATCATCAATTTCTGTAAAGTGAGTAAGGACATCTGAATTCCTAAAAAATGAAGTTTTATTGGGTTGTTGGTTTATGAAAAACTGGAAAGCCGGTGAACCATACACGGAGATGCCTTCTTTAGCAAGATCTTTGGCGCGTTTAATGATTTGAATAAGAAGTTGCTCTGCAACAATGCCTGTTTTATGTAAATAAACTTGCCAATACATTAAACGCCGAGCAACTAGAAATTTTTCGACAGAATAAATCCCTTTCTCTTCAACAACAATTTGATCGTCGACTACATTTAGCATCTTTATAAGTCGCTCAGTTCCAATTACGCCTTCTGAAACCCCCGTAAAAAAACTATCGCGACGAATATAATCCAGACGATCCATATCTAACTGACTACTCACCAACTGATGGAAAAAGTTTCTTTGATAAGTGTTATGATAAATCGAAATTGCGAGATCTAGTTTTCCATCAAATTCTTTATTTAATAAATCAAGTAAATAGTTGGTTATTTCCTCATGAGTAATACCTTGAATAAGGACGCCTTCCAATGTATGAGAATAGGGCCCATGACCAATATCATGTAATAAAATGGCAATATTTGTTGCCGTTTGTTCTTCTTCTGAAATAGGAATTCCTTTTTCCATAAGGGTTCGCAAAGCATGACCCATTAAAAAAAGGGCTCCCATAGAGTGCTGAAAACGAGTATGAATAGCTCCTGGGTAAACCAAATGAGAAAGTCCCAGCTGTGTTATTCTACGAAGTCGCTGAAAATAAGGGTGCTCAATTAAATCGAATAAAAGAGGATTGGGAATGGAAATAAATCCATAAACAGGATCATTGAAAATTTTGCGTTTGTTCGTTTCCGAGCGTATCATAACTATATTAAGACTTGCGGCAAAGCTACTCATTTGAGGTGAATTGCTGAGTAATATATTGAATTATTTGACAAGACAGTGTTTCAATCAAGGGTTGGGATTTTTCATAAAAACTGAATTAACAAAGATTAACAGCTGATCTCAATTTTTCATTCTAGAAGAAAGCGTAACTTGCAAACTCAAAAAATAAATCCTAAATGAGGTGGGTTTTTTACTTAATTAAATTTCAGAAAAAATAAAATAAAGGCGGATGAAACAGACAAAAATTCTGTGGGTAGATGATGAAATTGAAATGTTGAAACCCCATATTTTATTTCTCGAACAGAAAGGATATGAAGTTAGAGCTTTAAATAATGGAATGGACGCTATTGATTTGATTGCTGTTGAACGCTTCGATATCGTTTTTTTAGACGAAAACATGCCCGGATTATCAGGAATAGAAACACTTGAAAAAATCAAGATAAATCATCCACAATTGCCTGTGGTTATGATTACAAAAAGTGAAGAAGAGTCGATTATGGAGGATGCTATTGGATCTAATATAGCCGATTACTTAATCAAACCGGTAAAACCAAATCAAATACTGCTCTCTCTTAAAAAAAATCTGGACACTAAAAAATTAGTTTCCGAAAAAACCATCAGTTCCTATCAGCAGGAGTTTAGGAATATTAGTATGGAATTATCGGAAAATCTGAATCATCAAGATTGGATTCGTATATATAAAAATCTGGTACACTGGGAATTGAGTTTAGATTCTTCTGAAGATGAAAGCATGCTAGAAATTCTCATGCAACAGAAAGAAGAAGCGAATGCCATGTTCGGTAAATATATTAGTCGCAATTATCTCGATTGGCAAAAAGAAGGAAATACAGATATTCCTATAATGTCGAATAGGCTTTTAAAAGAAAAAGTGCTTCCTTCCATTGAGAAAGAAAAGCCTCTTTTTCTCTTTTTGATAGATAATTTACGCTATGATCAATGGAAAAGCATTGAACCTTTGTTGGAGCCTTATTTTTATAACGAGAAGGAAGAACTTTATTATAGTATTTTGCCAACAGCGACGCAATATGCACGAAATTCTTTGTTTGCCGGAATGATGCCTCTGGACATTCAAAAGCGATTGCCTCACTTGTGGGTAGATGAAAATAAAACTCCGGGAAAAAATAATTATGAAGAAGATCTTTTAGCGGACTTGTTGTCTCGATATAAAAGGGAGACGTCTTTATCTTATCACAAAGTTTTAAATATGGACTTTGCAAAACGACTACTCGATAAATTCCCAAATTTATTGAATAAGCAGCTGAATGTAATTGTCTATAATTTTGTTGATATGCTTTCTCATGCCCGCACAGATATTGAAATTATAAGAGAACTTGCTGAAGATGAATCTGCTTACAGATCGCTAACGCGCTCATGGTTTGAGCATTCTCCCCTTTTTGATATGCTTAAGTATCTATCTGAAAAAGGAGTTAATGTGATGATCACCACCGATCATGGATCTATTCGTGTAAAAAATCCGGTTCAGATTGTGGGCGATAAAGCGACGAGTTCCAACTTACGCTATAAAACCGGAAAAAGTTTGGCCTATAAACCAAAGGAAGTGTTTGAAATTAGAAATCCCCACGAAATAAATCTGCCAAAACAGGAAATAAGCTCCAGTTTTATTTTTGCTCGTCAAACAGATTTTTTTGCCTATAAGAATAATTACAATCATTATGCAGCACACTATAAAAACTCATTTCAGCATGGTGGAATTTCATTAGAGGAAATGCTGATTCCCTTTGTGTTTTTAAAGGCGAGATAAACGTAATTTCAAGTATTTTTGCAGAAAATATATTCGTTAAATTACAAATGTGAGGGTTTATTAATTTGCAAACAATGAATTAATAAGTCTGTTGAAAATAAATATTAAGGGGATGAAAAAATCTTTTACAATCTATTCGGTAGATGAACTAGAAAATGTTGCTAAAGCATTGATAGAAGACATGGAGAAAGCAAATGTATTTGCTTTTTTCGGATCGATGGGCGCTGGGAAAACCACTTTTATAAAAGCGATTTGCGCGGCACTTGGGGTTGAGAATGTAGTTAATTCTCCAACATTTGCTATCGTGAATGAATATGAAAATCCAGAAAAAGATCCTATTTTTCATTTTGATTTTTACCGTTTGAATTCGATGCAAGAAGCGATACATATTGGATTTCAAGAATACATCGAAAGTGGCTCTTTGTGCCTAATAGAATGGCCGGAAAAAATCAAGAACCTTTTGCCGGAAAAATGCGTATACGTGTACATTAAAGCAGAGGATAACACGGGTTTACGAACAATTTATTGGGAGGTGTAATCTCTGCGAAAACGTATTTGAATATGGTTGCTAACGAAAAAAATATCTCAAACGTACCTCTTTCAACACAATTGATTCCAAAAGAAGAAAGATTGGCTTTTTCACCAAAAAAAGCAAGTTTAACCATTGCTCTATTAAAAGAAAATGATGAGGCTGAACGCAGAGTTTGTTTAAGTCCGGAAGCTGTTGGATTATTGGTTCAGAATGGGCATAAAATTCTTGTAGAGAAGGGGGCTGGTTTAGCCTCGCAATACGAAGATATTCATTATAGTGAAGTTGGTGCCTTTATAGTTGAAACAAAAGAAGAGCTATTAAAAGCGAGTGTTATTTTAAAAGTTTCCGCATTGAGCCATGAGGAAATCAGTGCTTTGGGAAAGAATCAGGCTTTGTTAACCACATTACAATTGATGTCACGCGATAAAGCTTATTTTGCGCAATTAGCTGAAAAAAAGATAACCGCTTTTGCATTTGAGAAAATAAAAGACAAGACAGGATCCTATCCCATTATTCGTTCTATGGGGGAAATTGTTGGAAATACATCTTTACATATTGCGGCAAAATACCTTGCTCATCACAAATATGGAAATGGGAGTATGTTGGGTGGTATTCCTGGCTTAAAACCCACAGAAGTTGTCATTATTGGTGCTGGAACGGTCGGTGAAAATGCGGCTCAATCTGCTATAGGAATGGGCGCAAGCGTAAAAGTATTTGATAATTCCGTTTATCGATTACGCCGATTGCAAAATAATATTAAAAGTAAAATATTTACATCTGTCTTGCAACCAAAAAATCTGGAAGAGGCGTTAACTACGGCGGATGTAGTTTTAGGAGCTATGCGCAAAAGAAAAGGGACTCCGTCTTTTCTAGTTCCGGCTTATATGGTTCAGAAAATGAAAAAGGGAGCCGTTATTATTGATGTAAGTATTGATGAAGGAGGATTGTTTGAAACATCACGTTTAACTACACATAATAAGCCTGTTTATCAAGAGTTTGGAGTGACACATTATTGCGTTCCTAATATTGCTTCAGGGGTTCCACGAACTGCCAGTCAGGCTTTGTCTAATTTCTTTATGCCCGTTATTTTGCAAATAGCAGAATCAGGAGGAGTGGATCAGGTGTTGAGGAGTGATACGGGTTTCCGTTCGGGCGTTTACCTTTATAATGGGGTAATCACGGATAAGGAAATTGGCGAAACTTTTCATTTGTCTTACCGCGATTTGGATCTCCTGTTGGCTATTTTACACTAAATATATTTTCCCATGACCCAATGGATACTGATGGGTAAGTGTTTTATTATTTCTGATAAAAAGTCAAAAGTTTTACTTTTTGTATTTTTTATAATTCCACTTTTTATTTTTACTCAAAATCCTACCCTTGAAAAGGAAAAACCAGTTGTTTTTCGACTGATGTTTTATAATGTTGAAAATTATTTCGACTCTTTTGATGATACACTTAAGAATGATAATGAGTTTCTTCCTAAAGGAATCAGAAGCTGGAACTATGCTCGTTTTCTTAAGAAAAGAAATAATATTTATAAAACAATTATGGCTGTCGGAGAGTGGGAACCTCCTGCTTTGATAGGGCTTTCTGAAATAGAAAATCGATTTGTACTGAATCAATTGGTCTATGAAACGCCTTTCGCCAAATTCGATTATAGGATAGTCCACGAAGAATCTCCCGATTTGAGGGGAATTGATGTTGCTTTGCTTTTTAATCCAAAAATAATTCAAGTTCTCAATCATCAGACAATTTCTATTGATTTTCCATTTGCTCCCGAAGTAAAAACAAGAGATATTTTATATGTTAAAGCACTCGTTTTAGGCAGGGACACATTGCATATTTTTGTAAATCATTGGCCTTCAAGATATGGTGGTGAACTTAATTCAGAACCGAGAAGAATTTATGTGGCACAACAGCTTGCGAAATACATAGATTCATTATTCGAAATGAATAAGGACGCAGCCATTGTTGTGATGGGAGATTTTAATGATTATCCTTTCAACTCGAGTATAAAAGATGTATTAAATGCAGGGAAAAACAGTAACATAAATCGTTTGTTCAACCTTATGCCGGAAAATGATTTTTCTATTGGAACCAATAAATTTCAAGGGGAATGGGGAATTTTGGATCAAATTATGGTTTCGCCGGCCTTACTTTTAGAAGATAAAAGTATATTTGTAGCTGGAGAAGCTCAAATTTTTAATGCGGATTTTTTATTGCAAGAAGATTCAAAATTTTTAGGAAGAATGCCATTTCGTACCTTTTTAGGAATGAAATATCATAATGGTTTTAGTGATCACCTTCCTGTTTTTGTCGATTTTTATATAAAATAAGCAAAAACGATGGTTTTAACTATCAGATATTTAGCGACATAAAAAATAATCATTAAAAAAGCGATTTTTTTGGGTAACGTTTTTAGAAAATTAACCATTAATAAAGTGGAAAAGAAAAGATATAACGACGAAGAACTGATAGAGGGTTTAAGACAAGGAGACGATAAAATTCTAAATTTTTTATATAAAAATTATTATGGAATTGTTAGAAGTATGGTTTTAAAAACCTCTGGAAATGAAGATCAAGCGCGAGATATTTTTCAAGAAGTAATTATTGTTATTTATAATAAATTACAAAATAATAAATTCAAGATTACAAGTTCTTTCTTTACTTTTTTCTATGCAGTGATGAAAAATACCTGGCTAAATTATAGAAAAGTCAGTAAAAAGAATCCATTGGGTTTTGCGTATAATTTAAACGATGAAATAAGTTTTGATAAGCATGTAGATGAAATAGAATTGCTTACAACAAGAGCCTTGCGAAATCAATTATTTATGGCTCATTTTAAACAGTTAACGGTAGGTTGTCAATCAATATTACGGCTTTTTATGACTGATCACAGCGCTGAGGATATCGCTTTAAAATTAGATTTGAAAAGTGCGAATTATGTTCGTAAACGCAAATCGAATTGTTTAAGTACTTTGATAGAAAGAATTAGAAAGGACAGTATATTTAAGGAGTTAATATGAATATAGAGCATGAAAAATTAATGTACGCTAAGATTTCTGATGAATTAAATGAGGAAGAACTATTGCGCTTCAATCATTTACTTTCATCGGATAAAAATTTTCGAAAGGAATATGAAATTCTTAGCCAAATGGTTTCTAGTCTTGGTGATAAAAAGACGATGGATCTCCGAGGTAAATTAGATAAAATTTATCAGGAAATGTACTTATCCAAAAAGAAAACAAAAATGATACAATTGATAAAAAGAAATTGGTATTCGGTGGCCGCTGCTGCTGCCATATTGGTAATGATAGGAACTTTTACGCTTAATCAAATGAGCCAAAAAAGATGGAGCGAAAAACTTTATGAAACCTACTATCAGGAAGATGAGGTATTTGTTAATACAAGAAGCAGAGCAAATTTTAACGTTGATGTATTGCATCATGGGATGGAACTTCTCGAACAAAAGGATTTCAATGCAGCACTTGCGGAGTTTAATAAGTTGCCCAATAGTCTTACCGCCAACTACTATGCCGGAGTTGCTAATATGGAATTAAACAACCATGAAATTGCTGTTTTTAAGTTTGATTATGTCATTGAAGATTATCTTAACTTATTTTACGACCAAGCACAGTGGTATAAAGGTTTGTGTTTAGTAAAACTTGAGAGAAAAGATGAAGCTATCAATTTATTCGGTCAAATTTCTCAAACAGAAAGCTATTTTAAAGATAAAGCCAAACAAATTGTAAATGATCTTAAGGAACAATAATTCGAAAGTTATGTTCGGCGATTAAAATTTAAAGTGAGCACTTTTTGAAGGAATTTTTCTATCAATCTTTTTTAATAATCCTTGCAATATGTTTCCTGGTCCAACTTCAGTTAATTCTGTAATTCCATCCGATATCATATTGGTCATAATTTGAGTCCATTTAACTGGAGCCGTTAATTGCATAACCAGATTATTTTTAATAGCTGTAATATCTGTAACTGACTCTCCACTAACATTTTGATAAATAGGACAAATTCCTTTCCGAAAGCTTGTATTTTCAATTGCTGCTGCTAATTTCACTCTTGCAGGTTCCATTAAAGGACTGTGAAAAGCACCACCTACATTCAAAGAAATAGCTCTTTTTGCTCCAGCTTCGAGTAATTTTTCACAAGCTATTTCAATCCCTTTAAAAGAACCGCTTATAACTAGCTGACCGGGACAGTTGAAATTAGCCGGTACAACTATTTCATTTATCTCTTTACATATTTCTATTACTTTTTCATCTTCCATACCAATAATGGCAGCCATAGTTGAAGGTTCGGCTTCGCAAGCTTCTTGCATTGCCATAGCGCGTTGAGAAACCAGTTTTAAGCCATCTTCAAAGGCTAAGGTTTTGTTGGCCACTAAAGCAGAGAATTCGCCGAGAGAATGGCCAGCAACCATATCGGGTTTAAAATCATCAGCCATTACTTCGGCTAAAATTACTGAATGTAAAAAGATAGCAGGTTGAGTTACTTTGGTTTGCTTTAGATCTTCATCAGTGCCGTAAAACATTAAATCGGTAATCCTAAAACCCAAAATTTCATTTGCTTTTTCAAATAGATCTTTGGCTTTTTGGGAATTATCGTATAAGTCTTTCCCCATTCCTACATATTGAGCACCTTGGCCCGGAAATACAAATGCTTTCATAAATCTATGTTAATATTGTTCGTCTATTTTCTAACACCTAAAAAACGAAGTAGGAATAAGAACAAATTAATAAAATCGAGGTAGAGCGTTAAAGCTCCCATAATAGCGAGTTTGTCTTTAGCTTGTCCTGCATATTCTCCAGTAGACATTCCAATCCGTTTTAATTTTTGAACATCATAAGCTGTTAGTCCTGTAAATATTAACACACCAGCAATACTAATAATGTATTCCAAGGTGCCACTATGCATAAAGAAGTTAACCACACTAGCCAGAATAATTCCAATAAGAGCCATAAACAAGATGGAGCCAAATTTAGTTAAATCCGTATTTGTTGTATAACCCACCAAAGCCATTAATCCAAAAGTGCCGGAAGTAACAATAAAAGTAGAAAGTACACTGGACTGTGTGTAAACTAGAAGAATGAAACTCAGGCTCATTCCCATTAATACTGAATAAATCAGAAACATAAGGCTCAGTTTAGCAAGGCTCATTTGTTGAAATTTAAAAGAGATGAGCATAACCAATCCAAAAGGTGCCAGCATAATTACCCATCCAAGAATTGATAATCCGGTGTCGGTATACAATATTGAAATTAAACTGGGACTTGAAGCAAAAAGGTAAGTGGTTATTGCCGTTATTCCCAAAGCTAAAAACATCCAACTAAAAACGCTTGTCATAAAAGTTTTAGCCAGACTTTGAGCTTGCGTATTCGTCGAAAAAGTCTGTTCAAATTGATTTTGAGGCATGTTCATTTTAAAAATTATTTTTAGTTCTAAAATGCAAGAATATAAAATATTGTACCAAATTTGTAAAAATTAACACTATTTGACCTTTTGTCAGCCGTGTAAATTAGAACTTATTAAATGGATAAATTCTTCTCTTGTTTCTTTTTTTCTAAAAGCGCCTGTAAAATCAGAGGTTGTCGTAACTGAGTTTTGCTTTTGTACTCCGCGCATGGCCATACATAAATGTTTAGCTTCAATTACTACCGCTACACCCAGCGGATTTAATGTATCTTGAATGGCATCTTTTATTTGTGTTGTTAATCGTTCCTGAACCTGAAGTCGACGAGCATATGCTTCTACCACACGTGCAATTTTACTAAGTCCGGTAATATAACCATTGGGGATATAAGCTACATGAGCTCTGCCAATAAAAGGAATCATATGATGCTCACACATAGAATATACTTCAATGTCTTTAACAATTACCATTTCGCGATAATCTTCTTTAAACATTGCGGAACGTAATATTTCTTTTGGATCCATATCATAACCTTGTGTTAGAAACTGCATTGCTTTTCCAACACGAAGAGGTGTTTCTATCAAACCTTCTCGAGTAGGGTCTTCACCTAAAAGCTTTAAAATTTCAAGGTAGTGATGACTTAGTTTATCAAGTTTTTCAGGATTCCACTGATCTATTCTTTCGTAATCGTACATTTTATATGTTTTTTTTGTTTTAATGTAGGGGATTAATTATTCACCATAATATTCAACTGAATTATTTTCGGTTTCGGATATTTTAACACAGTGAAGACTAGCTCCCATTTGTTTAATATTATTTTCTAATTCTTCCCAAATAGCAATGGCAATTACTTCGGTACTTGTAAATTTATTTTTTAAAAAATCTACTTCTATATTAAGGTTTTTATGGTCAACTTTAGTGATAATTTTTTCTCGAATAATATTTTTTAAATCGACGAGATTAATTAAAAATCCCGTTTCAGGATCAATTTCTCCTTTTATAGTTACAAATAGCTCGTAATTGTGCCCATGCCAGTTAGGATTGGAGCATTTTCCGAATACGTCCATGTTTTTTTCATCAGAATACTCTTCTTTAAACAAACGATGGGCAGCTGTAAAGCGTTCGCGTCTTGTGATATATATCATGAGAAATTAATTTTTTATATACTTCAAAGATATAAAAAGCATTGATATGATTCTGTCAGACTAAAGTATTGTCTTAATTTTTGACTTAAACCTATTTTGTGTGAGAACTACTTTTGCGTTCGACGTAAGATTTTTAAAATGGAAAAAATTTCGAAAGAAGTATAAATCAAATAATAGGCGAAAAATGTTAGAATAAAACCAATGGCATCATCCCGATTCAAAAGCACATAAATTAAAATTACAGCTAAGAAAAGGAGCAGTTTTATTGTGGTAGTCAGTAAGAAAGCATTGATAAATTTCCCATGATTTTCGCTTGATTTTTTGAGTAAAAACCGGTGTACTAACAAAGAGATAGAAAGAAAAAATAAGATAAGGATAGGCCAGGAAGAACTGATTAGATTTGTTGAGATGATATAGTTTAAACCAAAAGTAAGGAGGGCAATTAGGAGTGAAATGAGTATTATCTTTTTGCTGAATTGATGAAGTGTAGAATCCATAGCGAAGTTTATTTTTTTATAAAATCTCTAATAGCAATATAAATTGCCATAGCAACAGCACCGAGTGATAATACCAATGTAAATATCGGAAATTCCCATTTTATCAATTTATCTAATTGAAATCCGCCAAACATCCCTACACCAATAATCAGCCCCATTTGCATGGCAAGCCCGGAATATTTTACATAAGCATTAAGATTCTTTTTGGTCTTGTTTTTTTTCATTAGATGTTTTTGCGTCCGAATGGCTCATATCACAACTTCCATTAAATGTAGCTCCTGATTCAATTGACAATTTTTTGGTTTTGATGCTCCCATTCATATTGACTGAGGCTTTTAAAAGCAGAAGGTTTTCAACGATTATATTGCCTGTTATTGTTCCGGAAAGATCTGCGTTTTGACAAAAAATATCTCCTTCAATAATTCCATTTTGTCCGACAACCACTTTTCCTGTTGAACGAATGCTTCCAATTAGTTTCCCAACGATTCTAAAATCTCCTTCTGTAGAAATATCCCCTTTTAATACAGTACCTATACTGATAGTTGTAATGGTATTTGTATCAAATTCCCCGTTTTTTGCCATTTTTTTTTCTTTAATAGTTCTTAACATTAGTGCATATATTTTTCATTGAAGAACAATAAGTATTTTTCAATGTTTTGGTCGTTATTAAAGCGTGAATAATTTTCAGCCGAAATTACAAAAGTTTTTGAATCATTCCTAAGAAGGTTTGGAAAAACATAACTGTCAGAAGCAAAGGCTTTGAAATAGCGCATGGCCTCTTGTTGCGTTTTAAAATCTCCAATACTAATCACCTGTTTTTGATCCTTAAACGGGTAGGTGGTAAGGCTTAAGTTTGGCGCTTGCTTTTTATTAAAGTCTTGTATTCGTACTTGAATTGCATTTACATTGATTTTTTCTGCATCAAGGAAAACCAAAACAAAATGTTTATCATTTGGCTTGGATATATAAAATGCAAGTGCTTCATTTAATAATTCATTTGAAATAGTATCGTTTTCATTTGCACGAGTTTCCAAATTTTCAATTGTTTTTCCGCGTTGGGATAAAATATTTTTTGCTTGTAAAGCAATGGCAGCATTTGGATATTGTTTTACTAAACTTTCCAAGCTAGTATATAACGAATCCATTACGCTTGTTTGAGCCAAAGAAATCGCTTTTATATACAAGAAATTTGCTTTTAATGGATGGTTATTCGTTTTGTCTAAAGCTTGATTTGCATAATATAAGGAAAGTAAATATTGCCCTTTTTCAAAGGCTTGATAAGTGCGTTTGTACTGATCGGAGAAATAGTTTTGTTTTTTCTCCATCTCAAAATAGTATGTCGGATCTTGAACTAATTTAGCATAATCTGTATCAGGAAATTGGCTGATAATAAGATTCTTATATTTATTTTTTTGTTCAGCCTGTGTATTTTCATCATAAAGCATATACAATTGAAAATAGACCTGTAATTGTTTCGGATGATCCTTCATTCGATTAGCAAAATCCTCAAAAACGATTAGCGCTTTTTCATCTTGTTTTAAGTCCTCCATATAAATGAATGCGGTTTGGTACAGTGCATCAGCAATTTGTAATTTGGCATTTTCAATTTGAGTTTCTGTTCTCGGAATATTTTTCAAATAATAGTTTCGAGAACGGGGGTCTGTTTTTGAACCATTACTTAAACTGTCTTTTATATTTTCGTTTTGACTTTCATCTTCAGTAGTTTCAAAATCATTAGTATTCGCAGCCTGCTTATTGCTTAACCTCCAATTATCAACCAGAGCTCTGTTTCCCCATTTCGCAATAAATTGGGTATAGCCCATGCTTTTTGCTTGAGGGTTATAAAAATACCACTGTCCGCTTCCTCTTTGCATGCCAGCTCCACCGAGAGTATTTCTCATTTGGTTTCCCATTGCAATGCTTTGCTGTTTGGCAAATTCTTCATCGCGCTGCTGATCTTCAGATTCTCTAACTATATTTATTAGGCTATCCGCCAAATCATTTAATATTTTTTCAGGAAGTTGTCCAAGAGCTAAAAGACTGTCTTGTTGTTGAACAATACTAAGCTGCTTGGATAATTTTTTAAAAATCACTGTTTCTTTAGAAATTTGATCGTAATTATCGTAGTTCGAAGGCAATTGCTGAAGTGTCGTATCGTAATAATTATTGGCGAGTAAATAATGTTCGAGATTAAACAATAGATCCGCAACTTTTAAGGAAGCCATCGCTTTTTGCGTTTTATTTTCAGTGCTACTTTTTACGGCATTTCGCAAATTTCGAATAGCACTTAAACTGTCCTTGTCTTTTAAATCTATATCTGCTATGGCGTAATAAATTTGATCAAGATAATTTTTGTTTTTACTGTCCTTTAGCATCTTGACCAAATGCTTACGCAAGTCCAAGCCATCTTTCGAATTATGAGTATATAAAAAAGCCAAATTAATTTTGGCATTAAAAGCCATTCGGTAATCTGTATTTAATTTTATTACTTTCTGATAGTAGGAAGATGCAATGCCGGGCTGTTCTTCTTTTTGATACAGTTGAGCCAAAATATAGGACACGCGAGCCATTGTTTTTCTGTTGATGGGTAAACCCAAAGCACTTTCCAAATAAGGCTTTGCTTTTTCGGCTTGCTTGCTTTTCAAGAATAAATCGGCATAAACCAAATCCAGATTCTTTTGAACAAAAGGCGTTTGTTCTTCAACTAAAAGCAAGCTGAGCTCATCTAATAATGTTTCTGCTTTTTGAAAATTTCCTGATTCGATAAACGTTTTAGCAAGCCATAATTGCGCATCAGCTTTCGTTTTATTGTAGTAGTAACGACTGATTACAAAGTTAAAGCTTTGTCGAGCACTTGTATATTCTTGTTTTAGGAAATTTGCCTTTCCAATCAGCAGATAACTATCGTCTATCCAATTGCAATGCTCCCTATTTTTAAACCACATACTGTGTCTTAATGCGGTAAGCGACCCTTTTTCAATCGCTCTATCCATATCAGAGAGGAGAGGAGCTACTTGTGTTTTATTCCCATAATTGAAAACATACAGATTCTTGGTATAATCGTCTGAAAGAGACTTTTCTAATTTAATAAATCCATCTTTTAAGCTTTCGTTTCCATTCCACCAACCATTGTAATGAGCAGTAAGATTATGGTATGCACGTCTTGTAAATGTGTTCTTCTTTGTAGAGCATGAAGAAAGAACTAGTAAGGCAAATACAAGCAATGTCCAATTTCGAAAAGAAATGGATATAATTTTACTGATTAATTGCGAATGTTTCAAAGTCACTATCTCTAAACTGTAATCTTGCAAAAATATTTTAATTTTTCTGAAAAATCTGATTTAATATGCTAAATGAAAGAAAGTTTAGGATTAAATGAATAATTTCTGATGTCTTAAGATAAAAAGCGCCCCATAAAATAAGGAAATCTATATCTTTGCTCGCTAGAGGATGAAAAAGCAAAAAGATAAGAAACATTTAAAGAAATTAAGGTATAAGTACCGTTTGGTGTTGATGAACGAGGATAATTTTGAACAAAAAGTTAGCTTACGTTTATCGCAGTTGAATGTGATAGGTATACTTAGTGCGTTTTCTCTTTTTTGGATGGCTGTAATGATTTATTTATTGGCATTTACTTCTTTGCGTGAATATATTCCGGGCTACACCGATCCTTCTCTTGCTTCGCAGGTATATGAAATGGAGCTTAGTCTAGATTCATTAGAGAATATCTCTACTATTCAGAATCAATATTTGACTAATTTGCAAAGAATACTTCGTGGTGAAGATTTAGATGATGAAAATGATTTGGCTCAGCAGGAGCCTATAGATTATAGCGGTATTGAGAATACTATTTCTTTGGAAGATTCTATTTTAAGGCAGGAAGTTGAAAGTCAGACTGCTTATAATCTTTATTTTTACGATGCGCAGTCGGCTGAATATGAAAGAGATATTGCAAACACTGGTCCTATGGTGTTTTTTAAACCTATCAACGGAATTATTACAAATCATTTTAATAGTGCAACTAAGCATTATGGAGTTGATTTAGTTTCTGAAAGAAATGATGCTGTAAAAGCTATTTATGATGGTATCGTTATTTTTTCAGATTGGACTGTTAATACAGGGTATGTGATTGCAATTCAGCACCCTAATAATTTTATTTCGGTATATAAACATAATTCTGCACTTTTAAAAAGACAAGGGGATATTGTTAAATCCGGTGATCCAATATCCATTATTGGTGATTCAGGCGAACAAAGTAGTGGTCCACATTTACATTTTGAACTTTGGGCGAATGGATCTCCGGTAAATCCGCTCGATTATATAAATTTTTAGAATATAGATTGTCCACTTAAAGTAGTAAAAAGCTCTAAAGCTTTCATTCCACGTGCTGAATTCCCTTTTTTATTGAGTTTTGGACTCCAGACAGCAATCGTGTATTTGTCGGGATGAAAAGCAATAATGCCACCACCCACTCCACTTTTTCCGGGTAAGCCAACCTTAAAAGCAAATTCCCCCGATTCATCATAAAAACCACAGGAGAGCATAATGGCATTGATCCTTTTCACTTGACTTTTGCTTAATGTTATGGATGAAAAATGAAAAGGCTCAATTAATGAAGCATAAGGAGAAAAAGCTTGTGCTAATTGTTTGCAATTCATTGCTATGGAGCATTGATAATAATAAAAATCGAGCACATCTTCGCAGGGATTATTTATGTTGCGATGTGCTTTTAACATATGCACTAATGAAGCGTTGTGATGACCAGTTTCTTTTTCAGACTGAGCTATTTTTGGGTCGAAAGTTATGCTTTTATCTTGTGCTAATTCTTGTACAAAATGAAGCAGTTCCGCCTTGGGATTATCCAAATATGAAAGTAAAATATCTGCAATTACCAAAGCCCCCGCATTGATAAATGGATTGCGAGGAATACCGTTTTCATATTCTAACTGTACTATTGAATTGAAGGGACTTCCTGAAGGCTCAACACCAATTCGTTTCCAAATATTTTCGCCCAAAAGCGAAAAAGCCATGGAAAGCGTAAATACTTTTGAGATGCTTTGAATGGAAAAAAGCTCTTGACTATCGCCCAATTCAAAATGTTGGTCGTTTTTAGCTTGAAGAAAAACACCAAACTGATCTGGATTTACCTTGGATAATTCAGGGATATAATTCGCTACTTTTCCTTTGGAAGCA
>JAGGUP010000175.1 GCA_021158405.1 Bacteroidales bacterium
AAAGATGTCAGATCACATTGGGTGGATATGAGTGGCGCTCTTGTGGGTAACTGGGATTATAAAAATTTCTTGTTTATGCTGGAACTGAAGGCTGTTGTATCCATAAATTATGAATGGGAATATGATTTTCCTACAGTTGAATATTGGACTCCGGGAGTAGATACCTATAATTATCACGGACAATTGAGTATTATTTATCGGTTTTAAACGGTTTCAGTTATTGATTAGGTATTAGTTTAGAGCGTTAAAAGTTTAAAAGCGCTGGAGGCGCGTCAATCTGATAGCCTAGGGTGAGGTGAAATGTAGCCTTAGGTTTAAAAGTATCCAAAGATAAAAGAGCCGCTTGCTTGTTTTTTAAGAAAAAGGGATG
Source organism: Bacteroidales bacterium (assembly GCA_021158405.1). Lineage (GTDB taxonomy): Bacteria > Bacteroidota > Bacteroidia > Bacteroidales > UBA12170 > UBA12170. The sequence goes on from JAGGUP010000175.1 coordinate 371, forward strand.
CAGCACAGCGGTGAAAGAGTGAAAGAGTGAAAGAGTGAAAGGGAGATTTAAAGAATTGACAACAAATGACGCGCGTAGCGCAAATTGGCGAAGCTAAACCAGAAACCAACCTCAAGCAAAAAAATTCTATGGGAATAAGCGCAAGCATCGTATTATATAAAACTCAGGCTTCGGAATTAAAACATGTCGTTGATTGTCTGTTTAATTCGAAGGTAATTTCCGCCCTTATTTTAGTTGATAATTCGCCTGATAATCGACTCAAAGATTGCATTGCGGATGAAAAAGTGAAGTATGTTTTTAACGATCAAAATATTGGTTATGGTAGCGGTCATAATATCGCTATTAGAGAAATAATTGATCAATACGAATTTCATTTGGTGTTAAATTCAGATATTTCTTTTGAGCCGGAAGTGATAGGGGAAATAATTAGCTATATGAAAACCCATTCGGATGTGGGACAACTGATGCCTAAAATAAGTAATTTCAACGGTGAAATGCAATATATGGCAAAATTGCTTCCTACTCCTTTTGATCTGTTTGTCCGGGGTTTTGTCCCTTCTTTCTGTTGCTCAAAAAGACGGGCAAAGTTTCAATTGGAATTTGCAGACTATAATCAAACAATGAATGTCCCTTATTTGTCGGGATGCTTTATGTTTCTCAGAACACAAGCTCTAAAAGAAACAGGTTTATTCGACGAAAGATTTTTTGTCCATACGGAAGATATTGATTTAAGCAGAAGGATTCATAAAAAATACAAAACTCTTTATTATCCCAAAGTTTCTATCCTACATAAACATGCAAAAGAATCGCAAAAGAACATGAAAATGCTTTTCGTATTGATTCTCAATGGCATTCGATATTTTAATAAATGGGGATGGTTTTTTGATTTAGAACGAAGAAAGACGAATATGATGGTTTTAAAAGAATTAAACTTCAGGAGTAATTCGTAAAGGCATAATAATTCGTTCAGAATAAGCCGGATGGCTTTTTAGTAATTGAAAAGTGATCTGATTAGTACATTACTCCAACACTCTAATATGCCGAGATTCGCTCAAGCATCCACGAAGCACCGCCTCGGAACTCCATAACTCCAATATTCCAAAAGAATCCAATTTTATTATGAATAACAGCCCGCTCATTTCAATCATTGTCCCTTGCTATAATGATGGCAAATATATCCATGAATGCCTGAACAGTATCCATGAACAAGAATACAAGAATTATGAAATAATTGTTATCAATGACGGTAGTACAGATGATCATACAAATGAAATAATAGCAGCCTTAAATAATCCTAAAATAAAAGTTTTACAAACATCAAATCAAGGTCCATCCAAAGCAAGGAACCAAGCAATTCACCATTCAAAGGGGAAGTATATTTTGCCTTTAGATGCCGATAATAAAGTAGGGAAAGTTTTTATTCGAGAAGCGATTGAAATATTAGAAGAAAAAGCCAATGTAAAAATTGTAAATTGTGATCTTCAGCTATTTGGTGCTAAGAAAGCTCGTATTAAGTTTGAGCCTTTCTCTATGGAGAAATTGCTTTGTGAAAACATAATCGAATGCGCCTCCGTTTTCAGAAGAGAAGACTTTGATAAAACGAATGGTTATAATCCTAACATGAAAGAGACCTTTGAAGATTGGGACTTTTGGCTTTCTATTTTGGAGCGTGGAGGTGATATTCAAAAGATAGATATAGCAGAAATTTTTTATCGGGTTAAAAAAGGATCCAGAAATAGCACTGTCTCCCCTGAAGGGTTTAAACGTTTAAGATATCAGTTGTATGTAAATCATAAAGAACTTTACGCGAAGCATTTTTTTGATCCATTAAAGTCATTTGAATATCAGTTAATTACCAAATCTAAAGAATATAGATTAGGTGTATTTTTATTAAAACCTATTCGGTTTATACACAAACTTTTTAAATGAAAGTCAATCTCCTTTTTTGGTATAAAAAGAATCATTCAGCTTTGCTGTTGGTTTTAATTGCTATGCTATTTGTTGATGTTATCATTGATTCATCCAATTTGATTTTTGGGCTAAAATATGTCTTATTCATTATGCTCTTTCTTCTTTGGATTCCTAAAATTTCTTATGAAAAGATGATTGTTCCAAAATTATTAGTCATAGTGGTGATTTTTATCTCTTTTTATATGCCCTTTTATGGCTTATCAGTAGGACTTCTAAATAATTACTTGCATAATATGGATATTGGAATGTTGATCTATTTCAATTCTTTCTTTTTTTTTATACTGGTCTTGATTATTGTAAATGAAGGTTTTGAATTAACAAAGATATTTAACTATTCTTTATTATCAATTGTCTTGATTACTTTGGGAGCTTATGTTGTTTTGATTTTTAATCCCAAAGCGTTTGGTAATTTATATCAATATTTAGTTATCGATAAGGATGTTGCGATGTATGCCATGAGAAAATATGGAGATTATACAATATTGATGATGTTTTATAAAACATCTCCTTTGTTGGTCTTTCCTCTTTCCTATTATTTGTACAAAATTTTGATAAAGCGAGATTTAAATCGCCTTATTTTGGATCTTTTCATTCTTATTACCATTGTTATTACTCTGTTCTTATCGGGGACAAGAGCTAATATTTTGTCGCTTATATTAATCATTGTTTTTTATTCTACCTACTTTATTTATTTAAGATCAAGAAGGCTATTTTTAATTCTTTCAGGCTTTTACATTTTAATAGGATTGTATGGCCTGACAATAATTGGAAATGTGCTACTGAACTCCCAAGAGGCTTCCAATATGGTGAAATTAGGCCATTTGAAATCTTATATTGTATATTTTTCAGATAATATTTGGAGTTTTATTTTTGGTCAAGGACTGGGAAGCCATTTTTATTCTTTCGGAATAAATAGAATGACCGTTATAACTGAACTTAGTTACTTTGAGCTGGTAAGAGTTTGGGGATTACCAATAACCATTGTATTTGTACTTGTTTTGATAATCCCTTTTTATTATGAAATCAAATCAAGAAAGATTAGTCATCTTTTTATTGCTTATTTCGCCTTTTTATTTATAGCCGGAACTAACCCATTACTTTTAAGTTCAACAGGTATGATTGTTTTGGTCTATGTTTTTTCAAGTGTTTTTTTAAAGAATGAAAAGACCTGTAGGATTGATAAAAAAGCAGGATCAGTAAAATTGTTTGTTAAGCATTAAGAATGGAAGCTGATTTTATAAGCCATCTTCAATTCATATTAAAATTGTAATAAAATGATTGATTTTTGGAAGATGAAAAATTTTAAACAGATTACAGCATACGCTCTTATACTTGTTATAAACCTAATGTTCACAGTTAAATACTTGTCCCGATTTTTGGATGGCGGAGTATATTTAGGCTTTTTTGTATTAGGAGTTCAGATTGCAGCAATTGTTTATTTTAATAAAAACCTGTTTGGGAGAAAGATTGTAAATTATTTTTCAATTCTCTTTTCTCTTTTTATAATAGGTCTGGTTGTTATTAGCCATTATTATATAAAATTAGAGTCTATAAATGTTGATCGGTGGAGCGTAATTAGTTCTTTTTTAATAGAGTTGTTCAAAGGCAATTATCCTTATTATGCTATATCCCATCTCGGCAATTACCCCGGACCAATGCCCGTTTATTTTGCTATAGCTTTACCATTCTACGAAATGGGCGAATTGAGCGTTTTGAGTTCGATAGGCTATATTTTATTTGTATTCATACTTTATAAAGAATATAGAGGCGGTTCAAAAAATGGGATAGTAGTTTTCCTTTTAGCAACATCTCTTTATGTCTATTGGGAAATAGCAACTAGAAGTAATATATTTTCATATTCTTTATTTTTTCTGCTAGGTTTAAGACTTTTTTTATCAATAAAAAGAGATAAATATGATATGAGATTTTTTTTATCAGCTATCTTGACCGGTTTGTTATTGTCAACAAGAAATGTTTTTGTTTTAGCATACATTGTTTTTTTCTTTTCTGCCATGAAAAGGGGGGAAATAAAGTTTAAAACATTATTCATCTATGGGCTTGTTTCCACATTCGCTTTTTTATTTACTTTCTTCCCATTTATAATTTTTTTTAAAGAGGATTTTTTTATATTGAACCCCTTTATAATACAGTCTTCCTTTTTAATTCCTAGCGGTTACATTTTTGTTTTTATATTAACCAGCATCGTTCTTTCATTTTTGGTGCAAAATGATTTGGATAAATATTTTTACAGTGGTATTAGTTTATTTGCTTCTATAGCAATCTATTTTATATATCATGCTATAAGCCTTGGATTCAATGAGGTTTTGTTTGATAATGGAGCAGACATATCATACTTTCTCCTAAGTATTCCATTTCTGTTTTACTATATAAAAGAGAATGGGAAAAATTTCAAATTAGTCATTTGATATAGGTTTTTTTTAGCTTAAGTAGAATTATAAATCCAATCAAAATATAATGATTATTGATATTTTGCTTTCCACATACAACAGTGAAGCTTATATAGAAGAGCTATTGGAATCGTTATACTCACAGTCTTACAAAAACTGGAGATTAATAATCAGAGACGATGGATCTTCGGATAGTACTTTAGTCATCTTAAATAAACAAAAGAAAATAAATCCGGAAAAATTTCAACTCATTGAAAATAACAAGATTCAGCTAGGTCCCAAGAAAAGTTATGAAAAGCTTCTGGAGCAAAGTACCGCAGATTATATTATGTTTTGTGATCATGATGACTATTGGTTAAGTCATAAGATTGAGGATTCATTAAACAAGATAAAAGAACTTGAAAACAATGATCCAAACAAAGCTGCATTGGTTTTTACAGATCTTATTATTACAGATCAGGATTTAAAGCCAATAAACAAATCTTTTTGGAAGTATTCAAAAATTAATCCTGACAATATTCATTCGGTCTATAAATTAGCGATCAATAATCCGGTGGTGGGTTGCACAGTGATGATCAATAAAAAAGCGAAGTCCTTAATCTTACCAATTCCTGATGAAGCCATCATGCATGATTGGTGGGCCGCTTTAAAAGTTGCAGAAGCCGGTATTATAGGCTATATTGAACAACCAAGTATCCTGTATCGTCAGCATGATTTAAATAAAATTGGAGCCGATAAAGTTGGATTCCTTTACTTTCTAAAGCGAGTCTTTGGGTTTTCAAAAACAATAAAGCAAAATCGGGATGCCTATAAAATGCTAAAGGCTTTAGACAAAAAATATTCGGGTTTAAAAATGATGTACTATAAAATAGGGATCTTGTTTTCAAAAAATAAGATATCCTTATAGAAAATTGCTTGTTTTAAGGAAAATGATCTGTAATACCTTTTGAAGAAATTTATCATTAAGACGTAAAGTATTAAAATAAATATTCATTTTTTCTTTGTGTAACTTGGTGATTTACTTAGTGCGCCTTTGTGTTTAAATTTTTTTACCACAAAGGATACACAAAGGAAATCACAAAGAAAATCACAAAAGTGACCTAAAGAGTAAATAACAACAATAAGCAATGTATTAATTGCTGGTTAAGCAAAACTTCGTGCTTTTGTGTCTCAATGGTAAACAAAGATTCTGTATGATTTCAGTCTGCATTCCTACTTATAATGGTGAAAAATTCATCAAACAACAACTCGATTCTATTCTGATTCAATTAGCAGAAGATGATGAAATTGTTATTTCTGATGATTCCTCTACGGATAGAACCGTTGAAATAATAAAAGCATACAAGGATAAACGAATAAAGCTCATAGAGAATCAAACATTCAAAAGTCCCATTTATAATCTTGAAAACGCCTTAAAATACGCAAAAGGAGAATCTATTTTTTTGGCAGATCAGGATGATATTTGGTATGCCGATAAAGTACAAACAGTCCTGAGAAAGCTTAAAAATCACCAATTAGTTATAAGCGATTGTAATTTAATCGATCAGGATAATAAGATTATTGCACCTTCTTTATTTGAAATTCTGAACTCGAGGAAGGGCTTTATCAAGAATTTGATAAAGAACACCTATTCGGGAAATTGCATGGCTTTTAACAGCAGTTTAATCAAACACATACTCCCTTTTCCAAAAAGAATAGCCATGCACGATCAATGGATAGGCCTAAATGCCGATCTTTTATCGTCGGTTTATTTTTGCGATGAGAAATTGGTAGGATATAGAAAGCACGAAAATAACCAAACCCCATTTACAGGCGGTGTGAGCAAAAACTGCATTTCTTTTAAAATGAAATACAGGATAGAGATGGCATTGTTAATAATGCATAACTTTATTTTTAAGAAACGATTACAAAGATAAAAACAGACAGAACCTTCACTATTCATCTTTTTATATGAAGCGATTATTTGACATCCTTTTGAGCTTAATTCTGATTATCATTCTCACTCCATTACTATTTCCTATCGTAATTCTTCTTCTGCTTACAGGGGAACATTATGTTTTTTTTAAGCAGAAAAGAGTGGGATTTAAAGCTAAGGAATTTGGATTGTTTAAATTTGCTACTATGCTCAAAGACAGCCCTAATCTGGGCTCTAAAGACACCGTTTTACCCGATGATTACAGAGTTCTCCCTATGGGAAAGTTTTTAAGAAAAAGTAAAATAAACGAGATTCCACAATTGCTAAATGTATTAATTGGAGATATGTCCTTTGTCGGCCCTCGTCCGCTTACACCTAAACATTTTAATTATTATTTAGCTGAAAAGCAGGTGGTTATTAGTAAGATGAAACCTGGAATAACGGGCATCGGTTCTGTTATTTTTAGAGATGAAGAAAGTATCTTAAAACAGAGTGATCTTCCTTGGGAAGAATGTGTGAAGCAAATCATTATGCCCTATAAAGCAGAATTAGAAGAGTGGTATTTTAAGAATAAATCTTTCAAAACGGATCTGTTTCTTCTTTTTATTACAGGATGGGTCGTTTTTTTTAATCAGAGTAATATCGCATTCAAAATTTTCAAAAGCCTGCCTCAAAGAAGATTTTAATTGTAAATAAAGAAGATTGGTAAAAAATTATAAACTATTTTTGATACTTGGTCGTATAATATAATTTATTATATTTGGCTTATTATTCTAAGTAATGAAAATGTTAAGTTTAACAATCGTGTATTTTTAATTCTGAAGAAATTACTGATAGTGCGGTTTTATAAATTATTCAGATAAAGGAATAGCTTGCAATTGATAAAATTATGATTAACGTAGAAAAATTTATAGCCCAATATATTACCAAAAGAACGGAGAGCTTTTTTAAAATTGACATTGAAAACAATAATGACAATTTAATTAAAGCTATTGAAAATAAATCTGTTATGGTAATTGGCGGAGCCGGTTCTATCGGGTCTTCTTTTATCAAAGCGCTTTTAAAATATAAACCTAAACGACTTTTTGTTATTGATTTTAACGAAAACGGGCTTACAGAATTAACACGTGATCTGAGAAGCACTTTCGATTTATTCGTCCCCGAAGATTATAAAACTTATCCCTTAAATTTTGATGATCCTATTTTTGATCGTATCCTTGAAAAAGAAGGGCCTTTTGATATTATAGCCAATTTTGCTGCTCACAAGCATGTGAGAAGCGAAAAAGACGCCTATTCCGTTGCTGCCTTATTGGATAATAATGTATTAAAAGCAGAAAAATTTTTAGCGAAATTAATCCTAAGTCCACCCAAACATTTTTTCGGTGTTTCAAGTGATAAATCGGCAAATCCGGTAAATGTTCTTGGAGCAAGCAAAAAAATTATGGAGGAAATGATACTGGGTTATTCTAATTATTTCCCGGTGACTTTAGCACGGTTTGCAAATGTGGCTTTTTCAAATGGAAGTCTTCTGGATGGATTTGTTGAGCGATTGGCAAAAAAACAACCTTTTTCAGCTCCAATGGATGTAAAGAGATATTTTGTTTCTCCCGAAGAATCTGGTCAAATTTGCTTACTGGCTTGTATTTTGGGCAATACGGGAGAAATATTTTTTCCCAAGTTAGACCCTAGTCAAATGATGACTTTTTCTGATATTGGCACTCAACTTTTAGTAACCCTGGGATATACTCCTCGCTATTGTGAGTCGGAAGAAGAAGCAAAAGAGTTTGCCCTCTCCTTAGATGAAAATTCCAAAGAATATCCTGTTTATTATTGGAACTCAGATACTTCCGGAGAAAAATCTTACGAAGAGTTTTATATAGAAAAGGAAGATGTGGATTTTACAAAATACCATTCATTGGGAGTTGTAAAAAATGCACAGCGCCGTGAATTGAATGAAATCCATCATCAAACGAATTTATTGCAAGGCATATTGAACAAGCCAAACGTGTCCAAAAGTGAGATTATTAGTGTTTTACAAAGACTATTGCCTACTTTCCATCACATTGAGACGGGGAAAAACCTCGATCAGAAAATGTAAATAATCAAGAATTTCTTTTTAGATTTGATCTGTCCTTTAATCTTAGTAATATTGTTTTTCTAAAGGAAGACAAAGCTATTTTTAAATTGGAGACATATATATTATTTAGGAATTGATAAATTAGAGATAAACACTTCCCTGAAATAAATACAGAGAATTTTATCTATAAATAATACAAGCCAGAGTATTTCTAATATTTAATAATTATGAGAATTCTTAATAACAAAGCCCAAATATTCCTTCTAGGATTTACAATTTTATTTACTTCCATCACCGAAGCCCAGATTGGTAAAACACTGGGAAATAGTGTTGCAAATGTGAAGTCGGAGCAGGTGTCTGATGTGCAATTACAAGTCATAATGCAACGCGCACTAGAATCGGGGATGTCGCCTGAGCAAATTGAGGCACTTGCAATATCTCGTGGGATGTCAAGTTCTGAAATAGACAAACTAATGCAACGTGCTGAACGGCTTTACGACATAAGAAATCCAAATGTAAAAGACGGTGGACGAAAAGTCAATACATTTCAGGTCGTGGATTATCCTTCGCCTTATGACGAAAGAATGTTCCAATATGAAGAAGAAATAGAAGATCCCCATTTTGGTTTTTCTTTGTTTAAGAATAGCGATCTGACTTTTGAACCTAGTTATAATGTGGCAACGCCTAAGAATTATATAATTGGCCCAGGTGATATCCTCAATATTGATATTTGGGGGGCTTCACAACACAGTTATCAAGAAGTGGTTTCCAATGAAGGAAACATAATTATTTCAAATGTAGGGCCGATTTATATCAATGGTTTTTCGATAGAACAGGCAAATATCAAGTTGAAAAACACGCTAAGCAAAGTCTATGCCGGCATCAATAAAAGAAATACTTTTATTAATGTCAGTTTAGGTTCTGTACGGAATATTAAAGTGAATATTGTGGGTGAAGTAACTTTACCCGGCACCTATAATCTATCTTCTTTAGCATCTGTTTTTAATGCGATGTATGCCGCCGGTGGGCCTTCAAAAAATGGATCTTTAAGGGATGTAAAAATCATCAGAGAAAATAAAGTAGCTTCCGAAATAGATTTTTATGAATATTTATTGAAAGGACAATTATCCAACGATATGCGTCTGCAGGATCAGGATGTCATATTTGTTTCTCCCTATTCAAATAGAGTGGAGATTAAAGGAGCCATTATTCGGAATAAACAATTCGATATGAAAGCTTCCGAATCTCTCAAAGACTTAATCTACTTTGCAGGAGGTTTTACGGGAAAAGCCTATAAGGATCGGATTAAAATTTTTAGAAAAACAAGCAAGGAAAATAGAGTATTGGATATTCCTGCTTCGTTTATGGATGACATTATGCTTCAAAATGGTGATGAAATACGAATCGATTCCGTATTGACAAGATTTGAAAATCGTGTTCAAATATCGGGAGCCATTATGCGTCCGGGTGTATATGCAATTGACACAATCAGCACTTTAAAGAAATTGATAGCCATTGCTGATGGATTGAGAGAAGACGTATTTAAAAATAGGATTTCTGTTTTTCGTTTGAAAGAGGATCTTTCCAGAGAAAATATTGCCATCGACTTAAATCAACTCCTTCAATCCAACTTAGATTTTCCCTTGCAAAGAGAAGATTCTGTAAGTATTCCTTCTATTTATGATTTACGTGAAAATTATTCACTTCGTATTGAAGGAGAAATAAAGAATCCGGGAGTTTATGCCTTTACGGAAAACACGAAGGTGGAAGATTTAATTATTCAAGCGGGCGGTTTGTTAGAAACGGCTTCAATGGCCTATGTGGAGGTGGCGAGAAGAATAAAAGATAATCAAGCCTTGCAATCGACAAATCAATTGGCGCAGATCATAAAATTTCCGATCAGCAGTAATTTGGCTCTGAGCGATTCTGCTTCCAGATTTATTCTTCAGCCCTTTGATCAGGTATTTATTCGTCGGTCTCCTGCTTATATTCCCCAATTGATGGTGAGTATTGATGGAGAAGTGAATTTTCCGGGTAAGTACAGTATTACAACGCGTACGGAACGCATTTCAGATTTGATTCTTAGAGCCGGAAATATTACGCCGGAAGCATATTTAAAAGGAGCCAGTTTAATCAGGAAAAAATCGGACGACAAGATTTTAACCGATAAGGCAATCAATAATATTGTTTCTGAAAAAGGGGATTCAACGAGGATTGTTGTTTCCAAAGCAAAATTTGATATTATAGGTGTGAATCTTGAAAAGATTATTAAGAATCCGGGAAGTCCAAACGATTTATTTCTTCAGGAAGGAGATTCAATTAGAATACTAAAGCAATCTCAAACCGTTAAAGTAAGTGGATCGGTTTATAGTCCAAATGTAATTCCTTATTTTAAAGGATTAAAGCTTAAAGATTATATTACGAATGCGGGAGGTTATACGCGAGATGCAAAACCGGGACATATTTATGTGGTTTATGCCAATGGATCGGTTAAGAAAACAAATAAGATCTTGTTTTTAAGAAATCATCCGGCTATCGAACCCGGAGCGGAAATAATTGTGCCAACAAAAATAGACAAAAGGCACTTGTCTCTCGCTGAAACTATCGGGGTCAGTTCAGCAGCATCTTCTTTTGCATTATTGCTCATCACGATCATCAATTCACTCAAATAGTTGATATTCTTCATTAATTTAAATAGAAAAGGATGAATAATAAAACGAATTCAGAGAATATCGAAGAAGGCATGGATCTTACGGAACTCTTTGTTAAAATCAAGGCAAAGTCTAAAACGGTTTACATTTCCATTCTCGCGGCTTTTGTATTGGCTATTGTCATAGTCGTCCTGACACCAAAACAATATAAAACGGAGATTAGCTTGTTGGCAGAATCAAATTCAAAAGGATCTGCTAGTGGATTATTAGGTCAATTGGGTGGATTATCTGGCGCAAACCTAGGAAGTTTGATGGGCTTGGACTTTAATGGAGGCTCAGGAAGTGATGCTTTAACGCCTGATTTATATCCAAACATCGTGAAGAGCACTACATTTTTAATGGAAATTTTAAGCAAAACCATTGAAGAACCGGAAAGTAAATCTAAAATTACGGTCGCTCACTATTTAAGCGATTATTCAAAACCCTCTATTTCCGGGATAGCCGCCTATTTGATTGATAAGCTCAAGAACGGAAACGATGATGAATTGATCAGCAAAAATATTCCGGGACAACCTTTAAAACTCAGTCGAAAACAAGCAAATCTGGTTGAAGCTTTATCTGATCTTATAGAAGTGGATGTAATTAAATCCGGTGGAGGATTAACAGGAGGAGAAAGCAAAATCATTAATGTCAGTATAGAAATGCAGGATCCTTTATTGTCGGCAGTACTCGCTGAGTTGGTGGTGACAAATCTCAAACATTACATCATCAATTACAATACGGGAAAAGCGAAGCAAGATTTAGAATTTATTGATGCGCGTTATCTGGAAGCGCGTGAAAGATACTATAAAACACAGAAAGCACTCGCCGATTATGACGATAGCAATATCAATGTTATTCTTGCTTCTGTAAGAACAAACCGACAACGTTTAGAAACAGAAAACTCACTGGCTTCCAGTTTATACAATAGTCTTGCTCAGAAGTTAGAGCAATCGAAAATAATTGTTCAGGATAGAACGCCTGTTTTTACGGTCATAGAGCCGGCCAAGATTCCCTTGAAAAAAAGCAAACCAAAAACAAGCTTGATTTTGATAAGTATGCTGTTTGTTGGCGGTTTTGTTGGAGTGACTATTGTGTTAACGAAAGAGTTTGTTCAGTCATTTCGAAATAGGGAATAATTTAACAAAAAGAAGAATAAAAGGGCATTGTCTTTAAAAAGATATATTAAAACAATTACAATTCTGATTAGACTATATGAGTAATCTTCATGAAATAATCCAACAAATATTAAACAATACCAATAGTGCTGTTGTGCTTGTTTTATTTACTTCTTTTTTTACCTCTCTCTTTTCTATACCCATAATATTACATATTTCGCGTTCAAAAAATATCTTTGATAAACCAAATGGCCGCACATCTCATTTTGAAAATACACCTACACTTGGAGGGATAGCTATTTTTGTCGGATTTGTTATTTCCATACTCTTGTTTGGAAATATAAGCTCTGAATACGGACTTCAGTACTTAATCGCGAGTTTAATGATAGTTTTTTTTATTGGAATTAAAGATGATATTTATTTGATCTCTTTATCAAAAAAATTTATCTGGCAATTTATCATTATTTTTATTCTTATTTTTTTAGGAGATTTTCGCTTTTTAAGTTTGGGTGGTTTTTTAGGGATTTATGAAATTCCCTATTTTATTAGCGTTGTTATTAGTGCCTTTGTTTTTATCGTTCTGATCAATTGCATAAATTTAATAGATGGTGTGGATGGTTTAGCATCGGGATTGTCTATTGTTATAGCAGGAATTTTTGCTGTTTTCTTTTATAGTCACGAAAGCAGAGATAATTTACTTATCTCTATAGGTTTACTAGGTTCTTTGATTCCGTTTTTCATATACAATGTCTTTGGGAAAAAGAACAAATTATTTATGGGTGACACGGGGGCTTTAATCATTGGCGTTATAAGCGTTGTATTGGTGATTAAATTTAATGCGCTTAGCACTAAATCAATGGGTTGGTTTGAAATAACTGCAGCTCCGGCAATGAGTATAGCTATTTTCTTTATTCCTTTATATGATACTTTGCAAGTTTTTACATTTCGTATTCTAAATAGAAAGTCTCCTTTTAGTGCGGACAAAAATCATCTTCATCATCGATTACTTCGAATGGGTTTAACACATATTCAGACCAGTCTTATTTTAATTTCATTAAATCTACTCATTATTATATGTAGTTATTTTCTTCAATTTTTAGGCGTATTCGCCTTAAGTATTTTACTTTTGTTTACGGGCTTACTTATTTCAATGACCATTTGGCTCTTACTTCGTCGAAAAAAGAACATACAGTTGGCATAATGAAGATATTGTATCAAAAGATAAATCATAATCAACGAAGTAATGATACTCGCAAATCCATATGATTCCATACGATAAAGTACGTCCTTTTCTTCCCTACTTATTTTGGCTGTGGTTAATCAGCATTCTGATCTTAATGGTTATTCCTACCGGGGGAGGAGTGCATTTAAATTTTCCGGGTCGCGACAAGGTGATTCATTTTGGTCTTTTTAGCATTTTAGGTTTCTTTTATATTGCGCCTCGCTATAAAAATAAAACCCCTTTTCGTATCTCCAAAGAAAATAGGAATACTTTTATCTTGCTTCTCTTTGTGATAAGCGTTGAATTTGTTCAATTGCGTTTGCCTTATCGTTCTTTTGAGCTTTTAGACATATTGGCGAATGTGCTTGGTATTCTAAGTGGAATTATCATTGGCCGTCGATTTTTATTAAGGATTTTTGAAGACTAGCAAAGACTAGCAAAGTCCGGAACATCAGCACATCTCCAATAGCCTCTCACAGTCTCTCCCGAAGACTCGGGACTTCAGCTTTTTTCCTTCGCCCTCTCGTCCCTTAGACTCCCTATCTCCCTATCTCCCTCGCCATTTTCTCCCATCTCCACGTCTCATCTCTCTCCCTTTTGTAACCTTCCCCAATCTTTTGCGTCTACAAACTAATTAAAAACGATTTACTAACCTAAAACGCAAAGAAAGATGGATTTATTTTCAGTTGAAGTATTAGTTCCTTTAGGATTTTTCTTATTCATTATTGTATTGGTTTATCTTGGCCATCAAAAAAAGATACGGATGGCGCTTATTGAAAAGGGCCTTGACCCGGATACATTTAAGCAGGAAAGTCATCAACATACAGCCACAAGAATTGGTATATTTATGACGGCAGTGGGTATTGGTGTACTTATTGCAAATGCTATTGCGGCCTTGGGATGGCTTAGCGAAGATGTAGCTTATATATCTATGATTTTTATATTTGGAGGAGTTGCGCTCATTTCTAGTGGATTTTTTGGCAAGAAAAATTAGCATTAAGCGATACTGGAACTCTTGACTGTCTCAAGTATTCGGGAAGCAATGAACAAACAATGAGATTTCAGCTTTTTTCCTCCCGATAGCCATCGGCATCGCCTTTTTCCTCTCTCTCCTCTCACCATTCTCAATTCTCACCTCTCACTCTCTCAGTTTCCCCTTTGCCCTTCTCGCCAGCTCGCCCTTTCCCCTAGTTCGCTTTTTCTCCTGTCTCACCTCTCACTCCAGCTTCATCATATCAAAAAAAACCTCTAACTTAGCAGCTTAAAACAACATGTTTATGTCTGAAAATACGGTGGTTTCTATTCGTGATGTTGATGTTTTTCAAGGGGATTATTTGGTGTTAAAACAAGTAAATCTTGAAGTAAACAAAGGCAATTTTTTTTATATCATTGGAAAAACGGGCAGTGGGAAAAGTAGTCTTTTAAAAACACTTTATGCCGATTTGCCTTTAGTTAAAGGAGAAGCTCAAGTGGTAGGTTATGATTTACAAAAACTGAAGAGAAAAGAGATTCCTTATCTCCGCAGAAAATTAGGTATTGTCTTTCAGGAGTTTCAGCTTTTGCAAGATCGTAATATAGAAGAAAACCTGTTTTTTGTGATGAGAGCTACCGGCTGGAAAGATATGAAAGCAATGAAAGAAAAGGCACTCGAAGTACTGGGGAAAGTAGGTCTGGAAAACAAAGGCTATAAAATGCCTCATCAGGTATCGGGAGGTGAGCAACAACGTTTGGGAATTGCACGTGCACTGATAAATGATCCGGTACTTATTTTGGCGGACGAACCTACCGGAAACCTTGATCCACAATCCTCGGAAGGAATTATGAAACTGCTTTTCGATATCAGTAATAATAATTGTGCTGTTTTAATGGCAACCCACGATTATTCTCTTTTTCAAAAGTTTCCGTCAACGACTTATATTTGTGAACAAGGAAGGTTAATTGAAGGGGAAAAGCTGAAGCGAAGCGAAAGTCCCGAGTCTTCGGGAGAGACTGA
The DNA here is from genome assembly GCA_021158405.1 of Bacteroidales bacterium. Taxonomy (GTDB): domain Bacteria; phylum Bacteroidota; class Bacteroidia; order Bacteroidales; family UBA12170; genus UBA12170. Next base: position 15,765 of record JAGGUP010000175.1, read on the forward strand.
GAGAAAAGGAGACTGAGAGAAAAAGTACCCAATATTTTAAAAGGTTTAAAATGGGAATACGATCGCATAATGAATTAGAAACTTATAATTTAGCTTTTCAGGCTGCAATGAATATCTTTGAGCTCACCAAAAAAATTCCTAATGAAGAAAAGTATTCATTAACAGATCAAATACGTAGGTCTTCAAAATCTGTTTATGCGAATTTAGCAGAAGCATTTAGAAAGCGGAAATACTCAAAATATTTTATATCCAAACTAAGCGATTGTGAATCTGAAGCTGTGGAAACTCAAGTATGGTTGCAGTTTTCATTGGAATGCAATTGTTTTGATAAAAATAAATACCAAGCCATGGTTTTAACTTATGATAAAATTTTAGGTAAACTTGTTAATATGTCTTTGCAACCCGAAAAATGGAGCTGTTAATAATCATATCATGTATGAAACAGTTCTCTCAGTCTCTTCGTCCCTCCATCTTTTCGTTCATCCTCTACCATATTTTTGACGACTCAACACGAATAAAACAATAAATCAGGCGATGAAAAAAAACCAGATCAATCGGGAAGTAAGCTGGCTTAGCTTTAATGAGCGTGTGCTACAGGAAGCGATGGATATTTCCAATCCTGTTTTGGAACGATTAAAATACCTGGGAATTTTTTCGAACAATCGAGATGAGTTTTATCGAGTGAGAGTAGCTACGCTTAACCGCATGAAAGCCTATAAAAAGATTGATCCTGCACAAAAAAGAGAAATTACACGCACCTTGCGGGATATTTACCAGATTGTTTCAGATCAGGAAGCACAATTTACACAAGCGTATCGGGATATATTGGATGAGCTGGCTAAAAAAAATATTTTTATCATTAATGAAAAAGAGCTTGATGATGAACAACAGCATTTTGTCGAGGATTATTTTCAACAAAATATTCGTTCTTATCTTTTTCCTTTGTTGCTCGATTCTATTACCAGTTTGACTCATTTTAAAGACAAACATATTTATCTGGCAGTAAAAATGACTTGCAGTAATAAATTGCAAAAAGATAATTTTGCATTAATCGAACTTCCTACCGAAGAGGTGTCGCGCTTTATAGAGCTGCCTCAATTTGATGAAAAAAAGTATATCATTTTTCTGGATGATGTGATTCGGATCAATCTAAAAAGTATTTTTGGGATTTTTGGTTATGATACATTTGAAGGTCATATTATAAAATTTACACGCGATGCTGAATTGGATATTGATAGCGATTTATCCAAAAGTTTTCTCGAGACTATGAACGAAAGCATCAAGCAACGCATAAAAGGGGATGCTGTTCGATTCGTGTATGATAAGAATGTAAATCCAAAATTCTTAAAGAAATTATTGGTTAAATTTGGAATTACGCAGAGTGACACCCTTCGAGCAGGTGGCCGTTACCATAATTTCAAGGATTTTATGGATTTCCCAATCCAGAACGATTTCGAGACAGAAAAGATTTTTGGTCAAGCCAAATCCGAGGTATGTGATGAGAGACTTCCTTTCAGTCATCCGGATATTCTTCCCAACGTAAGTATGTTCGAATTGATTAAGGAAAAAGATATTTTATTTCATTATCCCTATCATTCCTTTTCACATATCATTGATTTGGTGCGTGAAGCGGCTATCGATCCTAAAGTGAGAGCTATAAAAATGACTTTTTATCGTGTAGCGGTAAACTCAAAGATCATCAATACACTGATTAATGCCGCTAGAAACGGAAAATTGGTAACGGTTTTTCTGGAGCTTCAGGCTCGTTTTGATGAGCAAGCCAATATTATGTGGACACAAAAACTTCAAGAAGAAGGAGTGCGTGTTATTCAAAATATCCCCGGATTTAAGGTGCATGCTAAATTGCTTTTAATCAGAAGAAAAGAGAAAGGAAAGAATGTTTATTATGCAAATATTAGCACCGGAAATTTTAACGAATCAACGGCCAAAGTATATGCTGATGACAGTTTATTAACAAGTGACAAAACAATTTGCAATGATGTAAACAGCGTTTTTCATCTTTTCGAATCAAAATACCTGATGCCTTCTTTTTCCGAATTAATTGTGGCTCCGTTTAAGTTACGTACTTTTTTTACGCAGATGATGAACCGCGAAATTCGTAATGCAAAGGCGGGAAAAGAAGCTTGGGTTATTCTTAAATTGAATAATCTGGTAGATGCAAAAGTGATTAATAAACTCTATCTCGCCGGAAAAGCCGGAGTTAAAATAACGCTCATTATTCGTGGAATTTGCGTTTTGAAAGCTGGAGAAGTGGGATTGTCGGAAAATATTGAAGCCTTTGGTGTGGTGGACCGTTTTCTGGAGCACTCTCGTGTATTTGTTTTTGCCAATGACGGAGATCTGGATGTTTTTCTGGCCTCTGCCGATTTGATGACACGTAATCTGGATCATCGCATAGAAGTGGCTTGCCCAATAAAATCTTCCGAGCTGAAATCAGAACTGCTTGATATGCTGGAGATTCAGAGAAAAGACAATGTTAAAGCAAGATGGTTGCATCCAGATAAGATAAATCAATACCGATTACCCAAAGTCGGAGAACAAAGCTATCGTTCTCAAGATGAAATTTATGCTTATCTTAAGGGAAAAATTTAGGAATGTAAGACGAGGCTTTTAATCCCAAATCAAGAATCATTGAAGGTGACATAGAGTTCATTAGTATACTGGCAAATTAGTACATTAAATTTAAAAATAGTATGCATGCATACAATATTTTTCATAAATTAGCGTCCTAAATAAAAAGACATTTTCCAATTGAAAAATAAACAAAAGAACTTAAACTTAAGACCATGGATTTTCAATTTACAGAAGAGCAATTAATGATTCAGCAAGCTGCTCGCGATTATGCGCAGCGCGAATTGATTAAAGACATACTCGAACGCGACGAAGGAGCTATATACCCAACAGAACATGTTAAAAATCTGGCAGAACTTGGGTTTATGGGGATGTTAGTTAGCGAAAAATGGGATGGCGGAGGAATGGATACGGTATCTTATGTATTGGCGATAGAAGAAATTTCAAAAATCGACTCCTCAGCAGCCGTGATCATGTCAGTAAATAACTCTTTGGTATGTTATGGCTTGGAAAAATTCGGTACCGATGCCCAAAGAGAAGAATATTTACGTCCTTTGGCTCGTGGTGAGAAAATAGGTGCTTTCCTATTGTCAGAACCGGAAGCAGGCTCGGATGCTACCAAGCAAAGAACTACCGCTATAGATAAAGGGGATTATTATCTATTGAACGGGACGAAAAACTGGATTACCAATGGTAATACAGCTTCTACCTATATAGTTATTGCTCATACGCATCCTGAAAAAGGACATCGTGGTATCAATGTTTTTATCGTGGATCGTCATGCGGAAGGAATTTCTGTTGGACCTCACGAAAATAAAATGGGTATGCGCTCTTCTGATACGCATTCCGTGATGTTTACAGATGTAAAAGTGCCAAAAGAGAATCGCATAGGAGAAGATGGTTTTGGTTTTAAATTTGCTATGAAAACGTTAGAAGGCGGTCGCATTGGTATTGCTTCTCAAGCACTGGGAATAGCTTCAGGAGCTTTAGAACTTGCCATTAAATACGCCAAAGAACGCAAAGCATTTGGCACAGAAATTATTAATCATCAGGCTATCGCTTTTAAATTATCCGATATGGCTGTAAAAGTAGAAAACGCTCGTAATCTTTGTTTGAAAGCCGCTTGGTTAAAAGATCAAGGACAACCTTATGGTACAGCAAGTGCAATGGCAAAACAATATGCAGCCGATATTGCAATGGAAGTTACAACTGAGGCAGTTCAAATTCATGGCGGCTATGGCTATGTTAAAGAATATCATGTTGAACGCCTGATGCGTGAAGCAAAATTAACACAGATTTATGAAGGTACCTCTGAGGTGCAGAAGATTATTGTTTCCAGAAGTTTGATGAAATAATGCGGTAAATTGATGATGTGCTGATGAGATAATGAAAAAGGACGAGTTTATGAGAGAGATAGGAAATATTGTAGTTGACCTTAGTTTTGAGTTTGCTCTATCTATAATTTCATTTTCAGAACAACTCGAAGAGAAAAGAAAATTTGTGATTTCAAAGCAAATCCTTCGTTCTGGCACATCAATAGGCGCAAATATTAGGGAAGCTCAAAATGCAGAAAGTAAAGCAGATTTTATTCATAAGTTAAAAATTGCAGCTAAAGAAGCAGAAGAAGTTGAATATTGGTTGCTTTTATGTCAATTCTCTGATAATTATCCCAATACAGAATCTTTAAGAGTAAAATTAATCAGTATAAAAAAGCTTTTATCAAAAATAATTGCAACATCAAAAAAATCAAATTAGCACATTAGCAAATTATCAAATTAACACATCAATTAAGACATTAAAAAATTGTAACATTAATACATTAATACAATGAAAATACTAGTTTGTTTAAGTAATGTTCCCGACACCACCACTAAAATAAAACTCAGTGGCGATAAGTCTGCTGTGGATATGACCGGTGTTCAGTGGGTCATCAACCCTTGGGACGAATTAGCACTTACACGTGCTTTGGATTTAAAAGAAAAATCCGGTGGAAAAATTGAAAAAATTACCGTAATCACTGTAGGAGAAAGTTATACGGAACCAACTATTCGAAAAGCTTTAGCCGTTGGTGCCGATGATGCCGTTCGTATCAATATGATGCCAACCGATGATTACGAGGTGGCTTCAAATATTGCTGCTTATTTGAAAGATAATCCATACGAGATTGTGCTTTCAGGTATTGAATCGAGTGATTATAATGGTTCTGCTGTAGGTGGAATGTTGGCCGAATTTTTAAAAGTGCCATCGGTTTCTTCTGTTTCATTTTTAGATATCGAGGGTGAAGAGCCTATTTTGAAGCGTGAGATTCCCGGCGGAACAGAAACTGTTAAAGTGCCGGTTCCCTTTGTAGCTATTGTTCAAAAAGGCATCGCATTGGATCCTCGTATTCCTGCTATGCGTGGGATTATGATGGCTCGTAAAAAACCCTTAACCGTTGTAGAACCTACCGGAGAAAGCGCCAAATCTACTTTCATTGAATTTGGAATGCCTCAACCTAAAGCAAAAGTGAAAATGATTGATCCAGAAAATGCCGGTGAACTCATTACTTTATTGCATGAAGAAGCCAAAATTATCTAAAGCAAAAAAATAAGATTATGTCAGTTATAGTATATACAGAAAATTGGGATGGAAAATTTAAAAAATCAAGTTATGAACTTGTATCCTATGCCCATGCAATAGCCACCGAATTAGGTGTTGAAACCATTGCGGTTTCTATCGGACAAGTAGCCGATGATCAATTAAATGTGCTTGCCAATTATGGTGCAACAAAAGTGTTGTGTGCAATAAACGAAAAATTTACAGTTTTGGATAATGCTGCATATGCTTCTGTAATTGCACGCGCTGCCAAAGCAAACAACGCTTCCGTGGTGGTTTTTGCCAATAATTTTACAGGGAAAGCGGTAGCTCCTCGTGTAGCAGTGAAGTTAGAAGCCGGAATGGCTAACAGCGTTACTGCTTTACCAATTAGTTTTGATCCTTTTGTGGTTCCCAAAAATATTTCCAATGGAAAAGCAAATGGGAAACAGCAAATCAATTCTGAGATCAAGGTAATTTCTTTAGCTCAAAACTCTTTTGGATTAAAAGAAAATGAAGGCACTTTGACTATCGAAGCTTATGATGCAGAACTGGACGACAGTAAGTTCAGCACACAATTGGTTGAGAAAAATACCGTTTCAGGAAAAATCATCCTTACTGATGCCGAATTAGTTGTGAGTGGTGGTCGTGGAATGAAATCTCCTGATAATTGGGGACCAATTGAAGAATTAGCTAGCATTTTAGGTGCTGGAATAGCTTGTTCTCGTCCGGTTGCCGATGAAGGATGGCGTCCTCACAGTGAGCATGTTGGACAAACAGGAAAAGTCATTGCTCCTAACCTCTACATTGCTTGTGGAATATCCGGTGCCATACAACATTTGGCAGGGGTTAATTCTTCTAAGGTTATGGTAGCTATTAATACCGATCCGGAAGCTCCTTTCTTTGAAGCTGCTGATTACGGTATTTTGGGTGATGTAAAAACAGTACTTCCTCAATTGGTTGAAGCAGCCAAAAAGTTTAAGGCACATCAATAGTGTTAATGACCTGTCAGGTTTTTGAAACCTGACAGGTCATAATTTTTATTTTTTTGGGGATAAAGAAAAAGCAATTTTTGCTGAAGCGTTCCCTATTTCCTCCCAATTATTCGTATTAATTTCAACTGCAATTAGCGAGGAGGTCGGCATCCAGTCGATCAACTTATCTCCTATACTTGTAACCAATTCGCTAATTCCGGGATTGTGACCAATAAAAAGAACATTCGAAATAGTGTTGTCTAAGGAATAGAAAAAATCCATCATCACGCCGGCAGGACATAAATAGAGTTCTTTAGCTTTTTGAATTTCTTGGTGAGGAAAATCGAATAGAGTTGCCATTATTTCGGCAGTTTCTACGGTTCGGTTCGCATTGCTGCACAAAATGGAATCTATTTTCCCTTTTCTGTCTTTTAGCATTTGCCCGATTTTTTGACTTCGTTTTATTCCTTTCGAAATCAGTTTTCGTTTATAATCGGCCTTGTCGTGACCTTCCTCGGCTTTGCCATGCCGCATGATATAAAGCGTTTTCATTCTTAAATGCTTTTGATTTTGGCGAAGATAATAAAATCTTATTCGTAGATGCAGATATAATTAGGGCTTGTTACGAAATATGTTCTCTGAATCAGGCGAAGTTATTTTGTTCGGTAACGAGGCAAAAAACGCAGGCATAGCAGAGCTACGGCTAGGCTTTTTAACAAAATTAGCGGGCAAAAGAACGAGCATAAACGAAGTAGTTATTTCGCAACAAGCCCTTACTCACTTTGCATGAATTTACTTAAGAAAGAGGGCAGAGGTGAGCTGCTTTTTCTGGAAGGAAATGGATAGGGAGCATCCACATCCTTCTGAACAGGATTATCAATAAATTAGAACATCTAAGAAGTACAAAAAATTATTTCGTAAATAAATACCGAAATATAAAATTTAGGCTTCACTTTTGGCAGATTTTTTCGTAAAATTGCACAATTATATAAAAGAAATATTTTTATACTAGCTAAAGCGTGAATAAAACTATGATAATCAGACCTGTTCAATACTTTTTAGTCGCCCTGATGTTTCTTTTTAGCGGGTCGGTTTTTGCACAGCATGTAGAAGAAAACGAATCTGCACACGAAGAATCTTTTAATGCAGGTGAAATGATTCTTGAGCATGTTATTGATGCTTACGAATGGCATATTTTAACCTATGGTGATTTTCATTTAAGCATTCCCTTGCCTATAATTATTTATAGTGATGGCCGTTTGGTTACTTTTATGTCAAGCGCTTTTCATCACGGTCATACTCCAGCTCTTTTCGATGAAAACAATAAATTAATTCAAGCAGAGGACATCGATCATAATCAAACGATAGCTTTTGGTTTGGCGGTAATGAAAGAAGGAGCACATAAAGGAAAATTAGGTTATATAAATACGGAAAAATATATTCAACATCATCAAATAGAGGAAGCTGTGGAAGCAGGAGTGCCCTACGATTTTTCCATTACAAAAAATGTTGTGTCTCTTTGGATAAGTTTGATTTTAATTGTATTGATCTTTGTTATTGTGGCAAAATCATATAAAACACGCAAGGGAATGGCTCCAAAAGGATTGCAATCGATGCTGGAACCTTTCATTGTTTTTATTCGAGACGATATTGCAAAAGCCTCTATTGGAGAAAAGAAATACGAAAAATACCTCCCTTATTTGTTGACAATTTTCTTCTTCATATTTTTTAATAATCTTTTTGGATTGGTCCCATTTTTTCCGGGAGGAGCCAATCTTACAGGAAATATAGCTATCACTATGGTGCTTGCCTTATTTACTTTCGTTATCACGAATGTGAGTGGTAAAAAAGCATATTGGATTCATATTGTAAACACCCCCGGCGTTCCTTGGTGGTTGAAAATTCCAATACCATTGATGCCGATTGTTGAACTGGTGGGTTTAATAACAAAACCTTTTGTATTGATGGTTCGTTTGTTCGCAAACATTACGGCAGGGCACATCATTGTTTTAGGCTTTATCAGTCTGATTTTTATTTTTGGAAATATGCATCCGGCCATCGGTTATGGAGTTAGTATTGTTTCCATTGCTTTTACAATTTTTCTCACTTTCCTTGAGATTTTGGTAGCTCTTATTCAAGCCTATGTGTTTACATTATTGTCGGCCTTGTATTTTGGAGCTGCCACGGAGGAACATCATTAAATGAACTTATTTACTAATCAATAAATTATACATTATGTCTTTATTAAACATTTTATTACAAGCCACTGCTGATTTAGCTCCTTATGCAAAAATGGGTGCCGGAATTGGTGCTGGTATTGCTGCTATTGGTGCAGGTATGGGTATTGGTCAGATTGGTCGCGGTGCTGTTGAAGGTATTGCACGTCAACCTGAAGCTGCTGACGACATTCGTTCGAATATGATTGTGTCGGCTGCCCTTATCGAAGGAGTTGCCTTCTTTGCAATTGTAGTGTGTTTGCTTATCGTTTTCTTATAAACGATTTGACTCAATGATCAAACATCTTAACGGTTGGTTAAGGTGTTTGATTTTAATTGATTAATTAAAAAAATAATTTAGAATATGGAATTAGTTAGCCCTGGATTAGGATTGATATTTTGGATGACCCTTTCCTTTGGTATTGTTTTATTCTTACTAAGCAAATTTGTTTGGCCTATGATTTTAGGTAGTTTGAAAGAACGTGAAGAAGGAATTGCTAATTCTTTGGAGGCGGCTCAAAAAGCACGCGAGGAAATTCAAAATCTTCATTCGAATAATGAAGAATTGTTAAAGGAAGCACGTGATGAGCGTGAAGAAATGATTCGTGAAGCCAGAAAGTTAAAAGACGATTTAATTGACACAGCAAAAGATAAAGCAGATGAGGAAGCCAAGCATATTATCGAAAATGCTAAAGCCGTTATCGAACAAGAAAAGACAGCTGCTTTAAGTGCCTTGAAAAATCAGGTAGCCGATTTATCAATAGAAATTGCTGAAAAATTACTCAAAGCAGAACTTTCGAAAGATAAAAAGCAAAAAGAATTGATGGATAAGCTTATTGGCGAAGCCAATAATCAATTAAATTAAATCGAATAAAATGAAGCAAATTCGTCTGGCCAACCGCTATGCAAAAGCACTTTTTGAGTTAGCTCTGGAACAACAAAATATAGAAACTGTTGCAAAAGATATGCAATTAGTAAATGATGTTATAGTTGAAAATAGAGAACTGACTTTGCTTTTGAAAAGTCCGGTTGTTAAAGTGAATAAAAAGATTGCCGTTTTCAAATCTTTATTCGAAAAGAACATTGATAAACTTAGCCTTCAATTTTTATGGCTTTTAGCAAAAAACGGTAGAGAAGATACTATCCCTCAAGTGGCAGAAGCTCTCTTAAATATTTATAACGACTACCGTGGAATAACAGATGCTTGGCTAACAACAGCAGGCGATTTAGAAAAAGATGCTAAAACAGCTATTCTCAATATGCTTAAGAAATTAAGTGGCAAAGAAGTACAATTACACGAATATGTAAACGCTGATTTGCTTGGTGGATTTGTTGTGAAACTTGGCGATTATCAATACGATGCATCGACAAAGACTTTGATTAAGAGATTAAAAGAAAATATTAAAAATAACCTGGTTGTTGCCGGGAAATAATAGAGAAACGAAAAAGATATGGCTCAAATTAATCCCGCTGAAGTATCAGCAATTTTAAGACAAGAGTTAGCAGGCTTTAAAACAGAAGCTGAATTAGAAGAAGTAGGAACGGTTCTCCAAGTTGGTGACGGTATTGCTCGTATTTACGGACTCACAAATGCTCAAGCCGGTGAATTGGTGAAGTTTGAAAAAACTGGAATCCTTGGCTTGGTAATGAACCTTGAAGAAGATAATGTTGGTGTTATGCTTCTGGGTGGTTCTACTGGTATCCTTGAAGGTGATGTAGTTAAACGTACTAAAAGAATTGGCTCTATTGAAGTTGGTGAAGGTATGTTAGGTCGTGTTATCAATCCTATGGGATTGCCCATTGATGGTCAAGGTCCTATCGAAGGTGATACTTACGAGATGCCGCTTGAGCGTAAAGCTCCTGGTGTAATCTATCGTCAACCTGTAAACGAGCCTTTGCAAACAGGTATTAAAGCTATCGATGCTATGATTCCTATTGGTCGTGGACAGCGTGAGTTGATTATAGGTGACCGTCAAACAGGTAAATCTACTATTGCGATAGATACAATCATCAATCAAAAAGAATTTTACGATAAAGGCGAGCCTGTATTTTGTATTTATGTTGCTTCTGGTCAGAAAGGATCTACTGTTGCTAATATTGTACAAACCTTAAAAGAAAAAGGGGCCTTACCTTATACGGTGGTTGTTATGGCAACAGCTTCCGATCCTGCTGCTTTGCAATATTATGCACCTTTTGCAGGAGCTGCCATAGGTGAGTTTTTTCGTGATACCGGAAGACCGGCTTTGGTGATTTACGATGACCTTTCCAAACAAGCTGTTGCTTACCGCGAAGTTTCTTTGTTGTTGCGTCGTCCTCCTGGACGCGAAGCTTATCCTGGGGATGTCTTTTATTTGCATTCACGTTTATTAGAGCGCGCTGCTAAAATCATCGATTCTGATGAGATTGCCTCCAATATGAATGATTTACCTGACAGTATTAAACCCATGGTAAAAGGAGGAGGTTCTTTGACGGCGCTGCCAATTATTGAAACTCAAGCTGGCGATGTGTCGGCCTATATTCCAACAAATGTAATTTCAATTACAGATGGACAGATATTCCTGGATAGTGATTTATTTAATTCAGGAATTCGTCCTGCTATTAATGTAGGTATTTCCGTTTCTCGTGTAGGTGGAAATGCACAGATAAAACCAATGAAAAAGGTAGCAGGAACATTGAAACTCGATCAGGCTCAGTTCCGTGAATTAGAAGCTTTCTCAAAGTTTGGTTCTGATTTAGATGCTTCAACCATGTCTGTTCTTAATAAAGGAGCAAGAAATGTGGAGATTCTTAAGCAAAATTTATATTCTCCTATGTCTGTTGAAAAACAAGTAGCAATTATCTTCTGTGGTACACAAGGATTGCTTAGTAAAGTGCCTACAAAAAAAATCTTTGATTTTCAAAATGAATATCTGCATTATCTTGAAACAAATTATCAAGATACGCTCGATACCATTGCGCAAGGAAAATATACCGACGAGATTTCTCAGGCTCTGAGCGAAGCCGCTAAGCATGTAGCAGCTCGCTATTAAAACGATTAGAAAATTAAATTTGTCAGCACATGCCTAGTTTAAAAGATGTAAGAACACGTATTGATTCGGTAAACTCAACCAAACAGATTACGAGTGCCATGAAAATGGTGGCGGCTTCTAAGTTGAGAAAAAGCCAGAATGCGATAAACAATATGCGTCCTTATGCAGCAAAATTAAATGAGATTCTGCAAAACCTCAATGGTAGTCTTGATCAGGAAAGTATTGGGGATTATGGCCAGGAGCGTGAATTGAAACGAGTTTTGTTGGTTCCAATCACTTCCAACAGAGGATTGTGTGGAGCTTTTAACAGCAATGTCATTAAAGCTACACAACGCTTGATAAGCAAGGAATTTAGCGATCAAAATGCGCTTGGAAATGTGCACATGATGACCGTTGGGAAAATGGCTACCGAACATTTTTCAAAAAAAAGGGATGCCTATATTGGTCAACATGATGAATTGTTTAATGAGCTCAATTTTGAACATGTTTTTCCAATAGCCGAAGAATTGATGCGGCGGTTTGCAAGCAAAGAATATGATCGTATTATTTTGATTTTTAATCACTTTAAAAATGCAGCAACTCAAGTAATAACCAGCGAACAATTATTGCCTATCAGCTCCGACAAGGAAATAGAAGAAAGTAAGGCACAAATTGATTATCTTTTTGAACCGGGAAGATTAGAGATTGTTGAAGAATTGATTCCCACTATTTTGAAGATCCAATTTTATAAAGCAATACTCGATTCTTTTGCTGCCGAGCACGGAGCTCGTATGCTTGCTATGTCACAAGCTACCGATAATGCTACAGAATTGATAAAAGATTTAAAACTACAATACAACAAAGCCAGACAGGCGGCTATTACAGGTGAAATACTTGAGATAGTTGGAGGAGCAGAAGCTTTGAAAAACGGATAAGAGCCTAAACATGAAATAGATTTAATTTTCTATGGCATAAATCAATATTAATTTGAAAAAAATAAGAGACATGAATACAAATGTAGAGGCAAGCTTAAATCATCAAATCAATGCGGAGGAACATTCCTCTCGCTTGTATTTTTCTATGGCTGCATGGTGTGATAAACATGGTTTTGAAGGAAGTGCAAAATATTTATTCACTCATGCCGAAGAAGAGCGTATGCATATGATTAAATTGGTGCATTATGTGAGCGAAAGAGGAGGAACTGTCTTGACAGACAGCTTACCGAAACCTCAAAATGAATGGGATAGTATTTTGGCGGTTTTTACAGAAGTATTGGCTCATGAAAAAAAGGTTACAGGCATGATTAATTCCATATTCGAAGTATGTATGCAAGAAAAAGATTATTTGACTTCAAATTTCTTGCAGTGGTATATTCAGGAACAAGTGGAAGAAGAGTCTAGTGCACGTGGAGTTCTAGATAAATTAACTTTAGCGGGAAATACGCAAGGAGGCCTCTTTCATTTTGATAAAGAATTAATGGCTATGGCTGCTGCTTCAGCTATAAAACCTGCGCTTTAGTTGGAGTTCATTTTATGAGAAAACAAAAAAGTAATTCCTTGATATTTTTTCTTTGCATTTTCAAAAAAAATGTATCTTTGCATCGCATTTAGCAATTGACCCATGGTGTAATTGGCAACACGTCTGTTTTTGGTGCAGAAGAGTCCAGGTTCGAGCCCTGGTGGGTCAACAAAAACAAGGAAGATTACAAGGAATTAAGCTGTTTAAATTTTAGGATTTAAGCGGCTTTTTTATTTGGTAAGGGTTTAGTCAAGGCTTCACTTTAGTCAGGGTTTCACTCAAAGTGAAGCCCTGATTAATCACTAAGATTACATCCAATGTTTTTTCTTGAAATAAATAACCATAACTACAGCAATTGTAATCATAGTTCCTATTATAATAAGAAAGGTTAAGCCAAAATCTTTCCCAGGTAATCTTACATTCATTCCATAAATCCCTGTAATAAATGTAAGAGGAAGAATAATGGAGGAAATTAAAGTGAGCACTCGCATAATTTCATTTGTGCGGTTAGCCATCAAAGAATCAAAAGTACTGCTTAGGCCTTCAATTAATTCCTGATAATCTTCAATCATATCCCACATCTTTTGATAATTATCCAAAATATTGCCCCAATAATCTTCCATATTATCGGCGAAACCTTCCACTTCTCCTTTTTCAAATTTTAGAAAAATGCGTAATTGAGGCTTGATAACCGTATTCAATAGGATGATGTTTTTGCGCGCGATCGAAATGCGCTCAATAACACTTTCTGCTTTCTTTTCAAAAAGTTCGCGACTGGATCGATCCACATCGTCTCCTATACGTCTAACCACAGGAAATGATTCTTTCATAACGGCTTCTACAATTAGATAGAGTAAAGCATCTGTTGATCCCACCTCAAATCTATCCCCTCTGGTTTCTTGATCCTGAGCTTCTTGAAACATCTTGCCAACAACCCAATTCGAGCCGCCAATGGTGGTAATTTGTTCTTCCCACCAAAAAATCTTTGCTTCCTTAATGCGTAAAAAACGTCCGAGCTTATCAAAAATAGGGAAATGTAAAATTAGAAAGTTATAGTCGTCGTAAATATCCACTTTGGGCCGTTGGTTAATCTTACTTTTACAGTCTTCAATATCCAGCAGGTGAACATGGAATTTGGTCAATAAAAAATCGAAATCTTCTTCAGTGGGATGGTTAATGTGATTCCATCGGAGGGTGCCTAACTTAACTGTTTCTATCATTTCGACCTCCTTTTTAGGGTAAATTCTTAATTCTTTTTCAAGCCTGACAAAGGTAATAAATTCTCTTAGATTCTCTTATCAGCATGCTAGTCTTTTTAAAATTTGAATCTAGCAATCGGTTTATATTTTATTTTTTAACGGTAGCTAATAATTTATTCTTAAATTGTAGGCTCAAAAGAAGAAAATGGATTTGCATAGAAAAAGTGCATAAGGATATTGAACCAATTAAAATAGAATCGCATGCAAATAGAAGCTTTTTTTAAATTATCCTATGGTTTATACGTTATAGGAACAAAAAGCAAGAATAAGATAAATGGTTACATAGCTAATACGGTATTTCAAGTTACAGCCGATCCTGCTCAATTGGCTATCAGCTGTAGCAAGGATAATTATTCAACTCAATTAATAGAAGAAAGTGGCATTTTTTCTGTCTCCATATTGCATCAAGGAGCCAGTCAGGAACTAATTTCTACTATGGGCTATAAAACCGGTAGTGATTTTGATAAATTCAAAAAATTCAATTTTGTTGAAGGGATAACGGGAGCTCCCATATTGACTGATGGTTGTTTAGCTTGGTTTGAATGCAAAGTGGTGCAAAAAGTAGATCTGGGAACTCATATTTTGTTTATTGGTGAAGTGCTGGACAGTAAGGTTTTGGAAGTAAATAAAACCCCAATGACCTATGCTTATTATCGTGAAGTAAAAAATGGAGTTGCACCTAAAAATGCTCCTACTTATGTGGATAAATCCAAACTGGTAGAATCTAAGAATGAAATAGCACCTGTTAGCGATGCTCTTTCGCAAAAGTGGGAATGTACAGTTTGTGGTCATATATATGATCCGGTGGAAGGAGACCCTGACGGCGGTATTGTGCCTGGAACGGCTTTTGAAGATATCCCCGACGATTGGGTTTGCCCAACCTGTGGTGTGTCTAAAGGAGATTTTGAACCCATGAATTAATGCTGGAGGTTAAGAGGTTGAGGTTAAAGGTGTAAGTAATAAACAATTTAAAATATAAAAATATGAAAATATTAAAAGGAACAAAAACAGAACAAAACCTGCTGAAATCATTTGCAGGAGAATCGCAGGCGCGTATGCGTTATGATTATTATGCTAAACAAGCTTTGAAAGAAGGCCTCAATCAAATGGCAGCTATTTTTGATGAAACAGCTTTGAATGAGAAAGAGCATGCCAAACGTTTTTTTAAATTCTTAGAGGGTGGTATGGTTGAAATTACAGCAACTTATCCTGCCGGTGTAATTGGAACAACTTTGGAAAATTTAAAAGCTTCTGCCGAAGGCGAAAATGAAGAATGGACAGAGTTGTATCCTGAGTTTGCTAAAATTGCTGAAGAAGAAGGTTTTAACGAAATTGCTACTGCTTATAAAATGATCGCACGCGTGGAGAAAGCACATGAAGAGCGCTTTAGAAAATTGTATACTAACTTAGAAGAAGGAAAGGTTTTTGAACGCGAAGGAAAAATCATTTGGAAATGTCGTAATTGCGGCTATTTGCATCAAGGAGAGAAAGCACCTAAAACATGTCCTGCTTGTTTGCATCCCCAATCTTACTTTGAAATTAAGGAAACAAATTATTAGTAGTCATTTAATTTAAATGAAAGTGCTCGGTTTTTTTAAATCGGGCACTTCTTGTTTAGGCTAGAAAAAAGGAATAATAAACCGACTTAAAAAGTGTAAATTTGCAGGGCTTTAAATGGGGTGTGCGTTATAGTAAGACAACGCTTTCTTTTTTTGGCGATGAAGAAAAATACTTTGGATGGAAAATATCAGAAATTTTTGTATTATAGCTCATATCGATCACGGTAAGAGCACCTTGGCTGATCGTTTATTGGAGTTTACAGGCACCGTCACGGGTCGTGATATGCAAGCTCAAGCACTCGACAATATGGATTTGGAACGTGAACGTGGCATTACGATTAAGAGTCATGCGATTCAAATGGATTATGAAGAGGAGGATAGGCACTATGTACTTAATTTGATTGATACTCCGGGGCATGTTGATTTTTCCTATGAAGTTTCGCGTTCCATTGCTGCTTGCGAAGGCGCTTTATTGATTGTGGATGCTACTCAGGGAATTCAGGCTCAGACTATATCCAATTTATATTTGGCTATTGAACATGATCTGGAAATTATTCCGGTATTAAATAAAATGGACTTGGACAATGCGATGCCCGAAGAAGTTTCTGATCAAATCATGGATTTAATTGGATGTTCATTTGATGATATTATTCAAGCAAGCGGAAAAACGGGCTATGGTGTTGATAAAATTTTGGAGGCTGTTGTAAAACGCGTTCCCGCTCCAAAAGGCGATCCTAAGGCACCATTTCAAGCCTTGATATTCGATTCTGTTTTTAATTCATTTCGTGGGATTATCGCCTATTTTAGAGTGATGAATGGCGAAGTAAAAAAAGGCGATCATGTAAAATTTTTCGCTTCCGAGAAAACTTATCATGCTGATGAAATAGGAGTTTTACGAATGAAACAAGAGCCGCGTAATGTGATGAAAACGGGCGATGTTGGCTATATTATTTCCGGAATTAAGACGGCTAAAGAAGTACAGGTGGGTGATACAATTACCCATGTAGATAATCCTTGTATAAAGGCTATTGAAGGATTTGAGAAAGTGAAGCCCATGGTTTTTGCCGGAATTTATCCTGTAGATGCAGATGATTATGAAGAGTTAAGGAGCAGTCTTGAAAAACTGCAATTAAATGATGCTTCTTTAACCTTTGAACCTGAATCGAGTGTAGCGCTTGGTTTTGGTTTTCGCTGTGGATTCTTAGGCTTACTGCACATGGAAATTATTCAAGAGCGTTTGGATAGGGAATTTGATATGAATGTAATTACTACCGTTCCCAATGTGTCTTATCGTGTGGTGTCCCATAAAAAGCAAGTAACAGAAGTGCATAATCCATCGGGATTGCCCGAACAAAAATATATCGATCATATTGAAGAGCCGTTTATTCGTGCACAAATCATTTCGAAATCCGATTATGTGGGAAATGTAATGAAATTGTGTATTGATAAAAGAGGTGAACTACTTAATCAGGTTTACTTGACTTCCAACAGAGTGGAACTAACTTTTAATATGCCTTTGGGAGAGATTGTCTTTGATTTTTACGATAAACTAAAAAGTATCTCGAAAGGCTATGCCAGTTTCGATTATCACTTAACAGATTATAAGCCTGCTGATTTGAGCAAGCTCGATATTTTACTTAACGGTGAACCCGTGGATGCTCTTTCTACACTTATTCATAAAGACAATGCTTATGGATTTGGTCGTAAGATGTGCTCTAAACTCAAAGAATTAATCCCTCGTCAGCAATTTGATATCGCAATTCAAGCGGCTATTGGAGCTAAAATTATTGCTAGAGAAACCGTAAAAGCGGTTCGGAAAGATGTAACAGCAAAATGTTATGGAGGCGATATTACTCGGAAACGTAAATTGCTCGAAAAGCAGAAAAAAGGGAAGAAACGAATGCGTCAGGTTGGGAATGTTGAAGTTCCTCAAAAGGCATTTCTGGCTGTATTAAAATTGGATTAGCAAAAAGTATTCCTATGTCCATTCATAAATTAAGTGTAGAAGATCAGAAAACGTATGACAGCATTTTTATGCAGAATCGCGAATGGGCTGACGATAAGAAAAAACATGACCGTTCGTTTTTTAAAGAACATTTTAAAGAGCAAAATCCTCATTTTCTATATATTGGATGCTCAGACAGTCGGGTTCCTATTGGGGATTTAACCGGAATGGACATCGGTGATATTTTTGTACATCGCAATATTGCCAACCTTGTTTCTTTGGAGGATGATAATATTATGGCCGTTTTACAATACGGTGTGGATGTTTTGCAAATTAAAAACATCGTCGTTTCCGGGCATCATGGATGTGGTGGTGTTATTGCTGCTAATTCGGGGAAGAATTATGGAAAGATGGATGGCTGGCTTGATAAGATTAGAGCAGTGCGATTGAAACATGCCAAAGAATTAGATGGCATATCCAATAAGGAGGAAGAAAACGACTTGCTGGCAGAATACAATGTGATAGCGCAATGTGAGCAACTGATGCAAATTGATTTTATCCGTAAGAGCTATGAAGAAAACGGGTATCCCAAGGTTCACGCTTGGGTGTATGATATGCGTACAGGCCTTTTGCACGATATGGAATTTGATGTAGATTCTTATCTGGAACAAGCAAAAACTGCGAAATAGTCCTAACTTATTTTGCTTGTTTATGCATTTTTATCAATTCAATCTTGGTTTCGGAAGCCTTTAAAATTTCCACTTGAAAATTGCTGAAATTTAGATTGTCTTTCTCATTGGGAATGTTTCCATATTCATGAATAATGTAACCGGCAAGAGTTTCATATTCATCAGATTCAGGTATATCAAGATGGTATTTTTCGTTGATAAAATCAATCTCTATTCGGCCGGAAAAAACATAGACGTTTTCTTCCGGATTTTTATCAATTAGGATGCCTTTATCGAATTCATCTTCAATCTCCCCAAATATTTCCTCCATAATATCTTCCAGCGTGACAATTCCACTGGTTCCTCCAAATTCGTCCACGACTAGCGCAATGCTTTTATTTAGTTTGATAAAAAGAGTGAGCACGTGATTGGCTAACATACTTTCCGGAAGAATGGGGGTTTGCCGAAGGATGCTTCTTATGTCTTTAGGCTTAGAGAAAATATCAAAAGCATGTACATATCCAATGATATTATCGATACTGTCTTGATAAATCAATATTTTTGAATGTCCCGATTTCGTAAGTACTTTTTGCAATTCTTCAATAGATTCGTTTATTTCGAGAGCAAAGATTTCGGTACGTGGCACCATGCATTCTCGAATTTTCACACTTCGTAATTCAATGGCGTTTTTAAACAGAACCTTTTCTTGTTCACCAAGCCCACTTTCTTCTTTTTTGCTGGTAATTTCTTGTATAAAGTCATTGAGTTCAATGGGAGATAAATTATATTCTTCGTCTTTCAATTCCTGTTTAAAGAGGTGAAAAATGCCTTTGGCAATCCAATTTACAAAAGCAATAATTGGCGAAAAAAGATAATAAATTATAAAAAGAGGAACGCGCAAAACCATTAAAATACGGTTTGGGTTTTTCTTAAATATTATTTTGGGTAGAAATTCAGCAACAATTAAGATGAGAATAGTTGAGAGTAGAGTTTGAATGAGAAGAATGAGTAGTTCATTCGTACTTAAAGCGCCTAAAAAATGCTGAACGGGCCTGTGTAAGACGTTGGCAATAGCAAAACCATAAAATACCAAAGAGATATTATTTCCAAGCAAAAGGGTGGCAATTAATTTGGAAGGAGAATTATAAATAGAAAAAAGCCATTTTGCATTGGATTGTTTTTTGTCTAATTCCATCTTAAGTCGGGAAGCACTGATAAAAGCAATTTCCAGACCGGAAAAAAGAGCCGAAAACACCATGCTGATGATAATAATCTGAAATTGGTAATCTGCCATATTAATTTAGATCTTCATCTTTTATTTTGATAGTCCCACGAATATTGAAAATTTCAACATGTTCAAAGTTTTGATCAGCAAGCAAACTATCTCCATGAATGGTTTTATCTTTTTCTAGGATAGTTACAAATACGCTGTTATAGATTTTTTTTGTACGTTCATTCCAAAATAAATGTTCCGTAAGAAGCTTTTTCCCGGAATTGTGATTGATAACAACAACGTTTTTTTCTATTTCCATAAGCCTCGTTTTTACAAATCGTTTCCCATATTCGGCACTCAATTCAGAAACTAAATTTTTATTTGCATCATAGGTCTCAACCAGCAATCCTTTCGGAAATTCAATATACGGATCATCACCACCAATTTGATACATAAGTGGACTGGTAAGTACCATTTGTAATTGCGCCGAATCGGAATAGATTATTCGCACACCTTTTGCTATTTCCGCAGGAATAGTATCTGCCATAGTGAGCTTCCGAATGGTTTCCATTCGGTTTTCACAAGCAAAAAGCATTGCTGTAAAAAAGATTACAACAATGCTTTTTAGTCCAAAAACAAGAAGTCTTCTTGGCGTACTATTTTTCACTTTTAGTTTTATTTCGCAGAGCGAACAGTCGTCGTTTCATTAATCCAACATTCAACTTTAAAAAATTCTCCTTCTTGTAAATCGTGGAAGAAAATGACATCCATCTGAGGGAAGTGTTTAGAATAGATGGCAATACGTTTGTTTACTAAATCAGCGAGTTCGGCATCTGCTTTTTTGGCCTGATAATATTTGTCTACGGCAGCCCAATAAGCTACTTTTTTTGTTAGTTCATTGTCGCCACATTTTTCAGCTGAAGCTGCGTAAAGATCTCCAATCAGAATAAAGGACATCCCATCTGCCGGATTTAAAGCTATAGCTTTACGAGCATAGGAACGAGCTTTAACAAAATCGTCGAGTTTATAATAAATTTTCCCTAAATCGGAATAGACATCTGCTTTTTCCAAAGGATCTTTAATCATATCAACGGCATCCAAGTAATATTTTACAGCATCACTATAAGCCTCATTTTCAATATTCATTTTACCCATCAACATAGCAGCTTCCGGAGTTGGATCTGCTTTATAGAGAGCTTCAGTACTCTTGAAGAACAAATCTGATTTAGTACATTTTTTCTTCTTTAAAATCTTGGTGATTTTATTTAGAAGTACAATATCAGTTGGATTTGCATCATATTTTTTACCATAAATATTAATCAATATATCGCAGGTTGCATAAGGCTCGAAAGTGTTGTCAATATTACCTTTCACACTTTCCCATTGGGAGAGATATTTTGGATTTGTTTTGTATTTTTTGAGGTTATAGTCAACAAAATCGCTTATTTGATCGTAAGTATCAACAATTAAACCTTCATCTGCTTTACCCGATTTCACCATTTTTATGGTTGCTCTGAAAAAGTAAACCAAAGAAGCTGTAGAAGCATTATTTTTTTCTAAAAGGATAGACTCTTTTAGGATATTATAAGCTTTCTCGCAGCGATCAGGAGCAATATTAAATAAAGCAACGCCCATTTTTCCCATTAAACCACCCACCTGACTTTTGCCTGTTTTATAATGATTGGGAAAGTATTTAATTCTTGCCTCGTGAATCATCATAAGCGTATCGATATAAGCTGATTTTGCTGCATCACTTTCTGCTTTTTCATAATAATAGCCCATAATTTTTAGGCCGTTAACATAGGTATTTTCAGATGCACGAGGTCCATTCATAAAGACCCATCTCCAATGCGGTACAAAATCATTTACGATTGCACTCTTATAATTCGATTTTTTCCATTGCTTAAAAGATTCCTGATACAGAGATAGTTCAGTAATGCATTTAATACTGTCAATTCCGTATTTTCCACCCTGAGGCTCAAAGGAAGTTGCTTTTTCTTGAAAATTATCATTTCTTTCCGTTTGAGCTCCAAATACTCCTACGCTCATGATCAATCCCAGAATAGTTGATAAAACTTTAATTTTCATTTTTTTTCAATTTAGATATATTTAAAAATATTTTCCTTTTCTAAACCAGTTTTCTTTTATACTTATTCCAAGAGCTATTTTAACAAATCGTTCCTGAATTAAACTGCTTTCAATTGTACCATTTTGTCCAATTTCTATGCCAAGATTTAAAATAGAGGCACTTTTACGCAAAGGTAAGCCAAATCCAACACTAATTGCATATTCTTGCAGATCGATATTGTTAAATTTAAGTCCCATTTTGTTGTATCGCACTCCTAGGCGGTAGTGGACAAGCTTTAAATAGGAAGATAAATTATTGCTTGTTGGAATAAATTCCATTCCAAAAGAGGCTTTCATTTTGTCGCTTAGATTGTTTGATTGACCAAGATAACTAAAACTATCCCAATTATCAAACATAAAATCGGCAGCTACCAGAAATTTGTTTTTCTTTTCCCACGAAATGCCAAATCCAAAAGTATAGGGTAAAACAGTTTCCCCCTCAAGTCCGGTAATACTATATATAGTATCTAGGGCTGATTCATATCCGGGTTCGTCACCTATAAATGTGGTAGCTAAATAATCGGTATTAATATTTAAAGTCGTTTGAGGAGTATAAGTTGCAGCTAATCCAAGCGTACTCTTATTTCCTGTTGGTATAAAATATTGGGCTCCTAAAGAAAAGTGAAAACCATTTAATAGATCACGTTCCTGTAAACGAGCATTTTCTAGGTATGCAGAATCGGGGAAAATAACGGTTTGGATGTGTTCAACGCGTCCGAAATAATAAGAAGAATTGATTCCAACCGAAAGATTTTTAGTGATTTGAAAACCATTTCCCCAATTCACTTTATCAATACCGCCTGTTCCGGCATATATGGCACGACTTGAAACATTAATATCGAGCAATTCATCGTTTTGCACCTCATAGCCTAGATTACTATATGGAATGAGTGCAACACTACTTTTCCACCAGCGTGTAATTGGAAAAGCAAAAGACAAGTGATTAACAGATGTATTACTTAGTTGACTAGTTTGCTCATTTGTCCGATAAGTGCCCATCGTACTTTGGACACCAAATCCTGCAACAAAAGAGAGACTGTCAATTCCTGTATAAGATGCAGGATTGCTAAAATTGATGTACATATTGCTTCGGACAGCCAAATTAGCTCCTCCCATACTAAAAGTACGAATATTTACTTGTTCGTTAGCGTCGCCAACTCCGAAAAAACTATAAGGAGATGAAGTTTGAGTTTGTGCAAAAACCATAAATGGCAAAAGCATCGTTGCTAGTAAAACGGTTTTTCTAAGTCGGTTTATTGTCATTGTATTCAAGTATAAAATTTAAGCCTTGTAGCACTAAATTTTCAGCTGCAAAGATGTTATTTTTTAAGTTCTTATCAAAATGATTTAAGTCTCCACCGGTAAATAGTACCAAAATATCGGGATAAAGATTTTTGTATTGTTCAATGATGCCATCCACTTCGGCTAAAATGCCATTCAAAACACCCGAAAGAATAGCTTCCTCTGTAGTTTTTCCCACGAGTTTGGCAGCTTCGTCGTAAGGTATTATTAAGGGGAGTTTCCCGGTAAAATGATGCAGAGAATTAAAACGCATATTAATTCCTGGACTTATGCTGCCACCTAAATAAGCTTCAGGAGTTACCATTTCGTAAGTGATTGAGCTGCCGGCATCTATTACAAGAATGTTTTTTTGTGGATATAATTGAGAAGCACCAACTGCTGCTGCAAGACGATCTTTTCCCAGCGTTTCCGGTGTTTTGTAAAGATTTTGAATAGGCAAGAGTGTGCGATGTGTAAGTTCAATAGCGTTAAATTCCTGAAATAAAAACGTTTTCAACTCTTCAGAT
Source organism: Bacteroidales bacterium (assembly GCA_021158405.1). Taxonomy (GTDB): domain Bacteria; phylum Bacteroidota; class Bacteroidia; order Bacteroidales; family UBA12170; genus UBA12170. Next base: position 39,226 of record JAGGUP010000175.1, read on the forward strand.
AAATCAATAACTGATGAAAAGATTGCTTTGTTCAGTTTTGGAAATTTATTTTTTAGTACGCTTAAGTCTTGCAAAAGGAGTTCCTTACCTGAAAATTTATAAATCAAATTTCCTTGATCAAAAACAGCCACTTTATAAAGTGTATTTCCAAAATCCAGAATCAGGTTTTGCATTTTTGGTATTAAAAAATTAAGAAGAGCAAAAATAATTGTTTTTGTAGGGAATGAAGCAGGTTCATAAGTTTTTATTCATAAATTATCTTAATTCCAGATATGAGTGCTGTCTTGTTTTTGTATGGCAATCACCAAGGGGTTGGACATATTCATAGGCTTAGTGAGTATCGCTTGGTTGGATCGAATGATACTTTTTATTTCGCGGATGTAGGCAACTCCTCTTGCGGAATATTTTTCAAGACCGTTGGCCATCAAAAGTGCAGAAGGTTTTTTTTGGCGAGCTCGGGCAGCCGCTCTTTCGTTTCTCAACAAATCAAAGGCAGGATGGGAGTTGAGAAATAGCATATAAGATCTAATACTTAAGCCCACAGATATAAACTTTTTCACTTCGTGGGTTTCTCCTTTTCTTCTTGCCCGAGGAACAATTCCACAACCTGGAGTAAAACACCACTGACCAAAAAGATTATTGGCCACTCGTGCAAAATAGCTGCTTCCCCACGATGATTCGAGGGCAGCTTGAGCCAGAGCCAATTCTTGGGGAATGATATCCACGCGGGTCAGTAATTCTATATACGTTTCCGAATTTGTTAAATCCGTACTGTTACAGCGATAATCTAGAATATATTTCTCCAGAGTTACCTTGTTTTCTTCATTTATGGATTTCCCCGTATTGAATACTTTCTGCTGTTCGATAATAAAACTCCTTTGTTTTAGAATCAAGCTGTTTTCATAAACAAGATAAGGCTTTAAAAAATTGAAAAAAGCATTTTTTTTGTCCTTTACATTTTTGTGGGCGCTAAAATTGGGGAGAGAAGAAGGAAATTCTAAGTTAGAATCGGTCTTTTTTTTAGTAAAAGACTCTTTAATTGATGCCTTTTCTTGTGACAAAACGGAATCGGCAACCATTTCTTTGGAAATAGTATTCGTTTTTAAACTGTCATTAAGTATAATATTCTGTTTTTGTTTTGGTTGATTCAATGAAAAAGTATTGATCAAAAAGCTGATAAACAGCATCAAGGATATTGCTATAATAATGAATATGATTGCTTTTCCGAGTCTTGATTTTATCATAGATTATATTCAAGCAGTTAGAGTCGGTAAAAATGCACAAAATTTTTGGAAATATATTGTGAGATAAAAAAAACGGTTTAAATTTGCACTCTCAAACAATGATGGCGTCGTAGCTCAGTTGGTAGAGCAGAGGACTGAAAATCCTTGTGTCACTGGTTCAATTCCAGTCGATGCCACGTTAAAAACCCGATTTAATAAAATCGGGTTTTTTTATTCCATTAATTTTCATCCCTAAACTTTCTTTTTGTGCATGGATTTGATTAACTTTGGACTGATTCAAATTTAAAATCGGAGGTTTATATGAAAAAATTAGCGAACTTATTTCTGGTTATATCTATTCTTTTCTTGTTCGGCTCTTGTGTGAACGAAAAGAAAGAAAACAAAGAGGCGACAGTTGATTTTGCAAAAGAGAAATTAGAAATTTCTATCTTGCTTGATAATTTGACAAGAGCTTTCGAAAACGGTAATCTCGAAAAGATAGAAGAAATCTGGTGGCCTACTGAAGATGCATTGATTATTGGTACAGAAAGTGGAGATAAGTTGGAAGGCTGGGATGCGATTAGCACAGCAATAAAAAAACAATCCAAAAATTTTGAAAAGACTCTTATTTCAATTACCGATCAAACCATTTGGTTAAACGATGATGCAACGGTGGCATGGTTTTTTGAAGAATTGAATTATAACTTTGTTTTTGAAGAAAAGGCCATGGCTTTTGAAGGTATTCGATCTACCGGAGTACTGCAAAAAAAAGGTGGAGTTTGGCGTTTAGTGCAAGAGCATATGTCTATTCCAGCTAAGTTGGAGATGGTTGAAACATATTGATTTTACACACAGGTTTCCGTTCCGAAAAAAATGGAACTCCAACCTGTGCTATTACCTTTCATCCCTTTGGGATTCATATGTTTATTTCTAAGATATCTTTTTTTGGCTAATGCATTTTTTGTTAAAAGATTAGGGGCAATGCCCGAAATGTACAAGCACAATATGTTGAGCGACGATACCACGTTGAGATTTAAGGGGTAAAGCCCCGATATGTAAAAACACAGGGTGTAGTGAAACGAAACCCTGTGTGTTAGAATACACCACGATTTTCAAGCCCTGAAAGGGCGAAATGTGAAAA
>JAGGUP010000116.1 GCA_021158405.1 Bacteroidales bacterium
AACCAATACCAACCGAATTTTCCCTTAATCAAAACTTTCCGAATCCATTCAACTCATCAACAACCATTAATTATAGTTTACCAAAATCTACATTTGTAAACTTGAAAATCTTTAACCTTATGGGTAAAGAAATAGAAACCCTAGTAAATGAGTACCAATATATTGGAGAACATCAAGTAAATTGGCAACCAAAAGGATTAACAAACGGAATATATATTTACAAATTGATGACTGGTAATCTCTCAGAGAGTTCAGAAGATGATTTTTCTGAAACAAAAATTTTAATGTATCAGCAATAAAATCCCCTATAAAAAGTAGGTAATAGTAGTTATATATACCTATCTATAAACGCAATATAGCTTATATACCGCTAAATATTATTTAATTGAATAAAACGATTGTAAATTTACACCGATAAATAATCAATAGGAAAATTGATGCTAAATACAGGAAAATCAACCATCATTAAGCTCAAACATAGAACCTCATAATAACTAAATAATTTCACTAGTATTGATTAGATGTGAAAAAGGAGCCGAAACGGCTCCTTTTTTTGTTCAATCCTAAATTTCCAAAAAATATTGCGAAATTTGACCTGCTCAGAAAAGCAAGAAATATATTTCCATCTACTTCAACTCTATTTTTCCAAAATTAAGAGTTCCTCGGTAAAATTTACCTTTTTCAAAGATTAATAACTCTCCATTCTTTCCTCTTTTAATACTCGCATCTATACCGAGAATTTTACCATCATACAAAGAAACAATTGAATCAAAACTGGTATGCCCAACAACAATTCTTTCTTTATCAAAATAATCTAGAATTCGATCTAATTTCTGCTCCGTAAAAGTAGTATCTAAAAAATATCCACGATACCACACCGGGCCATTTCTACCTTCTAAAAAGCTTAAAATCGGATCGTTTTCAATTACTTCATCCTCTGCACCAATTATTCTATTTTGAAACATAAAATTAACCCCCTGTTGGGTGAATTTATTTTCAATAAACTCAGGAGAAATACCTGCGTGCACAAAAAGTACATCATTAATAGTCAAAATTACAGGACTTGTTCTTAACCATTCTCCAATTACAGTTCGCTCAGAAAATAACTGATCATAGCTTGTTGCTATCATTTTTTCAGTTAACTTATACTTTTCATTCACATAGCGTAAATCATTATTCAAAACCATTAATTCATGATTACCTATCAAATAATGCACTTTTCCACCACACACTTCAGCTTGATTCTTAAGTTTATAAATGAGCCACAATATTTCTGTTGCTTTGTCTCCCCTATCAAAGATATCACCATCAACAATTAAGTAACCTTTTCCGAAACTCCAGTTAAGATCCTTATCGATTATTCCATACTTTTTAAGTAGATCAATCGTTACAAAATATTGCCCGTGCATATCGCTAATGGCAATAAAATTTTCGACATTATTAAAAGTGTTTTTGTAATCAATCGAGACTTTCTTTTCTTGAAAAAGATTAGCCGTATCTAAAGCAAATCCAAAATTCTGCTCAATCAAACTATAATCGTTGTCGAAAATAGTGACTTCAAATAACTTATTTTGCTCAATCCATTTTACGTTAATCGTACTGTCGCCTTTATAAATATAGGGGCCATCTGTAACGTTTTTATTCGGATAAAATTCACTTGCAACTTGTTGAGTTATCTCTTGTTTATCTTCATCTTGATAAGATGATTCACAAGACAGAAACCCAAACCCAATAAATGCTATTACTAAATAATTTAATCGTTTTTTAAGAAAAGAAGTATTCATAGTAATAAATTTTATATGCTCATATATTTCCTGAAATCATTTATTGAAAGAAGAAAAATTCTCAAACGATTTCCAAACAATAAAGTTACAAGGCTTCATCACATTTTCTAATAATATGGATAGATAAAACCCCTAATCCCAGGGGATAATTCACTATATAAATACTATCAAATCATTTTTTAGTAGATTTACTCAAATAAATTGCAAATTTCTTTAGATTTGTAATAACACAAACCATTAAAATAGATTACAATGCGCCAACTATTACTATTTATTTCTTTTGCTTTTTTGTTTACAAACAATCATGCGATTTCACAAGATACATTGATTCAACAAGGCTCTGAGTGGAAATATTTTTGCGATGATAGTATTCCTGAATTTTATTGGATGGTTAATAATTTTTCGGATCAAGAGTGGCCCAAAGGAAATGCACCTTTTGGTTACGGTAATGGTACTGAAGTAACCGTTCTAGAATCAGGAGAAAATGCTCAAACAAGACGAATAACCGAATATTTTCGAAAATCATTCTTCATAGAAGATCCAAGCAAATATTATGTTTATCTACTGAAAGTTTTAAGGGATGATGGTGCTGTTATTTATATTAATGGAAGAGAAGTGTGGAGGACCAATATGCCAGACGGAGTTATAACGGACTCAACTTTTGCTGCAACAACTGTTTCTGTTGAACAAGAAACTACTTTTTACGATATTGCTCTATCGCCCGATCATTTCAGAAAGGGGATGAATGTAATTAGTGTTTCTATACATCAATCAAGGCATACAAGTTCAGATTGCAGCTTTGATTTGGAGCTTATCCGGCATAACGATCTTTTTTCACTCAATCAATACTTAAGGACGCAAAGTTCTAGCGAGCAATTTTTTAATAAAAGTTTTTCATTGCTTTCGATGCAATTTGAACTTGAAAACAAAAACAATGAGATCAATCATTTGAAGATGTCAAACGAAAGTTTAAAAAATTATGCCATCTTGATAGCATTCTTTTTCGTCATTCTGCTACTCGTTTTATTTTATCTCACTTTGAAAGGATTAAAAAAATCAAGCAAACTAGAAAATGATCTCCAACTAACAAACAATGAACTTTCTCAGAAAAACAAAGAGATAATAAATTATGCAATTAATAGTGTTCAATTAAAGCGTTTTATAAAAAATATTAAAGCTGAATTAGGTGGCTTCAGTAAAAAAATACCGAAAGAGGATTTATTAACATTTGATAGAATTCTAACAAAATTATCTTTTTATGAAGATAATGAGGAGGAGTGGGAAAGACTTAAAACTCATTTCGATTTGATTCATTCTGGTTTCTTTAGCAAACTAAAAAGTAAATGCCCATTATTAACCCAAACAGAATTAGAGCACTGCAGCTTTATCAAATTGCAATTGCCAACAAAAGAAATCGCTAGAATGCTAAATATTGATCCTAAATCGGTGCAGGCCAGTCGCTATAGAATTAAGAAAAAAATGGGATTGCCTCAAGAGACTGACTTAAGAGATGTGATTGAGAAATTTTAGTCGAGCCTATAAATAAAATGACTATCTCATACTTCCCTATAATTAGGGATTTTTATCATAATTACACTTATTTACTCTCCAAGTTTTTATCTTCGGACTCAAAAAAAGAGATCTGCGAATTGCCATACCCACCAACGATAAAGAAACATTATTTGCCAGAACAGAACAAGCCAAAAAATTTGCTATCTACAATATAGAAAATAAATCGGTTGTCTTTATTGAGTTTCGCGAGAATCCACATAAACACGAAGAGGAAAAAGAAGAGGATCATAATCATCGCGATATGGTAATTGCATTACAAGGCTGTGGTGCTCTTGTAGTTAAAATGGCAGGGAAACATTTGAAGGAAGATTTCAAAACAGCTAAGTTGCCTTTATTCAAAACAACTGAAACTCAATTGCTATGTATTGCAAATAGCTTTGCTAAAAACCAGAAGGCCACCTAGAAATTTAAAGTTCCGATTCTTCAATAAAGGCATCAAAAGCAACTTTTATATCTTTTTCTATTCTCTTGTGAAAATTATCGAATGCTATAACAAGCTTTTTTGCATTATCAGTTAAAATGGATTGACCTCCATCTTTTCCTCCTCTTGTTTTTTGAAGTAGTGCAAAACCTAATGTTTTTTCTATTTTTTTCAAATCGCCCCAAGTCTTACGATAGGTAATTCCCAAAGCTTCAGTAGCTGCCATCAGCGATCCCGTTTCTTCTATTTTTTTTAAGATCAACCATTTGCCATCACCCATAATACCCTTGCCCTCTTTATCAGATAGCCAGAATTTATAGTTTAAATGTAACGATTCGTAAGCAAATTCTTGTTTTGGATCCATGATTTTATGTGATGATATGTTAATGTGCTGTTAAGAGTCACGTTGATTAATTAATTATTATTCTAACTTTCAACTTTAGCTCACTTATATTATAAATTAGCGCTTTTTACTCATACCGTAATGCATCAATTGGATCAAGCTTAGCTGCTTTATTTGCAGGAATAAATCCTGAAAGAATAGCTACGATAAAACAAAGAACCACTCCTAACATAATCCAAGCCCAAGGAATTAAGAATGAACTGCCAATTAAATAAGACACCCCATTCCCTACCGCAATCCCCAATATAATTCCCACTAGTCCTCCTATCTGAGATATTACAATTGATTCAATAAGAAATTGCATTTTAATCATCTGGCTCGTTGCTCCTAAAGCTTTTCGAATTCCAATTTCTTTCGTTCTTTCAGTCACAGAAACAAGCATTATATTCATCAATCCAATAGCCGCTCCCATCAATGTAATCAATCCAATAAAAATGGCAGCCTTGCTAATCATTTGTATATTATCGATGAGCATTTCCGCCAAATTATCGCTTTGTTCGATAACAAAACTATCATCTTCACCAAGTTTATTTTTACGTATAACTCGCATAATACCAGTAGATTCTCCTATAGCCGCATCCATAACAAGAGGATTGTCAACCAAAATATTGATTCTGAAATTCTGATTTGGGCTCGGAAAATATTGTCTAACATTCTGAATAGGCAACCAAACCGAACGATCGCCACTAAAGCCCATGCTACTTCCCTTTTCTTTTAAAACACCTATTACCCTATATTTTCCAGAACTTACCGCTATTATTTTCCCAATCGGATCTTCATTATTTTTAAAAATTGTCTTTACAATCTCTGCTCCAATAATGGCCACATTAGAACCATAAAAAACATCAGTTGCCGTAAAATTCCGACCAAATTCAATTTCCTCACCTGACGTTATTGCGTAATCTTCATCAACGCCCATAATCCGAACATTTGGATTCGTCTTTTCAGATTTAAATTTTATGGTCGCTGTTCCCGATCCATAAGTATAAACCGAAGTAGTTGCAGAAAACACAAATTGTTCTTTAAAGGTTTTTGCTTCGTCCCAGTCAATTATTCGATAATGATCGCCTCGATGTCTTTCGCCTCCAATCTGCACGTTCATTCCTCTGTTTTTAACGGTAAACGTATTGGCTCCCATCGACATAAACTGTTCGTTTAGAAAATATTTAATCGCGTCAATAGAGGTTAAAATACCCACCAATGCCATAATGCCAAAAGCAATAATCATAACGGTTAGTATTGTTCTTAGTAAATGAGATCGAATAGATTCAAGTGATATCCTGATATTTTCTTTGATTAGTTTATTCATCTGTTATAATTTGTTTTTCAGAGGTCAGACGGAATCCATTATAGTTATTTCGGGTATTATGACATTAATTGCCAATAGATACTTCACGGTTTATTTGTCTTCTTTTTTTCCATAAGCCAGATCGCCAGCATCTCCCAAACCAGGAACAATATAGGCTTGTGCAGTAAGTTCATCATCAATAGCACCCACCCAAATAGTTACATCCGATTTAGAGAAATTCTTCTTCATATACTCCACTCCTTCTGAACTTGCAATAGCCGCAACTAAATACGTGTGTTTTGGTTTATCATTTTCAATAATAGCCTGATACGTAAGATGCATAGAAGCTCCCGTTGCCAACATCGGATCTGAAAGAATTAGAATTTTATCCTTCAAATCGGGCTTGGCCATATATTCCAATTTTATTTTAAATGAACCGTCTTTATTATGTTTGCGATAAGCCGAAATAAAAGCACTCTCCGCTTTATCAAAAATATTAAGCATTCCTTGATGAAAAGGAACACCTGCTCGCAAGATAGTGGCTAAAACAATTTGCGATTGCAATACAGGCACTTTGGCAATACCTAATGGAGTTTGTATATTATCTATCTTATAGTCCATATCTTTACTTATTTCGTAAGCCAATAAGGATCCAATACGTTCTAAATTTCTTCTAAAACGCAACATATCTCCTTGTATATGAATGTCACGTATTTCTGCCATGTATTGATTAAAAATAGAATTTGATTCCCCAAGATTATGTACCATTTTCATTTTCTTTTTTAGAAATTTCTTACTGCTTTAATAAACAAAGATAGTCAAAATGCAAGAATTAGATGCAGCTTGATTAAAAAGGTTACTCCCTATTTTACGCTTCTTTTGCCTTCCCAATATTTGGCCTTAAAAATTGCATTTCTAATATTTAAATAACTAATAATTAATGATTTAAAAATAAAAGAAGTACGTATCCAATTAATTTGAGAATACCGGATAGCTTTCGCTCCAAATCCAAGATAAAAACGCGCTAAGTTTTTATCATCAGAACCCTCAAAATCAAATACCAATTCTTGTCCCGAATGAGATTCAATAAAAGCATCGAGCAAATAAGGTAAAGCAGCATGCTTTTTTGCGTACTCATCGGAACCCGAAAAAAGAAAGCTGATTCGTTTGTGACTGCGTATGAAAATTGCCGCCGCGCATAAATTGTTTTCTGTAGAATAAACACCCCAAACTTCTGCTTGTCCCTGTTGCAATGATTTATAAACCAAGCGAATTAAACGACTGTAATCCTCCTGACTAAAAACCTTTAATTTCCGCCCCTTATTTTTTTGAAAAAGTTGAATTACCGCATCTGGTTTAAGGTTCTCAAAAACAGTTAGTTTTGCCTTGGCCGCTTTTTTTAAATTGCGTTTTAAATTGGTAGAATATTTTTCTTTAAGCACATTGTATTCTTCCAGTATATCCATTTCTATATTATGCCTCACTTCCGATTTAATCTTAAAGCTTCGGAGGCAATTGTGCTCATTCAGATTCAAATCTACAAACTGAAAGTGAGCTGGAATTTTATTGAGAAAATCCTCTAATAATCCAGAACTTAAAGGCACTTTAGAAAACAATCCCAATTGTTGCGTAAAAACGGGCTGATACACATAATCCACACCCCATTTTCGCCTGAAAGGCAAAGGAAAAACCGCTTGATAATCATCCAGAATCAGTCCGCCCCATTGATCTGCAACAATATCCAGATACCAGGAATAGGCATATATACGTCCGTTTACAGAAGTCGAAATGCATTCATCCCATAAACGTTTATTAATCTTATTTGATGATAGAAACCGAATCACGATCCATGGATTTTACTTAGCATATACGTATACACTTCGCGCCAGCCTTTCCACCTATCCTGATCGCTAAATGATTCGTTATGCCACAAACTGATAAAAGTTCCATTTACAGCTTTAACTTCATAAATCAAGGATTGAATTATTGCTTTCGCTTCTTCTATACCTACGTCTTTATAATCGCGTAAAGTTCCATCCATCACAGCAAAAGGGAAAACAAGCATTTTTGTTTCTGTTTCATAATCCAGATCATAAAAATGAAATGGCGTGCATATTCCTGCTCTAAAACCGGGTTCTGCCGCATAACCCATGGTATAATCTTCTACTAAATCGAGTGCTAATAAATTACGATATGTATCGGGCAGATGAAGTCTTAAATAATGTTGCCGGCTTCTCGTAATTTCAACTTTTATCACTTTTTCTAAGTCTCGACTTTCGGATCCTATAAGATCTGGGTTCTCATTGGAGGCATAGGATAAATGAATTCCTATCTTCGCTCTATCAGCCAAAGATTTTATCAAAGCCCTAAATGTGTTGTTACTCGATGAAATATTCTTGTCCCAAGGACCAAGCAATCCAAATAAAATAAAATAAATAGGCCTTAATTTGTATTGCTTTTGTAAAGCGAATTGAAAATCGAAAGTATCAAAAGGATCTTTCTCTTTTCCTAAAAGCACACGAAAACGCTGTCCTATTTTCTGCAGATTAAGTTGCCAAATATCACGTAAAAGGCCACCTGTATTTCGTGTCAATCCTTTCTCATAATAAGACCAAGCCTGATCTATATCATAGGTTGGAATAAATTTGAACTTTTGAAAATTGGGAACAAATTCCGGATAATGTTGATGAATTATTGCTGCAATTTCATGCGCCCAAATATTGATGACCGGTTTGTGTAAAAATCCATGTTTATACGCGAAACTTTCATGTGCAGTAAAACGACCATGTTCATCTTTTCTATAAGGCATATATTCTTCATAGCGACTCACAAAATAAAATGCTGCTGCAAAAACATCAAAAGGGAGTTTACTCTCTTTCTGATAAACAGGAAAAGGAACCGAAATATTTTTATAGATTACCGTGCTCAACTCTTCCAGATTTAAGCCGCTCTGAAACAATATTTTAGTGGAACTGAAGAATAGAAGATGATCTTCCGAACTATTTCCATACACCATTTTATGGCCTTCGAAAATATGGAATTCCTCTAAATCCGACGAAAGCATATAGTCAACTCGGATAATATCTGTAAAAAAAAGCTTGAAAATATAATTCAGGCGTTTTGTGATGCGGGGTGTATAGATAAAGAGCATAGGATTCAATTTCTATTCAAAAATACGAGAAGCGAATGAGATAACAAAATTTATATAAAGAAGGATAAATTTAGGATCTCAATTTCAGATTACAGATCGGAAAATTGCGTTACAATTCCACCACAGTTATTCCATGGCCGCCTCTTTCAATATGCTCATCATAGTACCGATCAACAGCACGATTTGCACGTAAATACTCCTGAATAGCCTGACGTAAAGCTCCTGTACCTTTTCCATGTAATATATGAACTTGATGTGCACCAAGCAAGAGCGCATCGTCGAGAAAACGCTGAATTTGAATCAGGGCTTCCTCCGCCCGCATTCCACGAACATCAATATTTGGATTAAAATCGGCAGATTTTTCAGAGATCTCTTGAGCAATTGTACTCGACTTAACACTTGCTTTTTTAAGCTTTCGTTCTTGGGTTTTACTCACTTTCTCAAGGCGGTGAAGCTCGATAAACATTTGCATAGTATCAAAATCAACTTTGGCTTTTTTTCCTTTGATCAAAGCAATACTACCAACCGTATTTTGACCATCAACTACAACCAAGTCACCAACTTTCAGCGAAGTACGCTTTTGCGGTTTCTTCTCTACTTTTTTATTGGCAATTTGCTTTTCTATAGTCTTATGCCGTGTTGGCTTTTCCACAGCAGGTTCTTGCTCTAAACGAACTATTTCCTGCTGAATATTCTTTCGGATTTCTAGTGTCTTTTGCTTCTCAGCATCATGCTCACGAATCTCTTTAATCGTCTTTTCAATCAATCGATTAGACTGCTTTAAAATAGCTTTCGATTCTTTATTGGCATCAGCAAGAATAGTCTTCTTTTCTTTTTGCAAAGTGGCATACAGATTTTGGTATTTTTCAAGTGTTTCAGCCAAATGATCATCCATCAAAGCAATTTGCTTTTGCTTTTGTTCAAGCGCTTTTTTATCCACTTCTAATTGCTGCAACTGCTCATCAAAATCAAGTTGTCGGCGATCTGCTTTTTCATCAATTCTCTGTAACAAAGATTTAGAGAAACCAATTTTACGAGCAATCTCAATGGTAAAAGAACTTCCAGGCCTTCCTGTAACCAACTTGTAGAGCGGCATCATTTTTTTTGTATCGAATAACATCGCACCATTTACCATTCCATTATCATTTGTCGGTAATAATTTTAGATTTGCATAGTGAGTGGTAATGACACCAAATGCCTTTTTTTCATTTAGTTCTTCCAAAATGGCTTCGGCAATAGCACCTCCTAAAATGGGTTCTGTACCACTTCCAAATTCATCAATCAAAAACAATGTTTTAGAATTTGCCTGAGCTAAGAAATGATGCATATTCAATAAATGAGAACTGTAGGTACTCAAATCATTTTCAATAGATTGCTCATCTCCTATATCAATAAAAAACCGCTTGAAAATTCCCGTTATCGAAGTAGATTTAAGCGGGATTAATAAACCATTTTGAAGCATGTACTGTAACAAACCTATGGTTTTAAGTGCCACCGATTTACCCCCCGCATTGGGGCCTGAAATAATTAAAATACGTTGTTGATTGTTTAGCTGAATATCGAGAGTTTCTACGGATTTTCCTTGCGATTTATGAGAAAGATAAAGCAAAGGATGTCTGGCTTGATACCATTCAATTTCTGCTGTGTCGCGCAAATCCGGTTTTACTGCTTGGAGCAGAATTGCTAATCGGGCTTTCGAAATGATAAAATCTATCAAACCCAAAAAGCGATAAGCTTCAATTAGTGAGTCTATTGAAGGACGCAAAAAATCGGCAAAAGCAATCAATATTCGAAGTATTTCTCGCCTTTCTTCCGCTTCAAGTTCGTTTATTTTATTGTTTAAATGCAGTACTTTATCAGGTTCAATATAAACGGTTTGTCCGGTCGCAGATTCGTCGTGAACTACTCCTCGAATCTGTCGTTTATAAGCTGCACTTAGAGGAATAACCAACCGGCCGTTTCTCATCGTTGCCTCTACATTTTCATTGGTCCATCCTGCTTTTTTAGCTACTCGTAGACTTTCATTGATTGATCTTTCAGATTGGCGCTGGGAGGATTTAATTTCAGATCGGATAGAAAATAATTTCTCCGAAGCCGAATCACGAATTTCTCCTTTTTCATCCAATATAAAATCTATTTGCTTAATTATCTGCGGATCAATCTCTAAACCGGAACTTAGATTATACAAATTGGGAAAATCTTTCTGACGAGAATCAAAGAATAAAAGCATTGCATTAATCACTTTTAACGATGATTTTAAGTCGAAAAAACGCTCCGTTCTCAAAAAAGATCCTGCCAATCGAATTTGAAATAAATCGGGGCGTAAATCAAAATAATTCTGAGTCGGAATTCCCAAATCGCCTAGCAATATCTGCTGCATTTCTTCAGTTTGATTCAACCACAGATTGATAGACGAAAAAGAAGAGCTGAAACTCAATTTATTTACCCATTCCCGACCCATATCGCTGATGCAATTCTGATTGAGTAATTCCCTGATTTTTAAGAATCCTATTTTTTCTTCGAATTGAGGAGGGTAAATCATAGAGCAAAGGTAGTAGATTTCGATATATATTGAGTTGAGTGGTTGAATGTTTGAGTATTGTTACTCCTTACATTCCAACTTACTTACTTAACTTACTCACTAAATTAATTCCCGATAACTTTAGCTTGCCTCGGCAGTTAAATTATCTTCTTGTCTCAAATTATCTATGATAAAATTCTGACGATCGAGTGTATTTTTGCCCATATAGAATTCAAGCAAATTACTTATTGCCGAATCTCCGCGTAAAATTACCGGATCTAAACGCATATCCGATCCAATAAAATACTTAAACTCATCCGGCGATATTTCTCCCAAACCTTTAAATCGTGTAATCTCAGAATTTACACCTAATTTTTGCGTGGCCTTTTGTTTTTCCTCCAACGAATAACAATAAATTGTTTTCTTCTTGTTTCTCACACGAAATAAAGGTGTTTGCAAAATATATAAATGTCCTTGCTTGATTAAATCGGGATAAAATTGCAAAAAGAAAGTGAGTAACAACAAACGAATGTGCATCCCATCCACATCAGCATCTGTTGCAATTACAATATTATTATAACGAAGATTGTCCATATCTTCATCAATATTTAAAGCCGACTGCAATAAATTAAACTCTTCGTTTTGATAGACTATTTTTTTACTTAATCCATAGCTATTCAGTGGCTTACCTTTTAAACTAAACACCGCTTGCGTAGCTACATTACGCGATTTAGTGATAGATCCGCTGGCCGAATCACCTTCGGTTATAAATAAAGTTGTTTCTAGCTTTTGCTCATGTTTACTGTCCAAATGAACCTTGCAATCGCGTAATTTCTTGTTGTGCAAACTTACTTTTTTTGCGCTATCGCGAACAAGCTTTTTAATACCTGCCATTTCTTTACGCTCTTTTTGGTTCATCAGAATTTTTTGCAATAAAACTTCTGCTACTTCATGATTTCGATGTAAGAAATTATCAAGATTCGTTTTTACTATCTCCCCAACATAATTCCTTACACTTATCCCATCTTCTTCAATATGCTGCGACCCTAATTTAGTTTTGGTTTGTGATTCGAAAATAGGCTCTTGAATCTTAATACTTATAGTTGCCGCAATGGAAGAACGAATATCAGAAGATTCAAAATTCTTATTATAAAAATCGCGAATAGTCTTAACGAAGGCTTCGCGGAAAGCTGTGAGATGAGTTCCTCCCTGAGTGGTGTGCTGTCCGTTTACAAAGGAATAATACTCTTCGCCATATTGCTTGGTATGCGTAAAAGCAAACTCGAATTCATCTTGTTTCAAATGAACAATTGGATAGCAAATTTTTCCGTCAATTTGATTTTCCAGCAAATCGTATAAGCCATTTTTAGCTACTATTTTTTCACCATTAAAATGCAGAACTAAACCATTATTCAAATAAGCATAATTCCATAACATTTTTTCGATATAATCACTTATAAAGTGATAATTACCAAATAGTTCCATGTCGGGGGTAAACGTTACAATCGTACCCTCTTTTTCATCGTTTATCTCCACTTTCCCATCGGTAATAATTTCTCCTCTTTCAAAAACAGAGCGTTTTGATTTTCCTTCCCGAACAGATTGCACAATAAAGTTTGAAGAAAGTGCATTGACCGCTTTGGTTCCAACACCATTTAATCCAACAGCTTTTTTAAAAACTTTAGAATCGTATTTAGCACCTGTATTCATTTTTGAAACACAAGCATTCACCATTCCAAGTGGAATACCTCTTCCATAATCCCGAATACGAACCTCACGATCCATAATATCAATATCGATTCGTTTGCCATTCCCCATAACAAACTCATCAATTGAATTATCAATAATTTCCTTTATTAAAACATAAATACCATCATCATGTGCGGCGCCATCACCTAACTTCCCAATATACATTCCTGGTCTGAGACGGATATGTTCTTTCCAATCCAACGACTTTACACTCGCATCGTTATAGCTTTCTGCCATAAAATAAAATTTTTTACAAAAGTACGGAAAAGCTTTATAGGCGAAGCTTTCAGACCGCAAAACTTACAAACAGCCTCTGTTAATATCTGATCAATATATAATTACTTATTTATTGCAATTAATACCCGGCGGCTTGACCATCTTTGCGCGATTCAGAAGCGCCATAATAGACTTTGTTTTTCTCATCCCACATAATGGCTTGATAACCTCCATAACCTCCTTTGGAAAATTGGATTTTATGACCTCTAGCCATCAAGGCATTTATAGTTTCAAAACTAAAACCCGATTCCAAGTTAACAACTCCACCATCTATCATCACTTCGCCTGTGGGTTGCGAAGAACCATCGTGACGAATACGAGGTGCATCTCCAGCTTCTTGTAAATTCATTCCGAAATCAATCAGATTCACTACAATTTGCGCATGACCTTGAGGCTGCATAGCTCCACCCATCAAACCAAAGCTAATATACGGTTTCCCATCTTTGGTGATGAAGGCTGGAATAATGGTATGAAAAGGGCGTTTATGAGGTTCAAAAACATTCATGTGATTTTTATCTAAACTAAAAAGCTCTCCTCTATCTTGCAGAATAAAACCTAAATCACCTGGCGTCATTCCAGAACCCATTCCGCGGTAATTACTTTGAATTAAAGAAACCATATTTCCATCTTTGTCGGCAACAGTCATATATATGGTATTCCCCATTTCTAATTCACCGGCCGGATAAGACCGAGCAGATCGTTCTTTTATCAGCGCTGCCCGTTCTTTTGCATACTCTTTCGAAATAAGTTGATCTATCGGAAGTTTATTAAAATCCATATCGGAATAATATTTTGCACGATCTTCAAAAGCCAATTTTTTGGCTTCTATGAATGTATGCATGTAAGCATCAGAGCCAAATCCCATGGAAGCAATATCGTAATTTTCAAGGATGTTTAGCATTTGAAGAGCGGCTGTTCCTTGTCCGTTTGGAGGCAATTCCCAAATATCGTAACCACGGTAATTTACACTGATTGGTTCAACCCAATCGGAATGATGATCTTCAAAATCGCGCAGACTTAAAAAACCTCCTTGTTCTCTAACATAAGTCACAATTTTTTGCGCTATCTCGCCCTTATAATAAGCATCTCTCCCGCCTTTTGCTATTATTTCAAATGTTTTGGCCAATCGTGGATTTTTAAATATTTCTCCTTTGGCTGGTGTTTTGCCATTTGGCATAAAGGTTTCTTTAAAGCCTGGAAAACGTTGCAAAGCTATTGATCTATTCCAATAATAAGCGATTAGTTCAGTTACTGGAAAACCATCATTTGCATAATTAATAGCGGGTTGAAGAATGTCTTTCATCTTCATCGATCCAAACTTTTTATTTATTTCGAACCATCCATCCACAGCTCCGGGAACAGAAACAGGAAGTGGACCGTGAGAAGGTATTTTTTTAAATTTATTTTCCAAGAAATAATCAAGACTTAAATCATAAGGGGAACGACCACTGGCATTTAACCCATACAATTTCTTTGTTTTCGCATCCCAAATAATCGCAAATAAATCGCCTCCCATGCCGCTTCCTGTTGGCTCCACCAAACCCAGAACCGCATTGGCGGCAATAGCTGCATCCATCGCATTTCCACCCGCTTTTAAAATATCCAAAGCTACTTGTGTTGCTAAGGGTTGACTGGTTGCTGCCATTCCGTGTTGTGCAATCACTTCAGAACGTGTTGCAAACTGATTTCCAGTAATTCTGTCTTGCGCTTGCCCTAGAAAAAAGAAGGCAAGCAAACTAAATGTAATTAA
>JAGGUP010000031.1 GCA_021158405.1 Bacteroidales bacterium
ATCAGGAATCTATATTCAAAACTTAGTTAATGCGAATGGTTGCGATAGCACGCTGACTTTACACTTAACAATTAACGAAAGCACTACTTCCGAACTTTTCGAAACGGCTTGCGATAGTTTTACTTTGAATGATGAAACATTTACTGAATCAGGAATCTATATTCAAAACTTAGTTAATGCGAATGGTTGCGATAGCACGCTGACTTTACACTTAACAATTAACGAAAGCACTACTTCCGAACTTTTTGAAACGGCTTGCGATAGCTTGACTATAAATGATATTACCTATTTTGAGTCGGGTACTTTTACTCAAAACCTTGTTAATGCTGCCGGTTGCGATAGTACATTAACGCTTCACTTAACAATCAACGAAAGTTCATCTTCAGAACTTTTTGAAACGGCTTGCGATAGTCTGACAATAAACGATATTACTTATTTTGAGTCGGGTACTTTTACTCAAAATCTAGTTAATGTTGCCGGTTGTGATAGTACGTTAACGCTTCACTTAACAATTAACAGAGGCTCTTCTACTGAGATTTATGAAACGGCCATTGAGAGCTTTTCTTTAAATGGAGAAACTTTTAATGAGTCCGGAATCTATATTCAAAATTTAGTCAATATTACAGGTTGTGACAGCATTCTAATTTTAAATTTAACAATCAATGAGATTGGACTCCAAAACCCTCAAGACGATTACTATAGTGTTGGTGAAGGAAGCGAAAATAACATTCTACAATTGCTTGAAAATGATGATTTCGACGAAAATGCAGCTAGTATTCAAATTGATAATCAACCTATCAGAGGAAATATAATAATTAATGATAACAACACACCACTCAATCCATTTGACGATTACTTACTCTATA
Source organism: Bacteroidales bacterium (assembly GCA_021158405.1). Classification (GTDB taxonomy): domain Bacteria; phylum Bacteroidota; class Bacteroidia; order Bacteroidales; family UBA12170; genus UBA12170. The sequence continues at coordinate 867 of JAGGUP010000031.1, forward strand.
CACCTGCATCTCATTATTACCCTGAAGAAACTTTTACATATACTATTATCGATAAACACGGAAAAACATCTACGGCGGTTGTTTATATTACAATAATTCCTAACCCTTTGTTTATTCCGGAAGGATTTTCTCCCAATGGAGACGGTATTAATGATTTATTTATCATCTCTGGACTATCTCATTTTCCAAATAATTCGATTGTTATTTTTGATAAAAACGGCCAAACGGTCTTTCAATATACTGATTATCAGAATAATTATTGGGACGGCAAAAATATTTTTACTGGAGAATTTTTACCTCAAGACACCTATTTTTATATTTTGAATTTAGGTAATGGGGCAACAAGAAGAAAAGGATTTGTGTATCTGATTAGATAAAAAAATAAGGGGTGAAAAAAATACTACTATTAATTATACTGTTTAATGGGAGCTTGGCCATGGCTCAACAAGAGGCCTTGTATACCCATTATATGTATAATTTAATGGCAGTAAATCCGGCTTATACGGGATACGAAAACCAATTAACAGCCACTCTACTTCATCGCTCCCAATGGATAACCATTCCCGGAGCTCCGAGAAATCAAACTTTTTCCATACAGGCTCCATTTGGAAAAAATGTTAGTGGTGGTTTATCTTTTGTTAATGATCAGTCTGGTCCTGAACGAAATGTAGCTATAAAGGCCTACTATTCGTACACCATTCGTTCCGAGGAAAAGCTTAAAATAACCTTTGGCTTAAAAGCCGGATTAAATATGTTACAAATTGGACTAACAAACTTGAATTTGGATAATCCTATCGATCCTTCCTTCAGGAAGAATATTGAAAGTGTTTTTTTGCCCAACTTTGGTTTTGGTATTTTTGCTTATACAGACCAATATTATTTTGGTGTTTCGATTCCCGATTTAATACAACACGATTATCTGAACAATACTATCTTTTCTTCTTCAAGTTTAGCACTTCATTCCAAAAAGTATTATTTAATTGGTGGTGCTTCTTTTTCAATAACAGACAGAATCTTATTAAAACCATCAGGTTTCATCGGCATAAATAGATCGAATGAGATTAATCCTCATCTTTTAATTGAAGCAGATATAAGCTCTATGTTTATTATCGATAATAAATTTGCAGGCGGAATTATGATTCGCTCACAAAATGCAGTTGCATTCTTAGTGGGTGTTATTCTTACAAAAGAATTGGAGTTTGGTTATTCTTTTGATATGCTAATAACGAATAAAACAAACGTCTACAAAGGAGGTGGTCACGAAATTATACTTAAATACAATTTTAAAAACAACCAAAGAAAACGCAAAGACATAACATCTTGCTCAGCATTTCAATAGGACTATTTTTTATTGAATCTTGAGAAACCTTTTTCCCATTTTGGATTCGTGGATAGATTAGTATATTTATAGAAAACAAAAGCGATTCCCACCGGGAAAATATAGCCTATTATTGCTCCAAACCAGACATCAATAAAAAAATGTTGCAAAAGATAAACGCGAGACAATGCGACCAAAGCAGCTAAAAATAACAAAATATATGCACTGGAGCTACGTTTACAGAAAAGAGCCAAAAAGGTAAAAATTAAGAACGCTGTTTGGGCATGTCCTGATGGAAAAGAGTGTAAGGAATGAACGGAAATGCCTTCTACTCGATGCAATATATCGCTTTGCGAAATGTATTTTATGGGCCTAACAATATCTGAAAAGAAACCGTTTTTCAAAACCACCTGAACCAATACAGATTCAAATATCGTAGTGACAAATAAAACGAGACTCAAGAAATAATTCCGGCTCAAAGCAAAAATTAATAGTGGCAATAATAGCCACGCATTTCCTAGGTGGGTTGTATACTTAAAAAAAACATCCAAAAAGGGGCTGTGGTGCTGATTTAACCAGAGATTTAAAAACTCTTTCTCGGTAAAAAGCAAAGGACTACTCAAAATAAGCAAGGCTAAAAATGCCCAGCTAAAGTGCTTAAAAGTTTGAGTTTTTAAAAGCATGGAATAGATTTATAACAAAGATAGTTTTTCATTCGGGAATCTGTGAAAGAAAAATTGTCTCGAATGCATGAATAGGTTTTTTAATTCGAAAATCTAAAGTGAAAAAATTGCCCTGAATGCACGAATAGAATTTAGCGTTTTCCGTCCCATTCTAAATAAAATTGATCCAGATATTCTTTCATAAAAATATGGCGTTGTTCTGCCATCGCTTTTCCTTTTGCTGTATTCATTAAATCTTTAAGCAATAACAACTTTTCGTAGAAATGGTTTAGCGTTGGGTTACTGTTTTTTTTGTATTCTTCTTTGGTAGCATATTCCACAGGAGGAATATCAGGATTATAAATTTCGCGTTGCTTATGTCCTCCATAAGCAAAAGCTCGTGCAATGCCTATCGCTCCAATGGCGTCCAAACGGTCGGCATCTTGAACAATTCTTCCCTCCAAACTACTTGGGGTCATTCCCTTGCTAAAGGAGATTTCTTCCATAATTAGTATTACAGCGTCAATAATCTTTTTTGGAACTCTCAGTGAAACTAAAAATTTAGTAGCCACTCGTGGACCAATGCTTTCATCACCATTATGAAATTTATGATCGGCAATATCGTGTAATAATGCGGCTAATTCTATTACAAACTCATTTCCGCCTTCTTCTTTAGAAATCGTTTTTGCCGTTTGCCAAACACGATAAATATGCCACCAATCATGTCCTGTTCCTTCTCCTCCAAGTTTTTGTCGAACAAAATCGGCGCTTTGTTTGAGAATCTCTTTTTCGTTCATTATTTATCGTTATTTACCTGATCAGGATTTTAATTAATCATAGGGTGGCTTAAAGAGTCAAGTCATACGATGACTTTAGAGTCATCGTATGACTATCTAAAGAAAAAGCGAGCCCGAAAACTCAGACTCACTTTTAATATTTCAGTTTGATTTCGATTATTTAACAATCGTTAATTCATCAATAATATTGTGTGCACCGCCTAATTTATCAATGATAAATAATACGTAGCGTATATCAACATTAATTGTTTTTTGTAGCTTTTTATCAAAAGAAATATCGCCACTCATGGCTTCCCAGTTACCATCAAATGCAAGACCAATTAATTGACCACGAGCATTCATAATTGGACTGCCTGAATTACCACCGGTAATATCATTATTACTCAAGAAACAAATAGGCATTTCTCCTTTTTTGTTGGTATAAGGACCAAAGTCTTTTTTCAGAATAAGCTCTTTTAATTTAGCGGGGACAACAAATTCAGGATTTATAGCATCTTCTTTTTCTAAAACACCATCGGTAGTGGTATAGAATTTATAATCTACAGCATCAGAAGCACGGTATCCACCAATTTCACCATAGGTTAAACGCATCGTAAAATTAGCATCCGGATAGTATTTTTTATTAGGGTCTTTTTCGCGTAGACCTGCAACATAGAGTCGTCCTGCTTTTGCTAATTTGGCAATAACGGGTGCCATTTTTGGTCGCAAGGTTCTATAATTAGCATAAATACCATTCCATATTTTAATAGCCGGATCATTATTAATTAAATCAGCCGTAGGATTATCAAGCAAAGCATTTACTTTTTCTGCCGAAGTGAAATTCGATTTTGCAAAAGCATCTTTTGCCCAAGCACTAAAATCGCCTTCGTATTTTTGAGCATGTTTGGTCAAAGCAGCAGGAAGCTGATCTGCAGGAACACCCCAATAATATAAACGCATTGTCTCGGCGAACATTTTTTGATCCAATGGCATATAATAATTTTTAAAATGATTGGCAACACCACTTCTTAAACGAGCAATAGTGACATCCACTTTTTCCTGATCAACAGAATCTGCAGCTAATAAAGTACCAAGTTGAGAAAAACGAGCACCATAAGGCAATAACTCCGAACCACGATAAAATGCTTCGCGGAAATACCAGTTGCTCATATTAAATTCTTTCATTGCCTGATATGCGTCTTTGAAATCAGCCAACACAGAACCGTATTTAGCTTTGCGACTTTCGTCGGTATCAGCCCAGGTTTGGAAGTCAGCTTCAATCTGACGTTTAATATCAGCCACCTTATTTGCTTTTAGCGCCTTAGTTTGTCCCTGATAATATTTCCAATAGTTTGCTACACCAGCAAACTTTGAAGCATATTGTAAACGAACACTTGGATCAGCATCCATAAATTCGCGCATCACGTTAAGTTTTACAGCCCGAATTTTAACAATAGTTGGGTTGCTTTCGTTGATAGCCAAATCGATAGCGTAAGAAGTAGAGTAACGTTGTGTTCCACCTGGATTTCCCATAATAAACACAAAATCACCAGGCTTAGTATCCTTGATAGAAATAGGCAAATGCCATTTTGATTTCATTGGAACATTTTCTTCAGCATATTTTGCGGGCGTTCCTTCTGGAGAAGTATATACACGGAAAATAGAGAAATCACCTGTATGGCGAGGCCACATCCAGTTATCTGTATCGGCACCAAATTTACCGACTGCTTCTGGAGGAGCACCTACCAAACGAATATCGGTAAACACCTCATAAACAACCATATAATATTCATTGCCAGCAAAGAAATTACGAATAATAACGTTGTAATCATTTCCTTCGGTTGCTTCTTTAATTAGTAATTTTTCGTTTTCGGCTAAAGTCTTCGTGCGATCGCCTTCACTCATAGTATCAGAAATTCCTACAAACATTTGAGCAGTAACATCGCTCATGCTTTTCATAAACTTAACGGTTAATCCATCAATTGGAATTTCTTCACTTTTGTTTTTCGACCAAAAACCATCCGTTAAATAATCGTGCTCAATTGTACTTACTTTCTGAATAGAACTATAACCACAGTGGTGGTTTGTAAAAATAAGTCCTTCGGGAGAAACAATCTCACCGGTACAACCGCCGCCAAAAATGATGATTGCATCTTTTAAACTGGCTTGATTAATACTGTAAATATCTTCTGCAGACAGCTTAAAGCCTTTCTTCTGCATATCTTTGATGTTTAATTGCTTGAGGAACATGGGAACCCACATACCCTCATCGGCTTTCACGGAGGATTGAAATCCAAGTGTAAGCACAAAAATAAAAATTAGTAATTTTTTCATGTGTCTACTATTTGTTTTGAAATTATTGATCTGTATTTTTTGCTATTAAGCCAATAAAACGATTTTTGATTGGCAAATTTTATTATTTACTACTGCAAATAAACTGATTTTTTTGCAGTATCGAAAATATTTTAAGGTCCAAATCCCCTGATTATCATAATTTTATTTCTGTTTTGCTGTACGATAATGAACGCTCTTTTTCTAATCTCCTCATTTAGGGGAAGATGCTTGTGTCTAATTTTTAGAAAAAAATAAATTTCTATCTTAGTGATACATTTTAAACGAGATACAATTCCGCAAATAAGACATTGATTTGTCTACAATTGCAAGGAATAGATTTCTGTTTTGTATATATATTTAATAGTTGGCGGTAATTTTTAAAACATAAATATCAATCACCTTTTGATATTTACTAATTAAGTACGTATATTTGTACTTTATTAGAAATCTAAAAAATAATTATCATGCTAGCAGCAAATTTTACAGAATTCCGAACGGGTCTAAAAAGCTTTTTAGATAGTGTTGAAAACAATAATGAAACATTAATAATTAAACGTGGCTCCGGAAAAGGAACCGTTATTATTTCGTTAGATGAATATAATTCAATTATGGAAACTGTTCATCTTTTAAGTTCAAAAGCAAATGCGGATAGACTCTACGAATCAATGCAACAAATGAAAGAAGGACAAACCGTTCAGAAAGATTTAATTGAAATATAATGAATATTACTTTTTCAAAAAACACTTGGGAAGACTATTCATCCTGGCTTGTCGAAGACAAAAAAATGTTGAAGAAAATAAACGAATTAATTAAGGATATCTCTCGAACTCCATTTGATGGTAAAGGAAAACCAGAACCACTTAAATATGATTTAGCTGGTTATTGGTCAAGAAGAATAGACAGAGAACACCGTTTGATTTATCAGGTAATTGAAGGAAAAATTCTGATTTATAGCTGCAAATATCATTATGACAAATAAAAACATTTCAAACTTAGGAAACGTCATATGTCATTGAGCAGTAAGTGGTAAATTGAAACATGAGTACATTTAATAAACATACTAGCAAATTGAAAGTGCGGTGCTTCAAAACACCCAATGCCATATAGTTAAAACGTTAGATACATTACACCCTTCTTTTACTTTCTCTTTTTCTAAAATATTGCCCTATTTTTGCAGAAGCTATGGCCGGACTCTATCTTCATATTCCTTTCTGTAAACGCAAATGTCATTATTGCAATTTCTATTCGCTGGCAAGCAGCAAATATAAACCTCAACTGGTAAAAGCAATTATTAAAGAGCTTGATTTACAAAAAGACTATCTAAACGGCGAAACCCTAAATAGTATTTATTTTGGTGGAGGAACACCCAGCCTATTGAATGAAAGGGAATTAAACACCATTTTTGAGAAAATACATGGTGCTTTTAATGTTGAAGAAAAAGCCGAAATTACTTTTGAAGCCAACCCTGACGATTTAAACAAAGACTATTTGCAAA
>JAGGUP010000020.1 GCA_021158405.1 Bacteroidales bacterium
ACGACGAGATTCAGGAAATTCCTCGTCCAGGTCATGCCGATTTTACTTCTAATCAGAAATATCAAGGTTTTAATGATCCTCGAGGAAGTGGTCATTTCTCAGGAAGAATAACTTTAGGTTTGGTTGCTGCTGGATATATCGCCAAGCAAATACTCAAAAATCTACGCTTTGAAGCCAAAGTAATTGAAGTAGGCGGAAGTACGGATATTCAAAATGAGCTTGATAAAGCATTAGCTGATGGGGATTCTGTTGGTGGTTTGATTGAATGTAAAGTAAATGGACTTCCTATTGGTTTAGGAGAACCTTTCTTCGATTCGATAGAATCAATGATTAGTCATTTGGTATTTGCTATCCCTGCTACTAAAGGCATTGAATTCGGCTCCGGTTTTTCTGCTGCTCAAATGAAAGGCAGTGAGCATAACGATGAGATTTTGGATGCCGAAGGAAAAACAAAAACGAATAACGCTGGAGGAATAAACGGAGGCATTAGTAACGGTAACGAACTTGTTTTCAGGGTTGCAGTAAAGCCAACATCAAGCATTAGTAAAACGCAACATTCCTTTAATCAAACAAAGAATAAAACAGAAGATTTTAATATTGTCGGTCGACACGATGCTTGTATCGCCCTTCGGATTCCCGTAATTATTGAGGCCGTTGCCGCCATTGCTTTGGCTGATTTGTTTCTGATACAAAAATAACTACACCTTTATTTAGTACGGGAGATTGAATTATTTTGCTAACTTTACTTGAGAGTAGGTATTTGTATAGAGTACTTAAAATCCTTGTTTGAGCAAGAAATGCGAAAGTAGTATTTGTTAATAAAAGCGAAAAATAACGCAATAAATCAACCTGTAGGTTTATTTTATGAGCAATTATAGTATATTTGCAGTCCAAATCATTATTGAAGATAGTTTATATGCTATTAAATATAAGGATAAAGAATACAATGAATTTAGCCGATTATTTGAGGATTGGTCTGACATTGAGTTTCTGGAATCCTTTTTTGAAGAACATAAACAAGATTTACAAAGCGGTTTTTATAAAAATATTTCAATAGAGGATGCTGTTGAACAAACACTTATAGAGGCGGACGGATTAGAACAATTAATAAAGAAAATTGCAGTAAAAGGAAAATCAGATGATTATCAAAATTTGCAAACGCTTTTTAAACCATTAAACAATAGAGATGAATATCCAATTCCCGATTATCAAAAAACTAAAGTATACGGCTCTGCTAGAAATAGTTGGTTGCGGATGTATGCAATAAGAATAGAGTCTAATACCTTTGTAATAACGGGTGGAGCTATTAAATTAACCAGAACAATGAATGAACGCACGCATTTGTTAGAAGAGTTAGAAAAACTGAAAAGCGTAAAACAAGCCTTGATTGAAGAAGGAATAATTGATAGTGATAGTTTGATCGAATTTTTTGAGATAAAGAGAAATTATGAGTGAGATAACCGATAAATTAAATAGTTTGGCCACTCCGTCCGATTGGATTGAGAAAGCCAACAAGAGGCAAGGAAATAAGGAATGGCTTAAGCATTCTCAAAAGATTGCCCTAAAAGTGTTGAGAACACTTCGTAAAGAAAAGGTTTCACAAAAAAGCTTAGCAGAAAGAATTGGTGTTTCGCCACAATACGTTAATAAAATTGTGAAAGGCAAAGAGAATCTCACGCTGGAAACCATTTCGAAATTAGAAAAGGCTTTGGCCATTAATTTAATGGGTGCCTTATAGCAAAACGGAAAATACAAAATTTAATAAATTCGTTCTTCCTACTATAAATGTCACGGAATTAGTAAAATCTGATATTGAACTTTCTGAATAGGTTTGGGTTAAAGCTAATTTTTTATCCAAACTCATTGCATATTATTAGTCAAATCTTATATCGAATTCTCCTTATATGTTATAGGAAAACTGTATATTTGCAGCCGCAACATAACCTATTCCTTTTTGCAAGAATAATAATTTGTCCTTGCTTTAAACTAGCCTGAAACGACTGTAATTTTGGGGGTTTAAAGTGTTGAGATTTAGGATAATATAAATTTTATTTAGATATAAGTTAATATGGACATCATCTTATTTAAAGCTGCAATTATTTTAAGCTTTGTATTGTTTTTTATACCAAAACAATTTCAATATTATTTTGGACTATTATTACACCTAATCATTATTGCAATAAGTAGTATTTGGGCTGTTAAATCTTTATTTATAATCTCAGGAAAATTAACAATAGCATTCCTTCCTTTTTTAGGCAATATTTTAAATTTGGAAATAGACCAATTATCAGCATTTTTTATTTTGATAGTGAATTTTACAAGTTTAACAGGAATTATATATGCTAAAGGTTATTTGCAGCCCTATTTTAATAAGAAAAGTAAAATAGAATTGGCTTTTCATTTTTTTAATTTCTTATGGTTGCATATTTCAATGCTTTTAGTAGTGATGTTTCGAGACGCTTTAGCTTTTCTAATTATCTGGGAGATAATGTCTTTGTCATCATTTTTCTTGGTAATATTTGAATCAGAGAAAAAAGAAACTATAAGAATAGGTATTAACTATTTGATACAAATGCATATTGGCGTAGTATTTTTAATGCTTGCTTTTATTTGGGCCTATACTCAAACTGCATCTGAATTTAGTTTCGATGGATTGTCTGTATATTTTGCATCACATAATCCATTCTTATTATTCTTATTATTTTTTATTGGTTTTGGCATAAAAGCGGGGTTTATTCCTTTTCATTCTTGGTTGCCACATGCTCACCCAGCTTCACCTTCTCACGTGTCAGGTGTAATGAGTGGCGTAATGATAAAAATGGGTATCTATGGAATTCTTCGGGTTTTAACTTATATTAATCACGACTTGTTTGATATTGGTTTGTTTATTTTAATTATTTCATTAGCATCTGGTTTAATTGGCGTTTCCTTGGCGATTGTTCAACACGATGTAAAAAAACTTCTGGCTTATCATAGTATCGAAAATATTGGGATTATTGGTATCGGGATTGGATTGGGTGTTATTGGCATATCCGAAAATATTCCTGTTTTGGCAGTACTTGGTTTTGGTGGTGGTATTCTTCATATTCTTAATCATTCACTTTTTAAATCGCTGTTATTTTATACGGCAGGTTCCGTTTATAAACAAACGCATACTCGAAATATTGAGCAACTTGGCGGATTGATTAAGAAAATGCCTAAAACAGCATTGTTTTTCTTGCTTGGCGCATTAGCGATAAGTGGTTTGCCGCCATTCAATGGTTTTATATCTGAGTTTATGATTTATTCGGGGATGTTTAAATCGCTTCAAGAAGCTAATTTATTTACGGATATTATTTTGCTTTTTAGTTTCTCAGGATTAGCCATTATTGGTGGATTAGCTATATTTTGCTTTACTAAAGTGTTTAGTATTGTATTTTTGGGAACTGCTCGCAGCGATAAAGTTGAACATGCCACTGAAGTTGATGCCGCAATGATCTTACCCGATTTTTTAATTGGTTTTATGATTGTTCTCATTGGTTTTGTTCCTGTTATTTTTATGCAGCCTTTATCGGCAATTGTTAGTGTTTTTACAGGTGACACAATAGCCATTCAACAAATTATCCCAACACTTAATAATATTAGTTTGTCATCGGGTATTTTTATAATATTAATAGGTGTAATTTGGTTACTTAGAGCCTGGCAACAAAAACAACAAAGCATTAAACAGAATACAACTTGGGGATGTGCTTATACGGGTGCTAATCCCGCTTTACATCAATATACGGCTACTTCTTATGCCGACAATTTTGTACAAATATCTAAGCAAATTGTAAATGTAAAAAAGGATTTTGAAAATTTTGAAGAAACAGATATTTTCCCAAAAGAACGTGAGTTTGAAACCCATTCGAGCGATATTTTTGAAGATAATTTAATTATAAGGCCAGTGGATAAAATATTGATTTTCTTAAAGAAAATTGCCGTTTTTCAAACAGGGAAAATTCAACATTATCTACTTTATGCTCTGCTGTTTATTGCTGTTATTTCTATACTAACTTATTTAAATTGGATATAAAATGATTAGCTTTTTATTAATATTAGTTTCCTCCATATTTTTTGTAGGTATCATCATAAAAGTGAAAGCCAAAATTGCTGCACGCAAGATGCCATCGGTATTTCAGCCACTTTTCGATGTTATCAGATTATTCAAAAAAGGAGCAATATACAGTTCAACTACTTCGGTAATATTCAAAATTACACCCTTGGTTTATATGGCTTCGGTACTTATGGCGACCTTATTCATTCCTATTGGTTCTCAAAAAGGATTTTTATCTTTTGAAGGCGATTTTGTGTTTTTCGCGTACTTGCTTGCAATGGGTAAATTTATGATGATAATTGCCGCAATGGATACGGGAAGTGGTTTTGAGGCAATGGGAGCAAATCGAGAGGCTTTGTACTCGATGTTGGTAGAACCTGCATTTTTTATTTTGATTGGATCAATGGCACTTTTTACCCATAACACTTCTTTTCAGGATCTGTATATGAATCTTCATGCTGGTACAGAATTAACTTATATAATTAGTATCGCAGCTATTTATATTTTGATATATATTGCTATGATTGAAAATTCCAGAATGCCAGTTGACGATCCTAAAACCCATTTAGAACTAACAATGGTTCATGAAGTTATGGTTTTAGATAATAGCGGTTTCGATTTGGGATTAATACATATTGCAACTTGGTTAAAGTTTGCCATTTATGGTGGTTTAATCTCAAATTTTGTTATTCAAACTACTTGGATTTGGTATTATCAGATAACGGCTTTTCTCGGAATTCAAATACTATTTGCCATTATAATAGGACTTGTAGAAGCATTTAGAGCTAGAAATAAAATGGAGAAGAATCCACAATGGATAATAATGTTATCGGCTATTGCGGTAGTTATATTTTTAACCACATTAATTATCACTCAAAAAATAATATTGAATTAAAATGACTTATTTATTTATCATCCTATATGCCGTAACTCTGATATATTTTGCTTTATCAGAGCGTGTTAAAAAGTTTATCTGGCTTTTGGCAATTCAAGGTAGTATTTTATTCGGTATCGTATTTTTCAGTTTGAATAAAATTGAAGTTTTCGATTTTGTATTTATCTTAATAGAAACTATTTTAGTGAAGTCTATTATTGTGCCTTGGTTCTTAAATAAAGTTCGCCGGCATAACCATTTAAAACGAGAACACGAACCGTCTATTCCTGTATTTTATTCTATAATTGTGGTCGTTATTAGTTTATTATTAAGCTTTATACTTAGTAGTCAATTAAATGATAATCAAATACATACAAAATATTTTACTGTTGCTTTTGCTTCAATATTGTTTGGCGTTTACTTTATTATTATTCATAAAAATATTTTTTCACATGTTGTGGGATATTTGATTATCGAGAATGGTATTTTTCTATTATCTCTTGCGGTTGGTAGTGTTATGCCTATGATGGTAAACCTTGCTATCTTGTTAGATGTTTTAATGGGGGTTCTCGTTTTGGGAATTTTTATAAATCAGGTTGGTGATACTTTTAAGAGTGTGGAAATTGACCAATTATCAAATTTAAAAGATTAAAGAAGATGTTTATACTTTTCGTAATTATATCTATCACAATTAGTTTAAGCATTTTCTTTGTTAGAAATAATATTTTAACAAAAATACTTTCTGCCGTTTTCTTATTAATGCTAACTGGCATTAGTGGATACGCATTTATTCATATTAACGAAATTAGTTCGCATTATTATAAATTTGATGACTTAGGTGTTTTATTAGCTTTTGTGTTGAGTATATTGAGTTTAGCAACTTTTTATCATAGCTATTTATACTTAAAAAGACATAATTTTACAAATAAACAAGAAGCTGGATATTATGCTTCGATTATTATGTTGATAACAGCGATGATGAGTGCATATTTTGCGGAAAATATTGCTGTCCTTTGGATTAGTATTGAAACGACCACCTTATTTGTTTCCATACTTATTTTCTTTGAACGAACAAAAGAAGCTTTGGAAGCAGCTTGGAAATACTTATTTGTTTCTTCAGTTGGGGTTGCTTTGGCATTTATAGGAATTTTATTCTTAAGTATTACGGCAAGTAGTAATGGTATTACTGATTTAAGCCTTTTACACTTAATAGAAATTGCTAGTTCAATGAGTAGCATTTGGTTAAAAATGGCGTTTCTTCTGGTTTTGACAGGTTATAGTGCTAAAATGGGATTGTTTCCTTTGCATACCGTAGCTATTGATGCTCACACAGTTGCTCCGCCACCTATCAGTGCTTTTATTTCTACTACTCTAATGAATGTTGGTTTCCTCGGAATTTATAGAGTTTTTACCATTGTTGCTCAAACAGAAGTTTTACATTGGGCACAAAATGTTTTATTAATTGCTGGTGTATTGTCAGTATTTATGTCTGCAATACAGCTGCTTAAAATTAAACACTATAAAAGAATGTTCGCTTTTTCTAGCTTAGAACATATGGGAATTGTAGCATTAGGATTAGGAATTGGGGGTATTGGCTATTATGCTGCCATTTTACATCTTGTTTTTCACTCATTTGTAAAAGCTGGTTTATTCTATCAAATAGGACAAGTTCATCGCTATTTTAAATCTTATTGGATTAAAGATGCGTATGGGTATTTTAAAATTAATCCCGTTGGTGGTTTAGCATTAATCCTTGGTTTTATTTCTATTTTGGCTATTCCACCATCAGGAATGTTTGTTAGTGAGTTTCTGACTTTTAAAGCAATGTTTTTGACTAAACATTATTACATCGCTATTTTTATTTTGATTTTATTAACGCTGATTATTTATTCATTCAGCAAAAATATTCTACATCTTTTATTTAATGAGGCTGATGAAGAAATAGAAATTAATGAGATAAAGCCTAATCCTTACGAATCTATTTCACAATTTGTTTTATTTGGTTTAGTTATTTATTTGGGAATAAATCCCCCTGTTTTTTTTACTGATTTAATTGATGCTGCAATTGCAATTCTAAATTGATTATTATGAATAAATTAGATAGTATATTACGAATAAAAAATAATCAATCCGTTGAATTGCAAAAGATTGAAACTTTAACTTATGCTGATTTTTATTCTATTGTTTTAGAATTATTGAAAAAAGAAGAAAATCACTGTGTAACTTATTTTGCTTATCGTAGAAAAGACGATTTGCAATTTATTATAGCTATTGCCGATGATAAAAATCATGATATTGCTATTCTTTCCCATATTTTAAAAGCTAGGAAAAAGCAAGAATTAAACTCGTTGACACAATCCATTTTTGCTTTGCATATTTTTGAGCGTGAGATATACGAAAATTTCGGTGTAAACTTTATCAATCACCCTTGGCAAAAACCAGTAAGATTTCCGCATAATCGTGCCGATAAGAAATTACAAATTAACGATTATCCGTTTTACAGCATTAAAAGTGAAGAGCTACATGAAGTGGGTGTTGGCCCTATTCATGCAGGGATTATTGAACCTGGGCATTTTCGATTTATTTGTAATGGCGAAAATGTATTGCATCTCGAAATTCAATTGGGTTGGCAACACCGAGGAGTAGAGCAATTGTTTTTAAATAAAAAACATAATTTGCAACGTAATTTATTAGCCGAAAATATTGCTGGTGATACTGTAATTGGACATACTACGGCATTTGCGCAAACTATGGAAACTCTTGCAAATAAGCAAATTAGTGAACAATTACATCTTGAACGAGCTTTGGCTTTGGAGTTGGAACGCATTGCTGTTCATACTGGCGATATTGGAGCTTTATGTGTTGATGCTGCATACCATTTAGGCGCAAATGTTTTTGGAATATTACGAACTGCCATAATTAATTTTACCCAGCTTTGGTGTGGAAATAGGTTTGGAAAAAGTTTGGTGAGAATGGGTGGAACACATTTTCCGTTTACAGAAGATTTGAAAATTGAACTTTTACAAATGCTTGCAAAATACGAAAAACAATTTGAGGAAATGGCAGACTTGACCTACCGATTACCAAGTGTGCAAAATCGTTTCGATTTTGTAGGTACTGTCACTAAAAAACAAGCTCAACTTGTTGGTACAGTGGGTTTATCGGCTCGAATGTCTAATATAGTAAAAGATATACGTGTAAGTCATCCTAATATAGCTTATCTAAATTTCCCATACCAAACTATTACTTTAAAAAAAGGAGATGTTTTTGCACGGTTTTTATTAAAGAAAAAAGAAATACGAAAATCTATTGCTTGGATTAGAAATCTTATGGAACATTTTCAATTTGATAATAAAAACACCCAAAAACCTGATTATCAGTTAAATTTAAAACCTAATAATTTAGCTATTTCTTTAGTAGAAGCTTGGCGAGGCGAAGTTTGTCATTGCGCAATTACAGATGAAAATGGTGATTTATCACATTATAAAGTTAAAGATCCATCGATGCATAATTGGAAAGCCTTGGAATTATCACTAAGAAATGTGGAAATTTCTGATTTCCCGATTAATAATAAAAGTTATAATTTGAGTTATTGTGGGAATGACCTTTAAAGAATATTCAATAATCAGTGAAGAATGTTCAATAAAGAATGTTCAATGTTCAAAAGAGGAATAAATGAAAATTGGATATTGAAAGTTGATTATTGAACGTTGAACATTGAGCGTTGAAAATTGAAGATTGTTATTTTTGAATAGTCAAGGAAAAAGTAAATAATAAAATGATAAAAGAAGCTAAAGTAATATTTCACAACGGGAAACAATATATTCCAGATGTACGAAATGTGAAATTAAAAGCCCCTTTTCGTGGGCGTCCCGAAATTAGTAATGTAAAAGTTGATGAGCAAGCTCTAATAGATATTTGTCCATTGGGAGCTATTTCACTAAATCCCATAAGTTTTGATATGGGAAAATGTGCTTTTTGTGGCGAATGTGCTTTTGCTTTTCCCGAAAAAATAAAATTTACCCAAGACTATAAAATATCTTCAAATAAAAGAGAAAATCTTATTGTAAAAGAAGGCGAAAATAATTTTATTCAATTTGATAAAGAAGCTATCAGACTGGAAGTTAAAAAAACTTTTGGTAAATCGCTAAAACTGCGACAAGTATCAGCCGGAGGCGATAATTCTTGCGAAACAGAACTCGGAGCAGCAGGAAATGCTAATTTTGATATGAATAGGTATGGTATAGAATTTACAGCATCACCTCGCCATGCTGATGGTATTGTTGTTACAGGTCCTATTACGGAAAATATGGCAGGGCCATTACGTATTGCTTACGATGCTATTCCCGAACCAAAAATATTTGTTCTTTGTGGTGTAGATGCTATTAGTGGAGGTGTTTTTACCGATAGTGAAGCTATTGACAGAAGTATTTTGAAAGATATAAAAGTAGATTTATTTATCCCAGGAAATCCTTCGCATCCACTAACTATTGTAAATGGACTTTTGGATTTGACGAGATAGATTTAATAAACTGAAAGTAAAAATGAGCTGAATAACTAATTATTTATTGAATAAAGGAGGATTTAAGAACAAATTATTTGCCCTGTATTTTTTTATCGTTGTCTTGAATTTTATAGCTACTTTTATCCCCTTGGATTTACAAAATTTTCAACCAAAAAAATTTAATCATGCAAAAACCAAAACTTAGTTTTTGGCAAATCTGGAATATGAGTTTCGGATTTTTGGGCATTCAGTTTGGATTTGCTCTTCAAAATGCCAATGCTAGTCGTATTTTATCAACTTTCGGAGCAGATTTAGAACATTTATCTTGGTTTTGGTTGGCTGCTCCTTTAACCGGAATGATTGTTCAACCTATTATTGGTCATTATTCCGATGCTACTTGGAATCGTCTTGGTAGAAGAAAACCTTATTTCTTGATTGGAGCTGTTCTAACTTCTATAGCCTTAGTACTCATGCCTAATGCTGGATCTATGGCTTATCTGATGTCGCCTATGTTTATAGGTGCGGGGATGCTTATGATTATGGATGCTTCTATTAATGTATCTATGGAGCCATTCCGCGCATTAGTCGCCGACCTCTTGCCGGGAGATCAAAGAACTATGGGATTTAGTATTCAAACATTCTTGATTGGTATGGGAGCTGTATTTGGATCGTTTATGCCTTATGTTCTTGCGGAATGGGTTGGTATTTCTAAAGTTGATCCCAATGGCGGAATTCCTGATAATGTTATCTTTTCATTCTATATTGGTGCAGTAGCATTATTAACTACTGTCATTTGGACTGTTGTTAAAACGAGAGAATATCCTCCTGAAGAATTTGCTGCCTATGCAGATGAAGAAGCTGGTGAATTGACCGAAGAGGAAAAAGTGAAAGCAAAGAACAGTAGCATCCTAGATATCTTTACGGATTTTGCTAACATGCCCAAAACAATGAAACAATTGGGTTTGGTGCAGTTTTTCTCTTGGTTTGCCCTTTTCTCGATGTGGGTATTTACAACCCCGGCCATTGCTCAACATATTTATGGTTTGGATATTACAGATGTTTCTAGCGAGGCTTATAATGAAGCTGGCAACTGGGTAGGAAACCTTTTTGCTGTTTATAATGGTGTTGCTATGTTTTTTGCACTTGCTTTGCCATTTATTGCAGGGAAAATCGGCCGGAAGAAAACGCATGCGATGTCGCTATTGGCTGGAGGATTGGGATTATTATCCATCTATTTTATAAAAGATAAAGAGCTATTACTTATCTCTATGGTAGGCATTGGTATTGCTTGGGCTAGTATTTTGGCTATGCCTTATGCCATACTTGCAGGATCTATACCTGTAAGGAAGATGGGGATTTATATGGGAATATTTAACTTCTTCATCACTTTTCCACAAATTGTAAATGGAGTATTTGGCGGCCCCATTGTAAAGCGAGTTTACGATTCTCAAGCAATTTATGCCATCGTTTTAGCTGGGATATTTATGATTCTTGGTGCTATAGCTGTTAACTTTGTGGATGACAAAGATGATGCGGTAGCTTAAGGGAGTAACCCCAATTTGCTATTTATCCAACCACTGTTTAAAAGCGCTTACGCGTTCTCGACTAATAATTATATCTTCTTCAATGTTTGGATTTACTTCAATCTTAAGCCTGCTGTTGAACCAGGAATTAATGTTTTTTACGCTATTGATATTTACGATCATTTTTCTATTAATCTGAAAAAACTCCGCAGCATCCATTTGCTTCGATAAATCTACAATAGAGTAATCTACTATGTGTTTTTTGTTATCAAACATCGTAGCAAAGGCTATTCCATCTTCTGACTTCAAATAGGCAATATCTTTACTATTTATTGTGCTATAATTATCTCCAATTTTTACGAGAAAGCGTTTTTTGGGAGTAAATTCTTTTTTGTTAATGATCTCTTTCAGTAAATCACTTTGGGGTGTGATAAACGAACTTTTTAAGTTTTTTAGTTTCTCTAAAGCCAATCTAATATGGTTAATATCATATGGTTTTACAATATAATCGATGCTATTTACTTGAAAGGATTGAATTGCATAATCGCTAAATGCGGTGGTAAAAATAACTGGTGCTGTAACGCTTATTGCTTCAAAAATATCAAAGCAGGTTCCGTCGGTTAAAATAATATCCTGAAAAATTAGATCGGGCATTTTGTTTTCCTTATACCATCTAATTCCTTCTTCCACAGAACTTATTATACTCACAATTTCAATCGAATTGTCGATTTCAGACAATAGGCTTTTTAAGCGTATTGCTGTATGTTTTTCGTCTTCAAATATTAAAACTCTCATTATCTATATTTGATAAAATGGGTAAAGAAACAATAAATTCATTTTCGGTTATTTCAATTTTTACAGCTTTATCTGATAAAAAAGAATAGCGCTTTGTTAAATTCTCAAGACCTTGTTTTGTATTAGCCGTTATATCGTTGCGTATATTTATATTGTTTTTAACGACAATGAAATTAGTATCATTATACAGCGTGATACGTAGTGGATGGTCGTTAGTAAACTTATTGTGTTTTATTGCGTTTTCAACAAGTAATTGTAAGGATACTGGAGGAATGCTACATCTAGTAATATTATTTTCGTCAATATTATTTTCGATGACAATGCCTTTTTCAAATCGGGTTTGAATCAGAAAAAAATAATCGTTAATAAAAGTGATTTCGTCTTTTAGTGGAACGAGTAGTAATTCATTTTTTTCAATTACATAGCGCAATATTTTCGATAAGCGAAGAACAAAATCTGAAGCTAAATCGACATTGGTATAAATAATTGAAGATAAGACGCTCAAACTGTTAAATAAAAAATGAGGCTCGATCTGTGATTTTAGGTTTAGATATTTTGCAAGTGTATTTTCTTGTTTCAATTTCTCGAGTTTAATTTGGTCTTCTTTTTTATCTAATATCGATTGTAAGTATATGTCAAAAGAAAATACCATTAAATAAATAGCCAAAAGACTGACTGTAAACTCAGGGTTCAGCAAGGATATATTTGACCAATAACTTCCTAAATTGAAAATGTAAACATCACCTGAACGATATAAATAATTAGCAATGAATCCTGCTAGAAAGGCGAATAAAAAGTTTATTAAGAAAATAATCAAAATTTGTCTTGGCTTTTTCTTAAACAGCTCTTTTTCCCTAGAAAAAAGTTGAGTATTAAGAAACGAAGCGGTATACCAAATAATTAACCAATAACTTATAAAGACGATTGAAAAGGATAAGCCTCTGATTGTAAACTCAAATATATTACCAAAGGATGTATCAAAACCTTTTAGTATAAGTTGAACAAAGAATATGAATGTAAACCGAATAAGAAATTGATGTATATTTTTTTGTCTCATTTATTCTGCTTATAAAAAATATTGCTAAAATTAAACATTTTCCTTAATCCACTAAAATTGAATTTTATAACTTAAATAAGGATATATAATTGTTAAACCATAGGGCTCAACAGAATTCGTTTTATAATTATATGCATGCCCTAATGATTCTTCCTGCATCAATAAATTTTTTGCTTGAAAGATAATGGCATGAGAACATTTGGGTCTATTAACGGTATAGTTTATCGACAAATCGACATAATAATTTGTTGGCAATTGATTTTCGTAGATATGCGAATAATCGTAGATAACATATTCGTATTGAGTTGATTCCATTTGGTTTACCGGAGATTCTCTTTTTCCTCCCAAGATTGTGAACTTAGCATTTACCCCAAAAGTATTATTCTTTTTGGTCTGCCACTCTTTTCCGGCCAATGCATTAAAGACAAAGTTTTGATTGTATTTCGTATTTCGTTCAATTCCGTCACCTCCTTTGTATTTTGAATCATAAACAGATGCTGTAATCATATAATAAAAACCATTATTTATAAATTTCTCCAGCGTTACATCGACGCCAATATTTGTTCCGGTCCCTGTACTTATTAGCGGTTCTGTAAAAAATGTTTCACTGGTATAGTTTATCATTGAAAAAGAACTATCGGCAATTACAGGGATATCGTATAAAATTTGATAATAAGGTTCTACTCTCAAATTGGTTCTTTTTCCGATTTTCAAATCGTAAGCCAACACAAAATGATGCGTTTTTGTAATATCCAAAGTACTATTTAGTTTTTGGTAAGTATCCCCAACTGGTATATCGGTCTGGTATATTCTAAGCGGCTCTATTTTGCTGTGTTTTCCGTAAGCCGCACTCAAGGATTGTTTTGGGCTAAAGCGCCAATTAATGCCAAATCTTGGTTCAATAAGAACTTCATTATTCGTGCTAAAATAAATAAGGTGGATTCCTGTATTGATATTCAAATTCTCTGCTAAATAATATTTAGATTGAGTATAAAATTGATAGCTATATGCTGCTCCTTTACTTTTTACGAAGAAATCGGCTACATCATTTTCAGCCACATTGGTATTGTTTTCAACATCAAAATTATAGAAATGCCGGTTTATAATAAAGCCTGTTTTATTGGAATGCTTGCTGTTGAATTTATGATTTATATAGCTTGCAAATGATACTTTCGAATTTACCTCATATTGGTTTGTCAGTGGCACTTCTTGCAAATCCATTCTAAAGTAATTGTTCACATTATGGTATTCGGTTGCTGTATAAGCGACGGAAGTAAATAGGTATGTTTTCTCGCCCAATACTTTTTTATTATTTAAGCCGGAAGCCGTTAAATTATAGGAGATAGTATATTGAAAACTCTCCATATTTGTTTCCCAATTTGCGGGATCTTTATCCATATCGCTTGCAATATTGCCCATTCCGTTGATGCTCCAGAAAGAGAAATTTCCAAATTTTTTGGTAGGGAAATCGAATTTCACCGATAGGTCGGAATAAGTTGGGAGTCCTGTAATTTGAGGCATTAATCCTTGCAGTAAACCGATGGTGGAATACCTGTAATTTATTAGGTAAGATGAACGTTTCCCCATTTTAAAAGGACCTTCAAGAGCAAAATCAATTCCCTGACTTCCAAATTGAAATGCATATTCTCTTTTGTCAGAATTCCCTTTTCGCAGCTTCATATCAAAGACACCAGACATTGCATTGCCATATTCGGCAGGAAAAGCACCAGTGAAAAAATCGGAATTAGCTAACATATTACTGCTAAACATCGTATTTATTCCTCCGCCCGAAAACATTCCGGCAAGATGATTTGGAGCAGGAATTTCCATTCCTTCTAATCTCCAGAGAATTCCTTTTGCTGCATTTCCTCTAATTACGATTTCGTTATTATCAACGGTGCTTGGTGTAACTCCAGCAAAAGTGCTTGCCAAGCGTGATGGGTCGTCCATTCCGCCAGCAAAACGCTGAGCATCTTCTACTGAAAATGTTCTGGCTGATAAGGTGGCCATTTTATTTAAAGCTTCTTCTTTTTTAATCTTTGGCTTAACAACTACTTCGCTTAATGTAAAAAACAATTCTTTCAAGGAAATATTTAAGCTGAGTTCCTTTCCTGAACTCAATAAAATATCAGATACATTTTTAGTTTCATATCCCACAAAGCTAATTTGTAAGGATACTCTGCCTACAGCTACGTTCTCTAATCTGAAATATCCGTCATCATTAGTAATTGTAGCAATAAGTGGATCGGTATTTAAAACAATAATTGTTGCATAAGGCAAAGCGAGCTCGCTGTCTGAATCGATTACTTTTCCTTTAATTGTTTGCGTAATGCTTTGTGCAAAAGTGCCACTTGATAAGAGCAGCCCGAGTATTAGAAGTAGTGTGTGTGTTATTTTAAAGTGTAAATGCATTGTTTTCTATTTTTTCTGCAAAACTAGTTTGAGAAGATAGAATTAAAACCGCTATTCTTCTGAATTGTTGAATAAGGATTTGAAAGGAAATATTTAGGCCTTGAATTGTATTTCGCTTGCTTGCAATTTAATGAACTTGTTTAAAGTGTTGAATGAAAATTAAAAAGATTATTATCTAATCATAATTGCAATTTAATCAACTTTTAATATAACTTAAAGCCATAATAAAAGATTAGATATTAATCAATGATTCTACAAGCACATTCATACTACAGCCTTCGCTATGGAACACTTTCCGTTGAGCGACTGCTTTATCTGGCGCATCAAAAAGGCTATCAGAAATTTGTGCTTAGCGATATCAACAATACTACGGCTGCAATCGATTTTGTGAAGCAATGCAAGGAGTTGGGAATTGAGCCTGTTGTTGGAGTAGATATTCGCAATGCGGATGATTTGATGTATTTGCTTATCGCGAAGAATGAGCATGGTTTGTATGCGATCAATCATTTTTTATCTCAACATCATCTCAACAAAAAAGTCTATCCGGAAATCCCCTTGCTCCCGGATGAGGTGTTTATTGTCTATCCTTTTGAGAATGTTCCTGACAAAGAACTGGCTGCCTGTGAATTTATTGGTGTTCGGCGTAATCAGTTAAACCGACTGCTATTTTCGCCTTTGGCAAAACAGAAAGATAAATTACTGATGCTGCAAAATGTAGTTTTTGAAACGGAAGAAGACTATAATTTGCATCGGCATTTGCGAGCGATTGATCACAATTGCTTGCTGGATAAACTTAAAGAGGAAGAACAGGCAGATTTGCACGATGATTTTCCGAACGAAGATGCGTTGCATTACTATTTCTTGGATTGGCCTGAACTGATTGAAAATACAGAAAAATTGCTCAAAGAGTGTAGCATCGATTTCGATTTTAAAAGCGTCAAAAACAAAGCAACTTTTACGGGGAATCGCATTGACGACAAAACGCTTTTAAAAAAGCTGGCCTACGATGGTTTTTCATATCGATATGGGAAGCATAATTTGGAAGCGGAAAGTCGTTTGCGGCACGAATTGGAAATTATCGATGAACTAGGCTTTTCGGCCTATTTTCTAATCACTTGGGATATCATTCGCTATTCTATGTCGCGTGGATTTTATCACGTTGGACGTGGGAGTGGAGCCAATAGCGTTGTGGCTTATTGCTTAAAAATTACGGATGTTGATCCCATTGAACTCGATTTGTATTTTGAGCGTTTTCTGAACCCCAAACGCACATCGCCACCCGATTTTGATATCGATTATTCGTGGAAGGAGCGCGATGAGGTGATTGATTATATTTTTAAGCGTTACGGTAGGGAGCATACTGCTTTATTAGGCACCATAAGCACTTTTAAGGGCAAATCGATTTATCGCGAATTGGGAAAAGTTTTTGGCTTACCCAAAGAAGAAATAGATCGATTAATCAAATATCCCAACGATATTCAGAACAGGAATGAGATTACCGAAAAGATGCAGGCTTTGGCTGTTCTGATGAAAGATTTTCCGAATTCGAGGAGTATCCACGCTGGAGGCATTTTAATTTCTGAAAAACCCATCAACTATTATGGTGCTTTGGATTTGCCGCCTAAAGGTTTTCCAACAATTCAATGGGATATGTATGTGGCCGAAGATATTGGTTTTGAGAAACTGGATATTTTAAGTCAGCGAGGAATTGGGCATATTAAAGAAGCAGCCGAAATTATACTCGAAAATCGAAAGATTAATGTAGATATTCACGCCATTCAGGAATTCAAGCGCGATGAAAAAGTGCGTGCTCAACTGCAAAAAGGCGATACAATCGGTTGCTTTTATGTGGAAAGTCCTGCTATGCGCGGTTTGTTAAAAAAATTGCGCTGCGATAATTATCTGAGTTTGGTGGCTGCTAGTTCTATTATTCGTCCCGGCGTAGCTAAATCGGGGATGATGCGTGCTTATATTCAGCGTTTTCATAAGCCCGAAAGTATCGAATATTTGCACCCGGTAATGGAAGCGCAACTGAAAGAAACTTATGGAGTGATGGTGTATCAGGAAGATGTGTTGAAAGTCTGTCATCATTTTGCCGGTTTGGATTTGGCTGATGCCGATGTTTTGCGTCGTGCGATGAGTGGGAAATACCGCAGTAAGAAAGAATTTCAGCGCATTATTGATCGTTTTTTCTCCAATTGCAAAGAGCGTGGCTATTCCGATGAATTGACCAAAGAAGTCTGGCGTCAGATCGAATCTTTCGCAGGATATTCTTTTTCTAAAGCACATTCGGCTTCTTATGCCGTGGAGAGTTTTCAAAGCTTGTTTTTAAAAGCGCATTACCCCCTAGAATTTATCACGGCAGTAATCAATAATTTTGGAGGTTTTTATCACAGCTGGGTCTATTTTAATGAAGCCCAAACGGCAGGTGCCGATGTGCAGCTTCCTTGTGTTAATTACAGCAATTATAAAACACGTTTGATTGGAGAAACCATTTATGTTGGTTTTATTCATATTCAAAGTGTGGAATCCAATCTTGGAAAAGCCATTCAAAAAGAGCGAGAAGAGCGAGGCATTTTCCTAGATTTGCCCGATTTTGTTCAGCGTATGCAAATAGGCAAGGAGCAAATGGTGTTATTGATTCGGGTGGGTGCTTTTCGCTTTGCCAATAGACCCAAAGCGGCTTTGCTGTGGGAAATGCAATTGTTTTTTAATAAGACGCAAAAGCAAGACGGAGGCCCGGCGCTATTTAAATTTTCCGTAAAAAACTATCGTTTGCCCGATTTTCTTTATTCTAAACTTGAAGATGCTTACGATGAAGTAGAACTCATTGGCTTTCCAATTAGCATAAGTTCTTTCGATTTATTGCAAACCCAATTTCGGGGAGATATGTTAGCCAAAGACTTGATAAATAATGTTGGGAAAAGAGTCCGTATGGTTGGAAATCTAGTTACTTATAAAAATGTACGCACCGTGCGAAAAGAATTGATGCATTTTGGTACTTTTCTGGATAAAGACGGTCAGTTTTTTGATACCGTAAACTTTCCGCCAAGCTTGAAGCAGTATCCATTTCGAGGCTATGGTCTCTATTTAATTTTAGGAAAAGTGGTAGAAGAATTCGGTTTTCCCAGTATAGAAGTGGAGAAAATGGCGCGACTATCTATTCATCAAGACCCACGCTCATAGTGTTTAACGAAAGATGTTATTATTTGACTATAATATTGCAGAAGGTTTATTAGGTATACCAATGCCTGAAATAAAATTTGTATTTTTGGACTCAAATTATTGATTTTCTTTAAAAACGCATTTAATTATGGAAGCCATTAAAAAAACGCTAATTACACCTTTCCAGAAGTTTGTTAAGATAGAAAGTTTGAGTGGTATCCTGCTATTTACTGCCACTATTCTGGCATTGATTTGGGCTAACTCGCCAATTAGCGATATTTATAATTCGATTTGGGAATATAAACTGGGTTTTAGTTCCCAGAGTTTTGAATTGTCTAAACCTTTATTGCTTTGGATTAACGATGGTTTAATGGCTGTTTTCTTTTTTCTTATTGGTTTAGAAATCAAACGTGAGCTATTAATTGGTGAACTTAACTCTCTACGCAAAGCGGCATTCCCATTTTTTGCAGCAATAGGAGGTATTGTAGTTCCCGTGCTTTTATTTTTATTTTTAAATACAAATCCAAATACACAAGATGGTTGGGGAATCCCTATGGCTACAGATATTGCTTTCACTTTAGCAATACTTCAATTACTAGGGAAGCGAGTCCCTTTGAGCTTAAAAGTGTTCCTTATGGCATTTGCCATTGTAGATGATTTAGGTGCAGTATTAGTTATCGCTTTATTTTATAGTGGAGATTTAAACTGGAGTCTGCTTCTTATATCTCTTGTTTTGTTATTGGTTTTATATTTTCTGGCCTATAAGAAGATATATTCAAAGTACTTAAGTTTTATTGTTGCAGTTATTGTTTGGTTTTTGTTTCTAAAGTCTGGAATTCATCCAACCATAGCAGGTGTTTTGATGGCATTTTCCATACCTATCAGGCAAAAAGTTGGCGTTAAAGTATTTACTAAGGAATTAACTGAAATTATTAGCCGAATAAAAACAGTAGAAGATAATGATGTCCCAATATTGACCAGAGAACAAATTGATGAAATTGATAATTTGGAAGATTGGACGTGCAAAGTTCAATCTCCTTTGCAGCATCTTGAACATCGCTTACACAATTGGGTAGCTTATTTTATTATGCCGCTTTTTGCTTTTGCCAATGCTGGCGTTTCTTTTCAAACTGCTTTTCCATTAGATTACAATCTGATTTTCGTTATTTCAATAAGTTTGTTTTTAGGCAAGAGTATAGGTATTAGCCTGATGTCGTATTTAAGTGTAAAATTAAAGTGGGCTGAATTGCCAGACGGATTTGGCTTTATGCAAGTAATAGGCGTTGCTGTATTGGCAGGTGTCGGATTTACGATGTCAATCTTTATAGCTAATTTGGCTTTTGTTGAAAATACTGCTTATGTCGATTCTGCTAAAGTCGGTATTATTGTCGGTTCATTTATTTCAGCATTATTTGGATTTGCTTTGCTCTTTATTTTCTCCACTAAAAAAGTTCATTTAAAAAACACGGTATTAGAGGTATAGTTTTATAAAGCGAATGAAAAACTTATTTTAAAGAAAACCGAATATTATTAATATAAATTTTTCATCAACTAAAAAAATAAAGGTTTACAATTATATAATATCCTGCCCAAACAGAGAAAACTAACTTCAGGATAGTTCCCGTAAGAAACCCTAAAAAACTACCAAATCCTGCTCTTAGTGCTAAATTAAATTCTTTTCCTCCAATAAGTTCTCCAACAACTGCACCTATAAAAGGACCAATTAAAATTCCAAATGGGCCTAGGAACATTAAGCCAAAGACCAATCCAATAATGCTTCCCCAAACACCTTTTTTTGAACCTCCCATTTTTTGTGTTCCTAGTATGGGGACGATATTGTCTAATGCGGTGATTCCTACAGCCAGTGCCAACCAAATTAACATAAAGCGGTCGGTAAAAGGTTGATGGCTACTAAAATACAAGCTAACCAAACCAAAATAAGAAATAATAGGGCCGGGAAGAGCAGGAATTATGACTCCTAATAAACCAATTAACAGTAATAGTATTGCTAAAACAGAAAGAAAAATATCCATAAGCCAAAGTTACAATTTGATACAATTACAATATATCATTTGATATTATGCAATTTGGATAGCTAAATAGTGATTTGGTTACAATTTATTTTTTGAAAGAGATAGACACTAGTTGAAGTTCAGGAATTGATTATCTTTAGTTT
This sequence comes from Bacteroidales bacterium, assembly GCA_021158405.1. Taxonomy (GTDB): domain Bacteria; phylum Bacteroidota; class Bacteroidia; order Bacteroidales; family UBA12170; genus UBA12170. The sequence goes on from JAGGUP010000020.1 coordinate 20,582, forward strand.
TTCTTTCCTCTAGCTGGGAATATCTAAGATAATTAGAAATCAAAGCAGTTGGTTTTTTTACTTAAGCTTTAAAACCATTTTATTTTATCAAAATATAAAATACCTTTACAAACGAAATAAAACAGCTATATTGTGAAGATTAAACATTTAAAACTCAAATCAAAATTAAATTTATATATCCTTACCGTTGCAACTATCGTTTATGGTATCTCCATTGGGTATATCAGCCTTCAATTAAAAAATAAAACGTATTCTGATTCTGCGGCATTAGCAAGTGCCAATACGCGAGAATATAGAAATAAAGTGCAAGATGATTTGAATAAAATTATGACATCAACACGAACTTTGAGCGATGTTTTAGGTGATCATAAAAAGTACAATCAACGAGAAAGTAATGTATATTATAACGATCTAATGGTAAATTGGATGAGAAATAATAGGCATTTTTTGTCCGTTGGATTATCGTGGGAAAAAAGGGCTCTTGACGAGAAATATGATAAAAAAAATGGAAGAAGACGAAGTGTTTATTTCCGAAAAGATAATTCCATTCTTTCTAATACAGAAAGTATAGAAGAAAATAATTTTCTTCTTACATCTGCTTATTATGCTATAAGAGAACAGAATAGGGAAACGATTGTAGATCCTTATTATGATGTTACAACTCCTGAGTTAGCCGGAATATTGATGACTACTGTGGCTTGTCCTATTAAAAATGAAGAAGGTAAATTTGACGGACTTTTGGGTGTGGATATTTCTTTGGAAACAATGAAGGATATCATCGTCGATATTCATCCTTTTGAACGCACGGTTTCTTATATTGTGGCTAATAACAGACTAATAGTGGCGCATTCAGATAGTTCGCTGATTGGAAAAGACTATTTTTCGAATTTAAAAGGGGACAGTACTTTATTTAAGCAAGGATTCGAAGAGTCTCTTCAAAATCAAAGCTTTGATTTTGAATATCTTAATAATCAGGATAATAATAAATATTTTGTCTCTTTTGCACCTATTTCTATTGGAAATGCAAATAAAAAATGGTTGATTGGCATTGAAGTGCCTGTTAGTATTGTTATGCAAGAAGCGAATAGTGTTTTCCGAAACGCTCTGATTGTTGGTATTCTTGGATTAATTGTGCTTTATATCTTAATTTATTTCATTTCTGATGCTATAAGTAAACCCATTATTGAAGGAGTTAATTTTGCCAAAACCATTGCTTCGGGGGATTTAGAAGTACAAATCAAAATCCGAGGAAATGATGAAACCGGAGAGCTTGCTGAAGCTTTATCTGCGATGGCCGATAAATTGAGAGTTATTATGGTGGAAGTTATTCAAAGCTCAAATAAAATTGCGGATTCTAGTTTGGATTTATCCCGTTTTGCTGAGGATTTAGCTGATGGCTCAAGTAGTCAGGCAGCATCTGCTGAAGAGATATCTGCCTCGATGGAAGAAATGGCTTCTAATATTCATCAGAATACGGAAAATGCACAAGAAACCGAAAAGATAGCTGTCAAAGCGGTTGAAGGAATGCGGGAAGGGAATATTTACGCACAATCCTTGGTTCAGTCCATAAATGATATTGCAGAAAAAATATCGATTATTGGTGAGATTTCAAGGAGAACAAATATACTAGCATTAAATGCTGCCGTGGAAGCCGCTAGAGCAGGGGAGCACGGCAAGGGTTTTGCTGTTGTTGCTGCCGAAGTACGTAAACTAGCAATTAGATCGCAACTTGCAGCAAGTGAAATAGATGAGTTGTCTTTAAATGGTGTGGAAATCGCAAATAAAACAAAGAATAAATTGACTGAAATCATTCCTGATATTGAAAAAACGGCACTGTTAGTACAGCAAATTGCATCCGCTAGTCTGGAGCAAAGGACAGGAGCCGATCAGGTGAGTGAAGCTATTCAGCAATTGAACATAATTACTCAACAGAATGCAGGATCTTCGTCGCGTTTTTCTCTGAATTCAGATACCCTTGCTAAACAAGCCGAAATATTGAAAGATTTAATTGCTTTTTTCAATGTGCAAAATGAGGAATCCTAAATTGTATTGGTATTTGCATCAAGTTTTTTAAATCAAGGGGATTATTAAAATCATTTTTGAGTCTCGCTCTATTTTTGATTTAATTTTTTCGAGAATAACATTCATAGGTTTTCCTTAACTATTTTGTTATTCATCATTGGAAAACTGTATTTATCTTAGCATCTTTGCAATTGACGAAGGAGAATATGATAACAACCCGAGAAATTTATAAGTCTTACGGCTCTATTAAAGTGCTGCAAAACATTAATTTAAGCATTGAATCAGGTGAAATAATTGGTATTATGGGAGCTTCGGGAGCCGGAAAAACCACTTTGTTGCAGATATTAGGAACACTGGATCGACCTGATAATGGCGAATTGGAAATTGCAGGAGAAAATGTATTTGCTTTAAGCGATAAAGCAATGGCCGATTTTAGAAATAAACATATCGGTTTTGTATTTCAATTTCATCATCTTTTGCCCGAGTTTACAAGTTTAGAGAATGTGTGTTTGCCCGGATTTATTGGAAAAAACCCACAGAAACAAGTGGAGAAAAGAGCGAAAGAATTGCTGGATTTTTTGCAAATGAGTCATCGTTTGGGACATAAACCTGCCGAACTCTCTGGAGGAGAACAGCAGAGAGTTGCCATTGCCCGAGCATTGATTAATACACCTCAGATAATATTGGCTGATGAACCTTCCGGGAATTTGGATAGTGAAAATACGCAGGAGTTAAACAAATTGTTTTTCGCTTTGCGCGATGAGTTTAGACAGACTTTTGTAATTGTTACACACAACGCTGATTTGGCAGGAATGTGCGATCGGAAGTTAGTATTGAAAGATGGGCGTTTTGCTTCGTGATAAAGATTTTGTAAGATTATTATGTGAAACTTAGTGAATACCTTTGTGTTATCCTTTGAGCCCTTCGTGGTTATTTTTATGTTATACCACAGTCGCACAAAGTACACACAAAGCTACTCAAAGATATATTTTTTTAAGATGAGTAAAGGAAAAGACATAAAACCACATATTGGAATTTTTGGAAGAAGGAATTACGGTAAAAGTAGCCTGATAAATACGCTGGCTAATCAAGACATTGCTATTGTTTCAGACATAGCAGGAACAACTACTGATCCTGTTAAAAAGTCCATGGAGATAGCCGACTTAGGTCCTGTTATTTTAGTGGATACCGCTGGAATTGATGATGATAGCGACTTGGGTCAAAAGAGAATTAAAAAAAGCATTCTTCAAATCAGTCAAATAGATTTGGCTATTCTCGTTATTATAGATAGTGTTTTCGAATCTTATGAAGAAGATTTGGTTCAAGCTTTTTCAGAGTATGGAGTTCCTTATCTGATTGTTCAAAATAAGATTGATCTTTTCCCTATAGATCAGGAAAAATCAAATGCATTAGCTGCACGTTTGCAAGTTCCTATTATTCATTTTAGTTGTTTAAAACAAACTGATATAAGCTTGCTGCATCAAGAAATAAATAAAATGATGCCTCGAAATGCATTGCATTTTAATAGTCTAATTGGCGATATCATAAAGAAAGATGATGTTGTATTGCTTGTAACTCCTATCGATACAGAAGCTCCGGTTGGAAGGATGATATTGCCTCAGGTACAACTTATCCGCGATGTATTGGATAATCACGCAGTGGTAGTTACTCTACGCGAAACGGAATTGGAAAAATATCTGAAAGTGATGCATCCTAAACCCGTTTTGGTAGTTACAGATAGTCAAGCTTTCGGATTTGTAGATTCTATTGTTCCAGCCGAAATTCCTCTAAGCGGATTCAGTGTGGTTTTAGCTCGCCAGAAAGGAGAATTTGAAGCCTATCTTCAGGGAACTCCAAAACTAGCAGAGTTAAAAGAAGGCGATCGTGTGTTGTTATTAGAATCTTGTACACATCATGTTTCTTGCGATGATATTGGACAAGTGAAAATTCCAAAATGGCTCGATAAATATTCTAATAAAAATCTGGAATATGAAATGGTTTCGGGGCTTGAGAGTTTAAAACGTCCTATTACAGACTATGCATTAGTGATTCAGTGTGGCGGATGTGTAATCACTCAAAAACAGGTAAAAAATCGTTTACGCCCTGCTATTGAAGCAGGAATTCCGGTAACCAACTATGGCTTGGCTATTGCTTTTATGCATGGCATCTTTGATCGGGCAACAGCTCCATTTAGAAAAAATGTTTAAAAGCTTAAACGCAAGGGTCGCAAAGGATGCGCAATGAACGCTAAGAAAAATAAGTAGGATTATATATTTTTATTCATTTCTAAAGTGTAAAAAAAGCCATTGCCTTTGATTTATGAAGAAGTAAAACTTGAAATTGGATATAGATTAGATTTATTAGTTGAGAACAAAGTAATTATTGAAGTGAAAGCAGTAGAAGCTTTGAACGATGTTCACCTAGCTCAAATATTAACTTATTTGAAATTGTCTAATTGTAAATTGGGACTTTTGATTAATTTTAATGTAGCATTAATTAAAAACGGGATCAAAAGAGTAGTAAATAATCTTTAACAGTGACGAGTACAAAAAAAATAGAAATTTAAACAAAGCCTAGCGATCTTTGCGAATACTTTGCATCATTGCGGTAAAGTTTTATCTAAAAAATTAAATCAATGAATATAATTATAACAGGTGCTAGTCAAGGAATTGGATATCAGGCAGCATTAAAATTAGCCGATAGATGTGGAAATAGTATTTTGGCTATTGCTCGCTCGGAAGAAAACCTAATTGAATTAAAAAACAAAGTAGAAGCCGAACATCCATCCTCCAATCTTGATTATTTGATTTTTGATTTTTATACCGATGATTACAAATTCCTAGAAAAGGAAATTAAAAAATATTTTAATCAAATTGATATTTTGATTAATAATGCAGGTTTTTTGGTTGTTAAACCTTTTCTCGAGATTACTTCCGAGGACTTTGATCAATCGTTTGGTGTTAACATTAAATCAGCATTCCGACTTTCTCAGATCGTTGTTCCTCTTATGAAAAAAGGGGGCCATATTGTGAATATAAGCAGTATGGGAGGTGTGCAGGGGAGCGTGAAATTTCCGGGGATGAGTGTGTATTCATCTTCCAAAGGTGCTGTTTCTATTTTTACTGAAAGTTTGGCAGCTGAGCTCATAGATAAAGGAATAAAAGTGAACGCATTGGCTTTTGGTGCTGTTGATACAGAAATGTTACGTTCTGCTTTTCCTGAATACAAAGCACCACTTAGTGCAGA
>JAGGUP010000001.1 GCA_021158405.1 Bacteroidales bacterium
AATGAAAAGGGGAGGCATAGGTCTCCTCTTTTTTAATTATTGGGGGTTTCCTTTCTTGAGAAATTGCATGAAGAATAAAGCTTATCAGGCTAGACTTAACTTAATATGATTTCTTATAGCGTTAAATATATTCCAATAAAATAGATTAATTCTCATATAGAGAATAATGAGAGATTAAAGAATATAAATGTAATATACATAAATAATTGATAAATAGGAATATAAAATACTCTTACATATAATGGCATAATACTTGATAGTAAAGATTTGAATCAAAGATATTTTATCATGAAAAAGTTACTTTACATATTATTGCTTTTAGGTTTCGCAATTTCAAGTTGCAATAAACCTGTTGATATCCCTACTGAGAAAGTGGTCGTATTTCAAGCTTCGATGGGTGGATCCAATTTCAAAGATGGAGATACTCCTGCCTTTGATTGTACAACAGAAGGTGCCACTTACGCGATTATAGAAATTAACCATGAAGAACAAACTGTAAATCTAATTCGTGATGAATATGGTGCTGTTTATACAGAATCTATTAAATTACCTGCTTCTGTGGATGGTGCTACTACATATTCTCTAGATTCTTTTATATTGTATAATGATGAAGGAGAAGAAGTTCTTGCTATACCTTTAATTGATTCCGAATATGCAAAATATGTTACAAATCCTTTACCGATGGATTTTGATGTCGAAGCATTTTACAAAAATGAAGTTCCTATTCAGGTGCTTTGTTTTGATGAGACTGTCATTACTCAGTTTGGCTTTTCTTGGTTTTCGCTAGATGTTACTGCAATAAGAGAGATTTGCTTTTTCGGTGATATCTGTGTTGATGCTAATGACTATGTTGGATCTTTGTATGAAGATCAGCGAAATGGTTTACAACACGATATGCCTGCCATATTTGAAATTAAAGTTTCTACTTGGAACAAAACCACAAATGATTGGAATGTTCCGGAAGTGATTAAAAATAACGAAACTCTAGAGGGATCATCCACTGATGCGTATGATTGGTTAGGAGAAGGTGCTGCACTTTGTGTTCAATTCCCGGATTATGCAGGTGTGGATACTTATAAAATTGAATTATTAGTTTATGTAAGTGACGGAATAGGTGGATTTAATTATCAAACCTATCAAACTTGGAATTTTGATGATAATAACTTCCCTGTTGACGATATTGATGCTGATGGTGTAATCGATTTCGTTATTGGTAATTGCGTTCCTGGTGCTGATATTATAATTCCACCAACAGATCCTGATCCAACCGAGTGTGGAGAATGTGGTGATCACAATGGAGAAAAAATCCAACAATTAACCCTACGTTATAAGGGTAGTGTTAGTAACCCTCATATTATAGTTACAGATGATAGTAAAGATGGAGGAGTTATTTTATATGAAGGTAATCCTGATCTAACAGATGGTGTATTTTCTTTTACTGGCCAAAAAAATGGTGGTGAATTAGGAGCGAAGATTTATCTTTATGTAAATGATAGTCCGAGATATGAAATACATACCAGCTGTTCTGTTCCCTTGTATGTAGAACAGGATTGGGGCGATTTTAAAATCGTTTCAGGCACACTCCTTAGTGGCTTAACGCTCTGTGGCAGTAATCCTAATCCTGATCCAACGGAATGCGGAGAATGTGATGGTAAAATTTCTCAATTAACATTACGTTATGTAGGTGATATTAGCAATCCACACATCAAAGTTACAGATGATAGTAAAGATGGAGGAGTTATTTTATATGAAGGCGATCCAACAGATACATTTTCTTTTATCGGTCAAAAAGATAAAGGTGATATGGGCGTGAAAATTTTTCTTTATGTAAATGATGATCCACGGTATGAAATCCATACAAGTTGTTCTGTAGATATTTATGCAGGACAGACATGGGGAGATTATTATATCGTATCAGGAGAATCTGTTAACGGTGGAAGTTTATGTAGTATATAGATAATTCACTATTTAACAATGCTAATTAATAATTGATAAATAAAACTCCTCGCTGATATTTCTAGAAAATCAGTAGGGCTGCTTGGAAGGATACCTTATAGGGTTCAGCGGGGTTTTTTTTTAAACATAAAAACATCTTAGATGAAAAAAATATTCTATTTATTCTTAATCGCCGGTTTAGCAGTCACTAGCTGTAATAAACCAACGGCAATAGCGCCAGAGCAAGATGTGATTTTTACAGCAGTTTCATTAGAATCCGGCTTAAAATCCAGTGATACAGATGGGGATATTTGCAATAATGATGTTGCTCATTATGCAAAGCTTACAATCCAACAATTGGATGAATCCGGCAATCCTATTTCAGGAACTTCCATTGATAAAATTGTTGATATTTTTTATCTCAATGGAATGATGTATACCAATACATTAAGATTAATTCCCGGAAAATACCAACTTACTGCTTTTAGTCTTTGGAATCAAGGTCCTGATAATGCCACCGGTGGTGATGATGATATCATGGTTTATGCTACTCCAAATGTCGATTCTGAATATGCTGATCTCGTTGATGCATTACCTCAAGCTTTTAATGTAAATGCATTTTTGAAAAATGAAGTACCAATACAAGTGCTTTGTTTCGAGCCTGCTGAATTTGATAAATTTGGTTTTTCTTGGTTTGCAATAGATTACACTACGGTTGACAATAACGATATGTTTTTCTACGGTGATTTTTGTACAAAATATTTTAAAGATTATGAAGCTAATGAATTTTATGATGATCAAATGGTGGGCGGAAGCTTAAGCCATGATATGATTGCTATATATAAAATTCAGGTTTTAAAGGAAGATGAAAATCAAGATTGGGATCTGATCGAAACCTACACCAATGAAACAAGTTCAGTATCAGGTGAACCGCTAATTATTCCTCATCCCAATACCGATGTTGTGGGAGAGAGATTTAAATTTAAACTCTTTATCTTGGTTAAAGATGGAAATAGTTTTTCCTACAAAAAGTTTAAAGTTTGGGTAGTTACAGATGATGAGAAAATAGATTCCGGTGATAATAATATTATTGAATTTGTTTTAGGAAGTTGTACACCTGAGGCTGATTATATCTTACCACCTTACATGAATTTACCTGAAAATGCAACGCTTACAACTATTTCAAGTATTCCAGGTAGTTTAGGAACTTATTTCGATGTCACTTTATCTAATATTGGATCTGGTTATGATATTCAAAATGGCAATTACGGCGTTTATTGTGCCGATAAAGATGAAGAGATAACACTCAATCAAGAATACAATATGAACGTGTTCACCTCTTTGTATATTGACGATATTCCTGATGCTTTTAGTTTACAAAAGCCTGTTTTAGATAATATCAACTGGTTGGGAAATAATTTATATCGCTATGAAGGACATTCCTGGAGAGATATTCAAAATGCCGTTTGGATGTTGCTTGGTCAGATTACTGAAACTGAAAATGGAGGAGCATTAGCTCCAACAGCATTGGCTATCAAAATGAAAAATGATGCCAGAGATTATGGTGATAATTATTTGCCACCCGTAGGTGGTTATGCAGCTGTTTTATTTATCAGTCCTGATGCGAATGATACAAATACTGTATTGCAGCTGCTTTTTACTCTTGTAGACCCTTAATATATTATATTACTTTTACAACTAATAAATACTTGTATTTACCAAAGAGAGGAGGCATTAGTCTCCTCTTTTTTACTTTCTAAAATCTCTATTGTATAGAATTGACTTCCTTACGGAAAAGCAGTAACACTAAATAACTAATTATTCCAATTAGCAAACCCGTAGCAATTGAAAAGATAATAGCGCCCAAATAGTATTGAAATAAATCGTTTTGTATATTCTCAAAATTAAAATGTTTACTAAAAGAAACTGTTGAGGATTGATTTAAAATATAGCTTCCGGTAATAAAACTTAAATAAAGGTATGCTGGAATAACAGGAGGAATGCTTATACTCGTTAGTATAACTACAAGGACTTTGTTCAAACGAAAAAACGCGGCTAGGAATATAGCTACAGCTGTTTGAAACCCCCAAATTGGAAATATGCTCATGAAAATACCAAATCCAATAGCTATTGCAATTTTTTTATTGCTATCATGAACTTCTAAAATTTGTTCGCGAAAAACTTTCTTTGCTTCCCCATTTCGGATACGGGTATATAAATCGCGTGTTCTATTCCAAATTGAAGCCATAATAAAAGAATGCTTTATATATTTTGATTTTTCTTGAATTAAAATATCTGCAAAGTAAAGATGTTTTTTTAGAACTGGAATACTTTGAAAGAAGGAATATTAACAAGATTTAGAGTTTATCCTCTTTTAAAATGTGTAGGATGTGCATCTTTATCGAGCATGGTTTTATCAGCAGAATTATCAGAAACCCAATACGCATTTTCATCTTCCGTATCATCATCATCTTCCCAATGGTATTCCTTTGCTTTAGGTCCTTCATTACGATAATAAACAGCCATTAATATGCCGGCGATAAATCCAAACAAATGACCTTCCCAGCTGATGTTTTTCTCAGGGAAGAATTCTGGAAAAAAGCCCCAGACCATACTTCCATATAAAAATATGATCACCAAAGAAACAGTCATCAAGGTAGTGCTTCGTTTAAAAATACCACCAAAAAATAGAAATGCTGCAAAACCGTATATCAAACCGCTTGCTCCAATATGCAAAGCATCTCTTCCCCCAATCCATAACCAAAGTCCACTCAATCCGTATATCCAGACAATGACTTTCCAGGCAATTTTACGGTAGAAATAAAAGATAAAACCACTCAAAATGAAGAGAGGGCCAGAGTTGGAAAACAAGTGGGCGATATCGGCATGAAGTAATGGCATGGAGAGAATACTTGGCAAATGAGCCAGGTTACGAGGAATAATTCCGGCGCCAGTTAAAGGAAAATGAAAGATAAGCTCAATAGCTTTTATCATCCATAGAATCAACACAAAAATGAGTGGATAAAAGAAAGCTTTTAGAAGTTCGTTTCTTTCCTGATGTTTATTAGTTGTAATCATTCCTCAAAAATAAAAAAAAGAGACTTTCGTCTCTCCTTGTTTTTATCCTAAATATACTTGCAGTAATTTACTTCGTGAAGAATGTTTCAATCGTCTGATTGCTTTTTCTTTAATCTGACGAACTCTTTCGCGTGTCAAATCAAATTTATCACCTATTTCATCTAATGTGAGTCCGTGGTTTAATCCAATACCATAATAAAGATTTATTACATCTCGCTCTTTTTCCGTGAGGGTGGCTAAGGATCTTTTTATTTCTGCATTTAATGATTCATGCATCAATAAATCATCTGTATGAACTGCATCTTTAGCTGTTATGAAATCGACCATTGTCGTATCATCATCAGAAGAAAGGGGCGCATCAATAGACAAGGAACGATTGGAGATTCGCATAGAAGCATCAATTTTCGATCGATAAGTTTCCAAACTTTCTGCTACTTCTTCCATAAAAGGAGCTCGATTAAGTTCTTGCTCTAATTTAGCGATAGTCTTTTTTATTTTATTGATAGATCCTACTTGATTTAAAGGCAAGCGCACAATGCGTGACTGTTCAGCCAAAGCCTGCAAAATTCCTTGACGAATCCACCACACGGCATAGGATATAAATTTAAAGCCTCGCGTTTCGTCAAAACGACTGGCTGCTTTAATTAAGCCCACATTGCCTTCATTAATTAAATCTGGTAAACTAAGTCCTTGATTTTGGTACTGCTTAGCCACAGAAACCACGAAACGTAAATTAGCTTTTACCAATTGGTTTAAGGCTACACGGTCGCCTTCTCTAATCAACTGCGCCAATCTAACTTCTTCATCGGGGCCAATTAGACCTTCTCGCCCAATATCTGTAAGGTATTTATCGAGGGAAGCATTTTCTCTATTGGTGATGGATTTATTTATTTTTAACTGTCTCATTTGTCTTTTAAAATTAACTATCTAAATATCAGATTATTCTATTTCTAATACTAGCAAATGTATTAAATCTAAACGAGATTTCCAAAAAAATAGTATACAGTAAGTTGTTAAAAATTACTAAATTAGTCCAAAGCAGTTTTTTTTAACTGCTCAAGAATAAGTTAATCTCTACGTGGCTTCTTCTTATACTTAGTGAATTTTCTCCGCTTTTCTCCTAGATTACTTTTTGATAGTATATATTCAGGACCTGGTTCAAAACCTTCGGGCAAAGGGATTTTAAATATATCTTTTTCGATGAGCTTTTCAATTTTTTTAAACCGAAAAACATCATCTTGATTGATTAGCGATAATGCCAATCCTTCACGCTCTGCTCTGGCAGTTCTGCCTACACGATGCACGTAGTCTTCGGCTTCCGCCGGAATATCAAAATTGATTATTAGATTAATATCATCAACATCAATTCCACGCGATACAATATCTGTAGCAACCAGCACTTTATGCTTTCCATTTCTAAAATCGAGTAGGATTTGTTCGCGTTCATTTTGTTCAAATCCGGAATGAATGCCTTTTGCCGGAATTTTTTTGGCTTGTAAGCGCTTTACAATTTCATTTACTGTTACTTTTCTACTGCTAAAAATGATTAATTTACTATCCGCTTTATTCTCCAACAAAGTTTCCAATAATTTTATTTTCTGGTTGTCGTGGACAAGGTAAGCTGCTTGTACAATTTTTTCAGCTGGTTTTGCAATTGCGATACTAACTTCTTTTGGATTCGAAAGTATCTTCATTGCCATGGTCTTAATCTTTGGATTCATCGTTGCCGAGAACATCATATTTTGTCTTTTTTTAGGAAGCATATTGATGATGCTCGTAATATCGGGTAAAAAACCCATATCCAACATCTTATCCGCTTCATCCAGAACAAAATACTTCAAACTTGTTAGATCTACATAACCTAAATTTAAATGACTAATTAATCGCCCCGGAGTAGCAACAATAAAATCAGCGCCCATCGTCAAAGCCTTTTTTTCATAATCCCAACCACTTCCATCTCCGCCACCATAAATCGCAATCGAACTTAAATTAGCGTAGTAAGCAAACCCTTGCAATTGTTGCTCAATCTGCTGTGCCAACTCGCGTGTGGGAGCTATTATCATTGCTTTTACGCCACTCGCTTTAGGTTGCGACAAAATCTGATTGATAATAGGAACAATAAAAGCAGCTGTTTTTCCGGTTCCAGTTTGAGCAAAAGCCATCAAATCATGGCCTTCAAGTATATAAGGAATTCCTTGTTCTTGTACAGGAGTTGGCTCATCAAAGCCCATTTCATAAAGAGCATCGGCTAATTCCGGGAGTAAATCAAAATCGTCAAAAGTCACAGTTGTATATTTAAATTAAGCTTGAATAATGTTGAGAATAAGCAAGCATTTGCTTGGCAAAATCATCAGGATAGGTTATTTCAATATCCACCATTTTATCGTTTTCAAAGATAGGTGTATATTCCGGATTAATAAATCCGGCATGAGGTGCAATAGCAAGCTTTTTCCAGCGCTCTAATACTTCTTTATGTATTTCAGTGTCAACTTTAACACCATAATTTTCGACCAATTTTTTTGCGGACTCGTAATCTCCACTCGATTTTATTCGTTGGATTTCTTTCAATAGTGCACCAAAAAGTAATCTTAATTTATCGTAATCGCGAATTGCAAAATAGGTTTTACCATTCTTTTTTACTCGCTCAATTACATTTTCATTTTTGCCATGCTCATAAACCCAATTTGCAATCAGTTGTCGGTTGCGCATATGCGATTCTTCAATCTCTTTCCCTAATTCTACTCTAACCAGTTGTGTTAACATCGCAGAGCGAATAAAGGAATTGTATTCGCAATAGCCTGTTTTTTCATCTTCCATTAAGCCTAAATCAACAAGCTTTTGATCGGTGGCAAAATAGAGAGCGACTAAATCTGCTCTGGCTTCTTCGATTGTAGAAGCGTAATTTTTTAAAGTTTCCGCCGGATCTGCAATACCATTTTCTAATTTTCCGGAACCATGACCAACTATTTCATGAAGATCTACATGTAGTTTTGAAGCCTGATTTCCATAGATGAGGTCCATCTCAATTTCTTCTTTTGAAAAGGAAAATTCTGCCAGTGCACCGCTATCTTTTGAAGCCAAATCATAAGCGTCGATGATATTGCTGATAGAAACAGATTTTGAACCATATTCAGCTCTTATCCAATCAGCATTGGGTAAATTTACGCCAATAGGAGTAGAGGGAGAGCAATCGCCGGCCTCCATAACAACATATATTGCTTTAGCGGTAACACCCTTGATTTTTTCTTTTTTATGCTCAAAAGAGGTAGGCGAATTCTGTTCAAACCAAATGGCATTATTGCTTACAATTTCGGCTCTTTTTGTAGCTTCTTCATCTCTAATCGAAATAATAGATTCATAAGTAGCTTTTCTGCCTAAGGGATCACCATAGGTTTCGATAAAACCGTGAATCATATCCACAACAGATTCTGTATCTTGAAGCCATAAAAGGCTGTAATCATCAAAATCTTTTAGAAGGCCGCTTTTGTAAAAGGTGATTAGCTTTTGAATGGCTTGTTTTTGTGCTTTATTTTCTGAAAAGCGAAGCGCTTTTTCAAGCCAAAAAGTCATTCTTCCAATTGCTGCAGAATAATGTCCGCCTAGTTTATAGGTCAGTTCTTTTATGATCCCGTTTTCCTTGATCAGTTTTGAATTTAAACCAATTGAAATTGGTTTTTTCAAATCGGGGATATCACAATTTTTATAAAATTCCTCTGCTTCTTTTTGGCTTACGTTTTCGTAGAAATTACATGCTGAATTTAAAACTAAATCCGAGTTTGCATCTAAACTTAATCGCTTTGCGTCTGTATTTGGATTGAAAATTAATTCTGTAAATTCCTCTATAAATTCAACAAAAGATTCTTTCCCAAATAACTTAAATCCATTTTTATCAGATGATAAAAGCAGGTTTTTAAATTCATCAGCATTACAAGTAGGAAAAAATTTATCCATGGCATAATGATGATGAATTCCGTTTGAAAACCAAAATCGCTTAAGATAAACTACAAAAGCTTTAAAGACTTCGCTTTCGCGATTTCCTGTATAGGTTTTATACACGTTTTCAAGATTATGTCGGATAAGGAGGTTATGTTTATAATTTTGATCGTAAATAATATCACGACCCCACAAAGCTGCTTTGGATAAAAAATACACCAATCGTTTTTGTTCGAATGGTAAGCTTTTAAATTCAGGTACTTGGTATCGTAATATGCGAATATCGGCAAATTGTTCTGTTTGTATTTTAAAATTAGTCATTCGAATTGTAGTCTTGAAAATCCTCTATAAATAGCCAACCAATAAGGTCTCGCTTTGAACCGTCAAAGTTACAAAAAACTGTAGGAAATCAATTTTGTATCGATTGGTATTATTTATCTAATGTTGGTTTCTGATATGCGAATATTCTGAAATTTCATTACATTTGACCAGAAATCATATAATATGCAAAACAACAATTACGATCAATTCCCTTTGGTTTCTATTGTTACGGTTAACTACAATGAATCGGAGACAACTATTGAATTGATTGAATCGTTATCTCAAATTACCTATCCAAATATTGAGATTATTGTTGTTGATAATGCTTCTACTAATGGGGATCCAAAACAGATAAAAGAAAAATTTCCTCGAATAGTTTTAGTTGAAAGTGTAATTAATTATGGTTTTGCAGGAGGCAATAACTTGGGCATTATGCGCTCTCGCGGTGAATATATTTTGATGTTAAATAATGATACTGTGGTCGAAGAAAATTTTCTAGAGCCCTTGGTGCGTAAATTTCAAGAGCATCCAGAAATTGGTGCACTTAGTCCAAAAATAAGGTATTATTACAAAAAAGATACACTTCAATATGTTGGATTCACGGAAATTAATAAATGGACCGTTCGAAATAAAACCATAGGGGATGGCGAGATTGACAATGGTCAATATGAGGTCGATACAGAGACAGCCTATGTTCACGGAGCTGCAATGATGATTCCCATAAAAGTAGTAAAGGAAGTTGGAATGATGAGTTATGAATTCTTCCTTTATTATGAAGAAGCCGACTGGTGTTTGCGCATTCGTAAAGCAGGTTATAAAATAGTTTATGTGCACGATTCTTTGGTTTATCATAAAGGATCAGTAACAACGGGGCGCAATAGTTGGCTCAAAACGCATTATCTTACTCGAAACCGTTTAGTTTTTATGCGAAGAAATATTCATGGGATAGATTTTATAATTGCTTTGATTTATCAATTGATTATTGCAATTTGGAAAAATGGATTTTTATATCTGATAAAGGGTAGAGGCAAATTAGCTGGTGCATATTGGTCAGGAATAATATGGAATTTCAAAAATATTTTCAATAAAGAAATTCACGATAATCCGAAATTATAACCGTTTATTGCATAAATATGAATGTTTTATAATACAAATTACATCTAAAAAATATTTATTTGTCTCAGACTAATTTTTTAGTAATTTAGAATCGCAATTTAAATACGGTTTATTTTGAATTTGGTTCATTTGTAAAAATAAAATAATGACAGAAAAACCTCTCGTTTCTATAGTTTCAGTACAATATGGCCATTCCGAGGTTACTCTGGAAATGATACAATCGTTGAAACAAATATCTTATCCAAATTTTGAGATCATCATTGTTGATAACGCTAGCCCCGATGGTGATCCTGATATTGTGAAAGAAAAGTATCCTGAAATTATTTATATCAAAAGTGAAACTAATCTTGGTTTTGCCGGAGGAAATAATTTAGGTATTAAAGTTGCCAAAGGGAAATATATTTTAATGTTAAATAATGATACTGAAGTAGACTCAGGTTTTTTAGAGCCTTTGGTTTCAAAAATGGAGAGCAATCCAAAAATTGGCATTGTAAGTCCAAAAATTAAATTTTTTCACAATCCGGATACAATTCAATACGTTGGTTATGAACATATCAATCCTATTACTCAACGTGGTGGATCAAAAGGATTTGGAGAAAAAGATCTTGGGCAATATGAAGAAGATGCTGAAGCTGCTTATGGTCACGGTGCAGCCATGATGATTCCGATGCATGTTATTAAAGAAGTTGGACTTATGTCAGAAGTATTTTTCTTGTATTACGAAGAGCTTGATTGGGGTCACCGTATTCGCAATGTGGGATACAAAATATTTTATGTCCACAATTCGCTTGTTTATCATAAGGAATCCGTTTCAACAGGTGGAAGAGTAAGCACTTTACGTGCTTATTATATGACCCGAAACAGAATATTGTATTTGCGTCGAAATTTTTCAGGTTTTACTTATTTCTTAGCCGTTATTTATCAAATTTTAATAGCTATACCAAAAAATGCGGTAGTAAATGCAATTACAGGCGGACCAAAATTTATCAGAGCTTATGTTTTAGGCGTTGCTTGGCATATTTATAATATTCGCGCTAAAAAAGTCTATTTTAGTCCTAAATTAAAAACGAAATAAACAAAAGCTATGAGTATATTAATTACGATTTTTGAAGTTTTGCTTTGGATATTTTACGGATACCTGGCCATCACCAGTTTGTATATTTTCATTTTTTCTTTAGCTGGTTTGTTTCATTCCAAGAAAAAATTGCTTAAAGATAATTATCAGCGAAAATTTGCAGTAATGATTCCTGGTTATAAAGAGGATGAAATAATTGTGGAGATTTGCCGAGATGCATTAGAACAAGATTATCCCAAAGATAAGTTCGATGTTATTGCAATCGCAGATTCATACCAGCCGGAAACACTTGCCGCCTTGCGTGCTCTTCCCATCAAGGTAATTGAGGTTTCTTTTGAGAAAAGTACGAAGTCAAAAGCTTTAAACAAGGCAATGGAAGTTTTGGGAGACACCTATGATGTTGCGCTTATTTTGGATGCCGATAATTTGATTGCTGAAGATTTCATGAGGAAAATGAACGAAGCTTTTCAAAGGGGCTATATTGCCGTTCAAGGACATCGCGTTGCAAAAAATGCGGATACAGGATTTGCGGTTCTGGATGCTATTTCGGAAGAAATTAACAATCACATTTTCCGAAAAGGGGCGAGAGTATTAGGAGTTTCTTCTGCCATAATAGGATCGGGGATGGCTTTTGAATATGGATTTTTCAAAAACATGATGAAAGATGTACACGCCATTGGAGGATTCGATAAAGAAATAGATCTAAAAATGTGTCGCGATGGAATTACGATAGAATATGTTCATGATGCTTATTGTTACGATGAAAAAGTGCAAAAAGCTGAAGTTTTCCAACACCAGCGCCGTCGCTGGCTTAGTGCTCAATGGGTTTATTTTAAGCGCTTTTTCTTAGCTAGTTTTGTCGCATTAATTACAAAAGGAAATATCGATTACTTTAACAAAGCATTTCACACCTTTCTTCCTCCACGAATTTTGCTTTTGGGTTTTATGAGTATTATTTTCTTTATTAGCCTTTTCTTTTTACCAAACCCTATGGCATGGGCTTGGATTGGATTATTTGCAGTTGTAGTGCTTACTTTTTTCCTTTCTATACCACTAAAATTTTATTCGTTAAAAACGCTCAATGCGATCTGGTTGTTACCTAAAGGGTTTTTCCTGATGTTTTTGTCATTACTTAAATTGAAAGGTGCAAACAAACAATTTTTACACACTAAGCATAGCAGTACAGGAACGAGTAGTAAAGAAATCAAAAATCAAAAAAAATAGTTATGATTGTTGGTAGAGATATTATTGTTCTGGGAATTCAAGCTTGGGACATAGAAATAGGAAGCAATTGTAAAAATATTGCTGAAGAAATGGCACGTTTCAATCGCGTCCTTTATGTTAATGCTCCACTTGATAGAAATACGAAGAAAAAAGCGAATGAGGATGAACGAATTGCTAAACGCGTTCGCATTAGTAAAGGTTTAGAAGCCGATTTAGTTGGGATAAAAAAGAATATGTGGAATCTCTATCCAAAACATATGGTTGAATCTATCAATTTTATTCCGGATGGCTTTCTCTACGATATGGTTAATAGAAGACGAAATGGGACATTTGCTAATGATATTCAAACAGCAATCGATAGACTTGGTTTTAAGGATTTTATCATTTTTAATGATAGCTCGATGTTTCTTGGTCTTTATTTAAAAGAACTATTGAAACCGAGGACTTATGTATATTATATGCGTGATTATCTGACAAAAAATCCTTATTGGCGTACGCATGGACTTCGTCTGGAGCCAAAACTCATTGCCAAAGCAGATGTTGTAGTAAATAATAGTACTCTTTATGCCGAATATGGACTTCAGTTTAACAAACATTCGTATATGGTTGGCCAAGGCTGCGATGTGAGCTTATTTAACGATGAAGGCGGTAAAATTCCTGTTGCCGAGGATATGAAAGACATCGCAAAACCTATTATCGGTTATGTTGGTTTTCTATCTAGTCGCCGATTAGATATCGATCTATTGATTCATATGGCAAAAACAAAAAAAGAGTGGCAAATTGTTTTAGTAGGCCCAGAAGATGATAATTTTAAGAACTCTGAACTGCATCAAATTGAGAACGTGCATTTCCTAGGAAGTCGTGATTCTTCAGTATTGCCCAACTACATTAAAGGCTTTGATGTGTGCATGAATCCACAATTGATAAATGATGCCACTATTGGAAATTATCCTCGCAAAATAGACGAGTACCTTGCAATGGGGAAACCAACAGCTGCCACAGCAACTAAAGCGATGGAATATTTTAGTGAAAATACCTATTTAGCCAAAACATATCAAGAATGGGTTGACATGGTAGAAAAAGCAATAAATGAAAATTCTGATGCTTTACAAACTCAAAGAAAGGCTTGTGGATTGAGTCATAGTTGGGAAAATAATGTAAAAGAAATTTATAAACATATCGATTCCTTTGAAAAAGGATGGCCAAAATAAAATATTATGGGCTTAAAAGAAAAGTTAAAGTCGGATCCACGTATTAAAAAATTGGTCATGTGGATGATTCATCCACCTCGCAGACCACGTCCGCGAATATGGATCAGATTGTTTGTGAATCCATTCTTTCATAAAAGAGGGAAAAACAGTTTGATAAGACGCCGACAATCACGTATTGATGTATTTCCATACAATAAATTTGATGTAGGTTCAGATGCTGTGATTGAAAGTTTCACTACAATTAATAATGGAGTGGGCGATGTAATCATTGGAAACAGATGTCGTGTAGGTATTGGAACAGTAATTATTGGACCTGTTACAATGAAAAATGGCAGCGGAACCGGACAGCATGTTTTTTTAGGTGGATTTAATCACGGTTTTAAAGATGGGACAGTAAACTCAAGTGTACAAGAATTGGATATTAAAGGCATTACGATTGAAGAAGATGCTCATGTTGGAGCAAATTCGGTGGTGCTTGCAGGTGTAACTATTGGAAAACGCTGTCAAATTGGTGCTGGAAGCGTTGTTACCAAAAGTATCCCCCCATTCTCTGTTGCTGTTGGAAATCCGTGTAAGGTTATTAAGCAATTTAACCCTGAAACGAACGTGTGGGAGAAGGTTTGAAATGACAATTCATTTATTGCATAGAACAAATCAAATAGATTATCTTTGCCCCAATTTCCAAAAAAGGAATCTTTGATTTTTATTAAGGCATTAAATTATTAAAGAATGGCGTTAACATGTGGAATTATTGGTTTGTCAAATATAGGAAAGACAAGCATTTTTAATTGTGTTTCAAATACAAAAGCAGAAATCTCAAGTTTCGCTTTTTCAACAAATAAGTCGAATGTAGGAATGGTTAATGTAATCGATCCACGGCTAACTACAATCAACGAGCTTATTTCTGCACAGCGCATTGTTACAGCAACTCTCGATTTAGTTGATATTCCCGGTCTTACTAAGGGTGCAAGTAAGGGCGAAGGAGTTGGAAATAAATTTTTGGCTGATATTCAGCAAACCAATGCTTTAATTCATGTTTTACGTTGTTTCGACGACGAAAATTTGCCTCACATTGAAGGCTCGGTAGATCCGGTAAGAGATAAAGAAATTGTTGATTTTGAATTGCAAATTCGGGATTTGGATTTGGTTGAGCGTAAACTTCAGCGCATGGAAAAACTGGCTCGTACCGGTGACAAAAGTGCAAAACAAGGAATTGATATTTTGAGTAAGGCAAAGGCACATTTGGAAGATATGCGCAATATACGTGATATGGAAATTTCTGAGATGGACAAAAAGAACTATATCAATGATATGTATTTGTTAACAGATAAACCGATGCTCTATGTCTGTAATGTGGATGATGTATCTGCAAATACGGGAAATAAATATGTAGATCAATTGAAAGCCAGTTTGACTGATGAAAATCCTCAGATCTTAATCATTGCCGGAGCTTTGGAAGCCGAAATTGCAGAATTAGAAGATGCTGATGATAGAAAAGAGTTTCTCTCTGATGCAGGTTTGGAAGAACCCGGAGTTGACAAATTGGTTCGTTCAGCTTATGATCTTCTCAGTCTTCAATCGTTTTTTACCGTAGGAGATAAGGAAAATAGAGCTTGGACAATTAGAAAAGGGACGAAAGCACCGGAAGCAGCGGGTGTTATTCATAGCGATTTGGAACGTGGTTTTATACGTGCCGAAGTGATGCATTATGAAGATTTGGTCAAATATGGTTCTGAAGCTGCTTGTCGTGATAAAGGAAAACTATTTATAGAAGGAAAAAATTACGAAGTTCAAGATGGCGATATCCTCAATATTCGCTTCAATGTATAGAACTATTTCGTTCTAAAACATCTGGAAATCATAATAAGTAAAAGAAATTTTTGCCTATCTCTCTAAAAGAATATAGACAGGAAAGTGGTCGCTATATCCACCTAGATAATTATTTCCTGCATAGGTACGAAAGGGCAAACCCTTATATTTTCCTTCTTTATTTTTAAGGAAATCCGCATCAAAAACAAAGGCTTTTTCAAAATGCCATTTATTTCGCTTTGCTTTTACAAGAGAAGGAGTTAGGATTATTTGATCGAATTGATTCCACTTCCCACGATAAGCAAGCGACCCGTAATTTTCAGGATTATGAATCGATGCAAATGGATTATAAAAATAACCTTGTTCGAGTAAATTTTTATCTCCGCTTGCTTTTAAATGTTCCGAAACACTTGAATTGAAAGGGTCATCATTTAAATCTCCCATCGTAATGATTTTGGCATTTGGATCTAAATTTAAAATAAAATCGGAGATAGATCTGCTCAAATCACCTGCCGCATTACGTAAAGGCATAGAGCGCTCTTCTCCACCGCTTCGGCTTGGCCAATGATTAACTAGGAAATGGACTTCTTCGCCTAGAAGTTTTCCATTTACTAAAAGCTGATCGCGGGTGTAAAAATTTAGTCTTCCTTCAACAGTCAAAGGAAAATGAAAGCTGCTTTCTAATTCAAATATAGAAGGTTGATAAATCAACGCTACATCAATTCCACGTTTATCTGATGAATTATAATGAACAATCTGGTAGTTCCTTGCTTTTAATACAGGCCGATTAATTAAATCTTCAATGACCTCTCTATTCTCCATTTCACATAGCCCGACAATTGCTAAACCTTCTGGTGTTTTATCTATAGCCATTTCAGCAATCACCTTAGCCACATGATCGAGTTTTTCATAATATTTTTGAGAATTCCATTTTTTGGCCTCTAAAGGTGTAAATTCGGTATCGCTTACATCCGGAGTATTAATGGTATCAAATAGATTCTCTAAATTATAAAATCCAATGCTAATCACTTTCAAATTTTGTGCTTGCAAAATGGGCGTTATAACAAGGAATAAAGCTAGAATACAAAGTTTAATAAAACTTCTGAAATTGTTCATTTTTATAATAATTTAGTTGCAAATGTACAAATCCTTTCCAGTTCTTCTTTTCATTCAACGGATTTATTTGTTAATTACTTCGCATATGTTTTGGTAAATTTAACCGGAATCGTATATTTGTTGGAAAAATGTCCATATTTTGAAAATATTTATTGTTGAAGATGATGTGATTTTTGGAAAATCCATTCTCTATTACTTGTCTCTTAATCCGGAAAATGAAATAACACTTTTTACAAATGGTAAAGAGGCTTTAGCGCAGCGTTATCAAAATCCCAATTTAATTATTTTGGATTACAATCTTCCTGGGATGAATGGAATGGAAGTGATGCAAAGTTTTCATAATTACAATAAGAATTTCCCAGTTATAATTATATCTGCCCAAAGTGATATAAGAGTGGCTGTAGGACTCTTAAAGGAAGGTGCTTTTGATTATATTGTAAAAGATCCGGAGTTAAAAGACCGATTATGGATGTCCATGGAAAAAGTCAGAAAATTAAGTGGCTATGAAAAAAAGATTGAACAGCTGGAAGCGGAAGTAAATAAAAAATTTGAACTATCAAATTTATTTATTGGTAATAGCAGCACACTTAAAGATGTTTTTAAGCTGATAGAAAAGGCAAAGAAAACAAATATAAATGTTTCGGTTACAGGGGAAACAGGGACAGGAAAAGATTTAGTAGCAAAAGCAATTCATTATAATTCGAGTCGAACAAACGGACCTTTTGTGGCTGTAAATGTTTCAGCAATTCCATCAGAGTTAATTGAAAGCGAGTTATTTGGTTATGAAAAAGGAGCGTTTACGGGCGCTAATTCTCGCAAAATAGGAAAATTTGAAGAAGCGAGTAAAGGCACTTTATTTTTGGATGAAATAGGGGACATGGATCTAAATATGCAGAGTAAAATATTACGCGTTCTTCAGGAAAATGAACTGTCTCGTGTGGGCGGAAATACCATAATTAAAATAGATACTCGATTAATTATTGCTACACATAAAAATCTTGCAGATTTGGTGAGGTCGGGAACATTTCGCGAGGATCTCTATTATCGATTGCTTGGATTGCCAATACATATTCCTCCTTTGCGCGAGCGAGAAGGTGATGTGCTTATCTTAGCACGTCATTTTATTAATAATTTTTGTTCTGAAAACGAATTGGCTCCCAAAAGCTTAAGCATCAAAGCACAGGAAAAACTAAAAGGATATCATTTCCCTGGAAATGTAAGAGAGCTTAAATCGGTTATTGAATTGGCAACCGTTTTGTCGAATAGCGATGAAATAGAAGAAAATGACATTAATTTCAGCTCTTTGGGTGCTGTGGAAGATATTTTTTCTACCGAACTAACCATGAAAGAGTATTACAATAAGATTGTTTGGTACTTTCTTAAAAAGTACGACAATAAAGTACGCGTAGTTGCTGATAAATTAGATATTGGTAAATCGAGCATTTACAACTTATTAAATGATGAAAATGGTAAATAATTTCGCATCACTTTTCATAAATAATTATTGATTATTCTATTGGAACTTGTTATATAAGTGTATAGATTTGTTTTAAACGTAAATTTACTAGCAAACACTTTTTTTTTATCTTTGGCTCGAAAATAAGAATCTATTTAGGATACGTTATTATGAAACGAGCATATTCGTTAAAACTTACTTGGGTGAAAGTTCTCATATGCGAGTTCCAACCTATTTATTCATAAAATTATTTACGGATGAAACTTTTAGAAGGAAAAACTGCTCTAGTTACAGGAGGTTCACGTGGAATCGGTCGTACTATCTGTCTGAAATTTGCAAGAGAAGGCGCCAATATAGCTTTTTCAGATTTGGTTATGGACGAAAACATAGAATCACTTGTTAAAGAGCTTCAATCAATAGGCGTCAAAGCCAAAGGTTATGCTTCAGATGCAAGTTCATTTGATCAGTCGGAAGCGATGGTAAATGAAATAGCACAGGATTTTGGCAGTATCGATATATTAGTAAATAATGCCGGTATTACACGCGACAATCTATTGATGCGTATGACAGAAGCTGATTGGGATTTAGTAATCAAAATCAACCTAAAATCTGTTTTCAATCTTACTAAAGCGGTGCAAAAATTTATGTTAAAACAGCGCTCAGGCTCTATTATAAATATGAGCTCTGTTGTTGGGGTGAATGGAAATGCAGGTCAATCAAATTATTCGGCTTCCAAAGCCGGACTAATCGGTTTTACTAAATCGGTTGCTCAAGAATTGGGGTCTCGAAACATTCGCTGCAATGCTATTGCTCCTGGTTTTATAGCAACAAAAATGACCGAAAAACTGCCGGAAGATGTTAGAAAAGAATGGATTAAAACTATTCCTTTGCGTCGTGCCGGACAGCCAGATGATGTTGCAAATGTAGCTACTTTCTTAGCATCAGAGCTTTCCTCTTATGTAACCGGACAGGTTATAAATGTTTGTGGAGGCATGAGTACCTAATCCTAAAATAGTATTATTGTGAAGCCTGTATGACATTTTACTATCCTACAGGCTTCTGTTTATCAAAAACGCAATTATTATAATGGCAACACTTTTCTTCTATCTGATCAGTTCTTTTTTGATTTTGAATTTCTTACTTGAAAATGGACTGACTTTATTGAATTATTTTTATCCCCAAAAGCCGCTTCCTGATTTTTTGTCAAAAGTTTATAGTCAGGAAAAATATGAAAAATCACAAGCTTACGAAAAAGCAAAACTAAGGTTTGGATTGGTCGTTTCTATCGTTCAGTTTTTTGTGGTTTTCATGTTTTATTATTTTGGAGGATTTGCTTATGTCGATCATTTGGTAAGAAATGTAAGCAATCATTATCTTCTTCAAAACCTGTTCTTTTTTGGAATCTTAGCTCTGGTTTCAGATATTCTAATGCTTCCGGCTTCTATTTATCAAACATTTATTCTTGAAGAAAGATTTGGATTTAATAAAACAACCCTGAAAGTTTTTGTTCTTGATAAAATTAAAGCGGGTTTTTTGGTCATTATATTAGGTGGCGGTATACTTGCTCTCGTTGTTTATATATACGAATTGGCGGGGTCTAATTTCTGGTGGATAGTGTGGATAACCATCAGTTTGATAAGCTTGCTTTTTACAGCTTTTTATTCTGAAATTATCGTTCCCCTTTTCAATAAGCAAAGTCCTTTAGAAGAAGGTAGTTTGCGTAATGCCATCGAAGCTTTTGCCGAAAAAACAGGGTTTCGATTGAATAATATATATACCATTGACGGATCCAAACGATCAACCAAAGCAAATGCCTATTTCAGTGGTATTGGCCCTAAAAAAAGAATTGTGCTTTATGATACATTGATTAATGATTTGGAGGAAGAAGAATTAGTTTCTGTTTTAGCCCATGAAATTGGCCATTATAAAAAGAAACATACCATTGTGGGAATATCCTTGAGTATTGTTCAAACAGGAATCATGCTTTTTATATTATCTTTTTTTATCTCGAAAGATACAGAAATTGCAACTTCTTTAGCGCAGGCTGTTGCAGGAAATGATGAGCAAATTAAAGCTTCTTTTTATCTTGGGATAATCGGTTTCAGCCTAATTTATAGTCCTATAAGTTTATTATTTGGTTTGTTTTTAAATTATGTTTCAAGAGCAAACGAATATGCGGCTGATTCCTTTGCGGCTAAATTTGGACAAGCAAAAACATTGAGTAGCGCATTAATAAAACTAACGGTAAATAATCTTTCAAAAGTATATCCTCATCCCATTTATATCTTTTTTTATTATTCTCATCCTAGTTTAATGCAAAGGTTAGCCGGATTAAACAAAACCGAATAGGAATGTCGATCCTATTTCTCTTTCAGTAAAAAGTAGAAAAACTAAATTGATTCACAAATTAATCATTTGCTTTTTTGCCTAACATAGGTACAAAGCGAAATTGACCATGAAGACGTTTCTCATAATCATTCTCACTAATTCTTCTTATGCAAGTCATTTCTTGCAAACCGCTATCAATATCTACAGGAATTACTAAACGACCACCAATTTTTAATTGTTTTAATAATTCTTCAGGAATAAAAGGTGCGCCTGCCGTTACAATAATTTTATCGAAAGGGCTAAAAGCAGGTAAGCCTTTGTATCCATCTCCATAAAACACTTTTATACGATAATTGAATTGAGTTAAGAACTTCTTTGTCTTATCAAAAAGTTTCTTTTGTCTTTCTATAGTAAAAACTTTTGCTCCCATTTCGCCAAAAACACAGGCTTGATAACCGCTTCCTGTTCCGACTTCGAGAACAGTATCTCCAGGTTTTATTTCTAGTATTTCCGTTTGAAAAGCAACCGTATAAGGTTGTGATATTGTTTGGCCTGATCCGATAGGAAAAGCCTGATCCTGATATGCAAATTCTAAAAAAGAAGAGTCCAAAAACAAATGTCGAGGAATAGCATTAATGGCCTGTAAAACAGCTTTATCCTTAATTCCTTTCGCACGGATAGTTTCCACTAGTTTTTTGCGTAACCCTCGATGTTTATAGGTATCGTTTAGCATCTTTCTTATTATTTTAGCTTGCGAAGCTAAACATTTCAAGCGTGTCAAAAAAAATTCTTTTGTAAAGAAATAACAATATTTTCTTAAAAATAATTAAATATTGAGTTTATAATTTCACTTTTGATTAGACTGAATTTCCAGAAAACTAAAATGAGAAAAATAATTGTTTATCAATTTTAAAAAAAACAAATACTAATTGCCGTTTCAACACGTTTATTATTTTCAAGCTTTAATAGATGAATAAAACCTTCCAAAAATTTAAATATATAATAGCCGATATTTTATCTGCAATAGCCGTGTGGGTTGGTTTTTTTATTTACCGCCAATCGTTGATAGATATTCATTTGTTTTCGCATATTTCTAGTATTATACATGAACTGTTTTTTTGGTACGGCTTTGTTTTATATCCTCTTTTTTGGAATCTGCTTTATATTTTGGCAGGTATGTATCGACGAGTTTATAAAAAGACTCGTTTAGTAGAATTACAGGAAACTGTGGCAACCTCTTTATTCGGTATCTTACTCTTTTTCTTTCTATTTGTTATGGAAGATACTACGTTTAGGAACACCAATCAAACAAAACTATTTTTAGTACTCCTGTTCGGGCATTTCATGTTGACCTATTTAGGGCGTTTGTTCATAACCCATCGAACCATAAATAAAATTCATACACGTAAAATTGGATTTAATACACTATTAATTGGGGCAAACGGGAATGCGATGAAAGTTTTTAACGAATTAGAGAATCAAAAACATTCTTCAGGAAATAAATTTATTGGTTTTGTAAATGCAAAAGAATACGATAATTATGAAATTTCAGCAGTCTTACCTCATCTAGGAACTATTGTTGAATTGCCGAGACTTATAAAAGAATATGCTATTGAAGAAGTGCTTATAGCTCTTGAGAAATCAGAAACAGATTTAACTGCTACTATAATAACTGAGTTAGAACTTTTTGATGTAGTAATTAAAATCATTCCTTTAAATCATGATCACATTTTTAGAAATATAAAGACTACTGGTAGTTTTATGACTCCCTTTATTGAGATTTCTCCAGATTTAATGCCCGTTTGGCAATTTAGTATCAAACGGATATTTGATATTTTGCTTTCTATTCTGGCTCTAGTTTTATTAAGTCCAATCTTTGTTATTAGCGCTATTGGAGTAAAATTATCGTCTCCCGGATCAATTATTTATTCGCAGGAACGTATTGGAAAGAAAGGAAAAGTGTTTAAAATGATAAAGTTTCGATCCATGTATTCTGATGCAGAAAAGAATGGTCCACAATTGTCGAGTAAAATTGATGCCAGAACAACCCCTTTTGGTGCTTTTATTAGAAAGTTTCGAATTGATGAAATTCCTCAATTTTTAACAGTTTTAAAAGGAGATATGTCTATTGTGGGTCCAAGGCCGGAGCGACAATATTTTATTAATCAAATATTGGAGCAAGCGCCCCATTTTAAATTGATGCAAAAAGTAAAGCCCGGAATGACAAGTTGGGGGCAAGTAAAATTTGGTTATGCTGAGAATATTGATGAGATGGTGGAGCGCATGCAATACGATATCCTTTATTTAGAAAATATGTCTTTAACAATGGATTTCAAAATAATGATTTGGACAGTATTGATTGTTGTTCAAGGACGCGGAAAATAGTCTTAGTAGATGTTCGGATTTCTTTTGAAACTATTGATAAATGTTTTAATAATAATTTCAATATCAAGTAATAAACTCCAGTTTTCAATATAAAACTTGTCCAGTCTGATTCTATTTCTCATTTGTTCAATATCTTGAACTTCGCCTCTAAAACCTTTAATCTGAGCAAGGCCTGTAACTCCAGGTTTAACAAAATGCCTTATCATATATTTGTCTATAAGTTTAGAATATTGTTCTGTAAGAAAAACGGGGTGTGGGCGAGGGCCTACGACGGACATACTTCCCAAAAACACATTGATAAACTGAGGCATTTCGTCAATGCTCGTTCTACGAATAAATTTGCCAATTTTTGTCAAACGAAGATCATTTGCGCTAGTTTGTTTTTTATTTGAATATCCATTGATATACATAGAGCGAAATTTAAACACATCAAATTCACCATTATTCAGACCGTTTCGTTTTTGTTTAAAAATAACGGGGCCTTTTGATTCCAACCTAATTAATAAACCCAAAATTGGTATTAACCAACTCAAAATAAAAACAATAACAAAAAAGGAGAAAATAATATCAAAACCACGTTTTAACCATTTAATATTGCTTTGAAACGGGATTTCACGTAAAGCAAATACAGGGATATAATCGTAATATTGTAAAGTAAGATTTTGCCCATAATCCACCTTAGGGTCAGGAATAAATTTAATTTCAATTAAATTATTTTCAGCAAAACGGATTAATTTATTGATTTCTTCAATCTTTAACTCACCAACATTACAATAAATCTGATGAAGATTTATTCGTTCAGCAAAAGTAGGAATATCATCCAAATTACCAATGAGTGGAAAATTCGTTTTTTTATTTGAGAAGTAGCCCTGAAAACGATAACCATAATCCTTTCGATTATTAAAAAAGTTGGCCAGTTTTTTAGCATTTTCATCGTTTCCTACAATTATTACGTTTCGAAAATTTCCTCCCATTATCCTCCAGCGCTTTAAAAAAAAGTAAGAGAAAGAGCGGATTAAAATAATTGAGCTACCTATAAAGAGGAGCATTTGAAAAATATAATTAACTAAATTTTCGGATAAATTAATTCGATAGATCGTAAAAAAAGCAAAAGCCATAAATGAAAATACAAACATTTGTTTTAAGACATCCTTTGTAATTCTTGTGAATTTTGTTAATCGAAATATACGATAAATACCTAAAATATTTGCAGAAAGAAACCAGCCTAAATTCATCATTAAAAGAAAGTTGACTATTTCTATTCCATGTATAGCATCAGGAAGGATAATAAATAGATAAAACCATAGGTTTAAAACCAGCAAATCAAAAATAATTATAGAAGGTCGCAAATAATTTGAATAGCGAGTTTTCATATAGAATTAGCCAATATTTAAAGATGCAAAAGTATAACGAAATTACTTGATGATTATTTTAAATCAAGGAAATGATTTAAACAAAAAAACAGCCTGTTTTTTATTCCATTTGAAGTAGTCCTAATTCTTCTATTTTTCTGAGCTGGAAATTATTTTTTGATTTTCGAAAACGTAGATAGCTAGTAGTGGAAATAGAACGAAACTCACAATTCCTTTTTGTCTTAGCAGATAAGATTCTGTGAACGAAAAAGAAATGAATAGGAAGCCTATGCTAAACAATAAGATGTTTTTGTTTTTTAAGGGGTAAAGAATAAAAAAATATAACATTAATAAAATTATAATAATGCCAAAAAATCCTATTTCAATCACCAATTGAGCATATTCATTATGAAAATTATAGCTAAAATAACCATCATTATTATCTTCTCGATCTGATCCATGATATAGATTATAATGAGCATATTTTTGATTTAATGTAGATTGACTGGCATGAAATCCGGTTCCAAGCAGATTGTTGAAATTTGGTTCTTTTTGAATTTCATAAAAACAACGCAATTGGAATAAGCGCAGCGTAAGTCCATTCCAATAATACCCAGGTCCAAAATAATCATTGGAAAAAACATTTTCGATTGGTTTATAATCGATAATATCTTTAAATCTATTCTTAGTATAAGAAGTCAATCCAAAAAGGATAATCATGCTTAAACTAACAAGAAAGCCTATCTGCAGAATTCTTTTCTTCACTCTTGTTTTTCGAAGATAAAGCAAGAATAAAATCAAAGAAATAAGTGTGAGAACGCTCAGTATCATTTTAGAACTCAACAAGAATTGAAATGCAAATAGGTAAAAAGTCAAGAAATAATCAATCGTTTTATTTTTAGTGGATGAAAATAATAGATAATAAAGAAAGAAAATATAGAGTTGTCCAAATAGAAATGCAATATAGATGGCATTGGCGCTAAAAGGAGCCGTGAGTTGGTGATAGAAGAAAGTATCACTCGCATGAAATTGTAAGTAACGAGAAAAAGCTAAAATCAACCATACAATTCCATAAAATAAAAAAACAAGTGCACTAATTCTTAAAATAGTTGTAAGCGATTTAAATTTGAAAATTTGTTTGTGACCAAGGGTAAAGAGTATCACTGGCCAAAGGCGAACAAGTGCTTTAAGAGTTTCGGGTTTTTCCATTGACCATAAAAATGAGACGCTTGCAAAAACAAAAAGTAAAATATAAAGCCATCCGATAGGATGAAATCTTATTTCAAATTTTTTATAAAAGCTGTATAAAACAAAGAGGAGCGCAAGCAAAAGAGCTTTCGAGTTCCAATGCTCTGGAAGAGGCAAAGTAATCAAGATAAGCAGCATCAAGGCATCTGCAAGAGTGTAGCTCTTTATGCTTTTAAACATGATTCCAGAAACGTTTCATAAGTACTATTAATTTTATCCCAGGAAAAATTCTCCTGAACATTCTTATAATTTTGTTTTTTTCTTTTAGAACAATTTAGAGTAACTCCTGAATTAATCAATTGAGTGATATCTAAAGCATTTTGAAAATAGAAACCTCCATCTCCTAAAATAGATCGGTTAAACGGATTATCGTGAGCACAAATACAAGCCTTGGATGCCATTGCTTCTAATAAGGATGGATTAGTTCCACCAACACTATGTCCATGAAAGTACAAATTAGAATGTTCTCGTAAATAATTAAGCGAAGGCAAATCATAAATTGGACCGACAAAGCGAATGTTTTTATTTATTAAATATTTTCGTTGAATTTTTTTTCCAAAGGCATTTTCTGAATTTCCAATAACAATAAAAGGTTGATTTTTAGCCGAATTTACTGCACCGTCAAGGATTGTCTCGATATTATTTTCAGGTTCCATTCTTGCAATTAACATATTATAATTACCGGATTTTAGATCAAGTTGTTTGAATAACTTATCATCCAACTTTTGTTCAGCATGAACTCCATAAGCAATATATTCAGAATGAATCCCATATTTCTTTGAAAGATAGGATTGAATTCCTTTAGAATCGGCAATATAATAATGGCTTGTCTTAATGGCCAAATACTCTGCGAATTTCAAGAATTTACGAACCGCCCAATTATACTTCGTTCGTTTCCACTCTAAGCCATCCATATTACTCACTATAATGGTTTTCTTTGGTAAAAGCCATCCCCAAACTGAACTGCTTGTGTAACCAAGCAATAGGAGTAGGTCAAAGTTCTGTTTTCGGCTATCACGAATGCAATTAAAATCGTATATAAACTGACCAAAAGTACCTAATCTATCTTCAGGATCAGTCTGGTGAATTAACTTTACGCCTTGAAATTCTTTATGTTGATAGGAGTGGAGGGAAGAAGAATAAACACTGACATCGTGGCCTTTTTGAACCATATACTGAGAGAAATATTCAGCAAACTGTTCATAACCACTGTAGCGGTTAGGTATTCCTCGGGTTCCTAAAACTCCAATTCTCATATTTTACAATTAAAATTTATTTAAAAGTCACTACTCTTTACGTTAGTTGGCTTGCAATTTATGTTTGTCATAAAGGGCAAGTAATCCACCTAAAGCGAACAAATAAATATCACTTAAATTATATGCTCCTGTAATAATCAAAGTGCTAAATACCAAAACAATTCCTATCGCAGCAATCAAATTTGTGATAGGAATGTCTATATTTAGATGATTTTTATAAAAAGTAAATAAATAGAGGTTTAATAGAAACAATAAATAAAACAATAAACCAATTATTCCTGTTTTATAATAAATCATTGCATATCCATTGTGTAGATGGGATATATAACGCATTCCCGTGTCATTTAATGGTGCAATAAAATGTAAATCGACTAAGGAGCCAAATCCACGCCCAATAATGTGATGTTGTTTTTTCATCTGATCGAAGGCCATTTTAGCTTCATAAGCACGCCAATGATCCCAGAGTGCTGCATGATTTTTTAAATCTACTTTTGGTAAAAATATTTCTTCTGGAGCAATCTTCATTTTATACAAAAATGCGGAGATACCAGGTTTATCGCGTGGAATTTCAATGGAGAATAAATAAATATAAAAGCTTCCTATCAATAAGATTACTATTCCGATATACTTCAATGCTTTCAAACTTATTTTAGCATAACCAAAACTAGTCAATAACAAGAGGAATATTGAAAACCACATGGTTCTTGAAAAATAAAGAAAAAAGGAAACAAATAGTAATGCAATAACAGAATAGGACGTACTCCTTTTCTTAAATAGTTTGATTTTGGGATATTTGAAAGAGAGAATTAGAAAGACTAGGCCGATGAGTTCTACATGATTAGATAAACCTGTAGCATTTCTAACTGTATTTATGCTTGTGCTAAATACATTGGGATAACTAATAAACCTAAAGATATGTATTATTGCAAAAGCGATTCCCATATATACAAAAGCCTTGAAGAAAAATGATTCTTCCCTAATGGAATGAATAATAGCATAACCAAGAAATAGTAGTAATACGGGTTTTAAAAAATAAGCAATATCTTTTCCAATATCCCAATATTGATATTTGTAAAAGAAAGTTGAAGATATCCCGATGATAAATAATATCAGCAAAAACAAAATGGCAGTAATGAAATCCTTTGAGATTATTTGATTTCTCCTATTTAGAAAAAATAATATCAATATAAAAATGAAGGCAAACGTAAACTCAAATGAAACAAGTTGAAGTGGAATGCAAAGCAATACCAAAAAAATGAATTTATATAATTGATTATCAATATCTTTAAACATGTGTCTTGCTTTTGTAGAGATTAACAAAATTAAGAACATATTTTTCAACAGTAAATTGTTCGGACACATATTTATGTCCATTCTTTCCTAGTGACTTTCTTAAGTCGGCATTGCCCACTAACAATTTCAATGCTGCAGAGAGTTCATCGCTATTATTTGGTTCAAATAAAAGGCCGGTTTTCTTATGTTGTATGATCTCCAATAAACCTCCGTGTTTTGCTGCAACAACAGGTTTTTCCATATACATTGCTTCCACGGCAACTAAACCAAATGGTTCAGGTTCAGTAGAAGGAACAACAGCAATATCAATACAAGACCAGTATTTCCAAATATCAGAAGTAAAAGGTAATATCTTAACTTTATTTTCTAAACCTTTGGAAATAATTTTGTTTGCTAGATGCGTCAAATAAAAAGATTGGTCGGATGGGGGAGAACCAATATATAATAGAAACACGCTGGTATTTTCTTTTTGAAGATTATCAAAAACATCAAGCAAAAAGGATTGTCCTTTCCATCGACTTATTCTACCAACCATCCCAATTACAATTGCGTTAGTAGGCAATTTAAGATTGATGCTTTTAAATTGATTTATTTCTTTTATAGAGTATACTATATCCGGCGCGGTAACGCCATTATATATAACACTTGATTTATTTTTCAACTTCTTGTTATGCCTAACCAAACTATCAAAAGAAGCCTTCGAATTGAAAACAATTTGCTTAGAAAAGGTATTTACAAGAAAACGATAAAGTATATTGAGAATTCGGGGTTTCTCAATTATTTCATGAACATGCCAAACGTGATCTATTTTTTTCCATTTGGCATAAAAAGCACCCAATAAAACAGCCAAAGTATTGGAATGTACGAAATCGATAGATTCATGTTCCAGCTTTTTATTTAATTTAATCAAAGAAGTAACTACTTGAAAAGGCAATTTTACCATGTTTCTAAACGAAAAAAAAGACCGAGAAAGTTTAATTATTGGGCTAATAATTAAATCAATATTCTCTTCTCTTAATAAGGAAGCTAAAGGGCCTTCTTCAGGCAAGACAACAATTGGCCGAATAGTATGCTTTGGTAATTTCGTTACCAAAGAGAACAAAGTTTTGTCCGAACCATACAATTCCGCAGATTGATGTACAAAGAGTATGGTTTGCATTATTTAGATAGTTTTAATGATTTTTGCAGGAACTCCGGCGAGTAGACAATTATCAGGAAATTTTCCTTTTACAACGGCTCCTGCAGCCACAATACAGTTATTTCCAATATCGGCACCATCCAAAAAAGTTACTTTGGCACCAACCCAAATATTGTTTTTCAATAGAATTCCTTGAGAAGTAGTTTCTTGCTCTCGTATAGATTTATTTTTATTCTCGTAAGAATGATTTTCAGAATGAAAGCTGATATACTGTCCCATAATTACATTTTCACCAATAACAATACCACCGGCTGAACCAAAGTAAGAATATTCACCAACGGCCGAATCGTTCCCTATTTTAAATCCTTTGCCAAAATTGGAGAAATGACTTGTAGAACTTACAATTGAATAAGCACCAATTTTTACATTATTGCCAAATTGCAATTTATTTTTCGCATAAGCATCAATTTTCACATAATTTTCCAATGTGCAATTATTTCCAAAATCGACATTAGATTTGTTTTTTACTTTTACGCTTCTGCCAACAAAAACAGGCTTTCGGAGAAAAATATAACCACGACAAAGCATTATAAATCTTTGCCAAAATACAGAGATAATCAAGCGATTGGAAATACTGTTATCAATCACATAAGTTTTGCCAAATTTCTTAAGAAGATATTTAAACAGTTTTTTTAACATACTCTTTTACGAAAAAATTTATTTCTATATTTAGTCTACTCATCCATTTTTTCATTCCTGTGAAATGCTTATTTACATAACGGATTAATCCTATTTTTAAAAATTTGTTTCGCTGAATATTAAATCCTCCAAAATGGATATAATTTAGCTCAGGTAAATATACAGTCTTTTTATTCAAGCTTTTTAATCGCTTGCAAAAATCGATATCCTCGGAATACATAAAAAAAGCATTATCCATACCATTTAGCTCATCCCATAGGTTATTTCTTGTAAGCATAAAGGATCCTTCCACCCAATCAACCAAAAAAATATGCCGATGTTTATCGAAATCACCGTCTTTAAAACCATTTGATTGAATCATCATTGATTTTAATTTTAGAAGTCGCAAAGGCGAAGGAAAACAACCTGCCGATTGGCGATATGATCTATCAGTATCTAACATTTTAATTCCTACTAAACCAACGGATTGATCCTCTTTTAAGATTTCTATCGCGGGTTTTAAATTATCCAAAAGAAGCGTATCATTGTTAAGTAGAAGTAGGTATTCACCTTGCGATCTTTTTACTCCCATATTATTGGCAGAAGCAAATCCAATATTAATATTGTTTTTAATTAATACAACCTCTTTAAACTCATTTTCAATAAGTTTTATGCTCTCATCGCTTGAATTATTATCTACAATTATGATTTCAAAATCGATTGTCTGGCAATTTTTTACAATTGAATCAATACAATTCTTAAGGAATGATTCTCCATTGAAATTGACAATTATAATTGATAAGAGCTTCTGATTCATATTCTATTACATTATAATTGAAAGGTTTACAAATGTGATTAAGATAAAGCACCTCCCATTAGCATCTTCTCCAATAAATCTAGAAATATTGGTGGTTATCAAATGCTAATTGCCTTTTAACTTTTTTTCTTGATTTATTAAAAAACGATTCATTTCAATAACCAATAAATAAATAAGAATGATAATAATACCAGCAAAAAATCCCAAGACCATCTTATTACGGAAGAATCCTTTCACTTCCGCTCCAGTTTTGTTGAAACTTGAAACTACATTTACAATTTCATTTTTTAGATTCATTTCACTTTTTATCTCCACCAAATCGATATTGGCTTTGATATACTTATCAAAAACGACAATATCACGTTTGTCAATTTCTGAATTTCCAAGATAGAAATTAGTAGCCGCATTTTCTTTTATGCTTTCATTTAAAGAGAGTTTTTTGTATAACTGACGCAAAGAATCTAGCTCTATCATGCTGATATTAAGAACGTTTTCTTGCGATTTAAGGTTGCCTATTTCTGTTTGTAATAATTTTGAATAGTAAGGGTTTTCAGCCAGTGAATTAATAATGGGCTTTTCAAGTTTTTCAAAAATAGTTCTGCTTGTCGATTCTACCGTGATTACGTGATAAAGAAACTCTTCTTTGGGAATGTTCTCACTAAATTTATCAAAATCGATATTTTCTATAACATTAGAATCAAGTTTGGAAATAAAATCGTTATAGGCCAAGATAATCTGATTATCGTTTGTATAAGGAATTACTTCAATCTTTTTAATAGTTGCAGCACTCAAGGAGTCAATTTTAAAATA
Source organism: Bacteroidales bacterium (assembly GCA_021158405.1). GTDB lineage: Bacteria > Bacteroidota > Bacteroidia > Bacteroidales > UBA12170 > UBA12170. The sequence goes on from JAGGUP010000001.1 coordinate 31,580, forward strand.
CTCACCTAAAGAGACAAAGTCATCTTCAGAGATCAATCCTTTACAATATTCAATATCTTTATACAACTGGATGATACTCTCATAATTGGCCTGAACCGTCATAGAGGAACTATATAAAGGATCCTTAATTTTGTACTCTAGAATTGCCCCTAATATTGTCCCTATTAATGCAGCAATAATAAATTTTAGAATATGTTTCTTTAGGTATATAAAGAAAGCAATTATCAAATTAAAAACAGCAATAAAAATCCATTTAATTCCCTGACCAATGCTTATAAAAAGTGAACGAAGTAAATTAAATAATACTCCTAAATCCAATTCTTCATTATCTGATTTCATCTTAGACGATTGTTTGTTTTTATGTGTTTCGCTCATTAGTGTGCTATAAAAATATAAACGTATAAAATTAACAATTATTAGTACAGCTGCAAATTTCAGTGACTAAATTTGATAGGAACTCCTTCATCTTAATTTAGATTCATTAAATAACGGACGATTTATCAATTATATGTTATATTTCGTATATTTGGAAATAATTTGTATTCTATTCTATACCAATGGATCAGCCTAAAAATATAAAATATAATCAGATTTTAACTAAGGGAAAAGAGCTTTTCTGGAAATACGGTATTAAAAGAGTTGCCATAGAAGAAATATGCAAACAAGCTCACGTTAGTAAAATGACCTTTTACAAATACTTTAAAAACAAAAAAGAATTGGTTTTGGTTATACTTGACAATACTGTTGGGAAAGCCTTAAAAGACTATAAGGAATTGATAGGCAAAGAGTGTTCCTTTACGGAAAAAATTAAGCAAATGCTTAAAATGAAACTAGAAGGATCGCAAGACGTTAGTAAGGAATTTATCATGGATATTTATCAAAATCCTACTTTGAATCTCATCCCTTATATGGAAGAATTAGGGAAAAAATCACTAGACCTAACCATAGAATTCTTGCTTGATTCACAAAAGAAAGGATTTATCCGTAAAGAAATTAAAATCGATTTCATCCTTTACTATTTTAATCAAATGTTAGCAATGACAACGGATACAGCCCTTCTTTCTAAATACGAAAAACCTCAAGATTTAATTATGGAGGCAACAGAATTCTTTTTTTATGGTATTGGAGCTAAACACTTAGACAAATGAAACGTGCACTACTTACACTCCTATTCTTCACAACACTCTTTACTCAGGTGAACGCACAGGACACGCTCATATTCAAAGGGCAGTTCTCTACTTGGCTTAATTACAATTCAGAGAAAGATCTATCCACGTGGACAGGCGCACGATATATCCCTCAATTAAACTATTTATATACAATAAAAAATGATCAACTTATTGATATAGAAGTTTCTACAAATATATTCGGGAGCCTTGGTTCCAACCTTTCAGACTCGACATTTACCGATGGACAAATAAAACCCTACCGTGCTTGGATGCGATTTTCGGGAAAACAATTCGAATTAAGAGCAGGACTTCAAAAAATAAACTTTGGTTCTGCCATTATGTTTCGCCCTTTGATGTGGTTCGATGAAATGGATGCCCGAGATCCGCTAAATTTAACCGATGGCGTTTGGGGTGTTCTTGGTCGTTACTACTTTTTAAACAATGCCAATATTTGGGCTTGGATGCTTTATGGCAATGAAGATCCACGAGCCTGGGAAATCGCACAAAGAAATAAAGATTACCCAGAATATGGAGGAAGAATACAATTCCCTTTCAAAGCAAGTGAAATAGGTTTAACTTTCCACCATCAAACAATTAATATGAGCTCATTAATGGGAACAACACTTCCACTTAGTGCAGTTTCTGAAAATAAAATGGGTTTTGACATTAAAATTGATTGGCATATTGGCCTTTGGCTTGAAGGATCGTGGGCAAATAAGAATGCTAATTTAGCCTTGCTTACAAATCAAGAAATGATAACGCTGGGAGCTGATTATACTTTTGGAATTGGAAACGGCTTGTATTTAGCAGTGGAGTATTTCACCGCAGCAAATGATACAAAAGCTTTTGAATTTGCAGATCCCATCCATTTTATGGCTACTTCAATCAGCTATCCAATTGGATTATTCGACAATGTGAATGCCATATTTTATTACGACAATAGCAATAAGATATTTTATAATTTTTTAAATTGGCAAAAGAAATTTAACTCAATAAGTGTTAATGTAATGGCCTATTGGAATCCCGTAACTTCAACATTACCCACTTCAGGTGGCACAGGCAATCTTTGGGGAGGAAAAGGAATACAACTGATGCTAGTTTTTAATCATTAATAAGATTTATAAAGTCTGATACGCAAAATTAAAAGCACAGACATTAAAACAAAATACAATGGAAATAATCAGAATTGAAGGAATGACAAAACGCTTCCCCGTAGGAAACGGAGAATTTACGGCTTTAAAAAATGTAGATTTATCAATTGCCGAAGGCGAGTTTGTGGGTTTAGTTGGGCCAAGTGGTTCTGGAAAAACAACTTTGCTAAACATTATCGGATCTTTGGATACACCTTCAGATGGAACTGCTACGGTTATAAATCAAGATGTATCCTCACTTAGTCATAAACAATCGGCTTTGCTCCGAAACATTCATTTGGGTTTTATCTTTCAAACCTATAATCTATTGCCTGTTTATACTGTTTACGAGAATGTGGAGTTTGCTTTGCTATTACAAAATATGTCAGCTACAGCACGCAAAAAAGCCGTAATGGATGCTTTGGATTGGGTTGGACTCACCGATAAAATAAAATCGAAGCCAGCTATGCTTTCTGGTGGTGAAAGTCAGCGTGTTGCTATTGCTCGTGCCATGGTTAAAAAGCCTAAAATTGTTTTGGCTGATGAACCAACGGCCAACCTAGATTCGGAAAATTCACACCATATTTTACAAACTATGCTCAAGCTAAACAAAGAACTTAAAACCACCTTTGTTTTTGCTACGCACGATGAAAAAGTAATGAAATACCTCAGGAGAAAAATCTCTTTGGCTGATGGAAAAGTGATTGCCGATGAGCTTATGCAAACTGAAAAAAGTAAGCAATATTAATCTTTTAAATAAAAAGATATGTTAGCCATAAAATTAGCTTTCAAAAACTTAATGGGCGCAGGGCTTCGTACCTGGCTCAATGTCATTGTGTTGTCATTAGCTTTCGTGCTTATAATTTTTTATAATGGTTTGATGGATGGATGGAATAGACAAGCAAGAAACGATACCCAAGACTGGGAAATTGGCAATGGACAATTTTGGCATCCCGATTACGATAAGTTTGATCCTTATACAATAGAAGAATCAAATGAAGTGATCTCTGATGAGATTCAAACACTGATAGAAGAAGATAAAGTCACACCCCTATTAATCCGCCAAATAACTATTTATCCACAAGGACGTTTAATGAGTGCTAGACTAAAAGGTGTTGATCCTAATCAAGAAATTATAAAGTTACCTTCAGCAGATATTCGAAATTCACAAAACAAATATGCAGCAATTATTGGCGAAGGAATGGCAAATGCCACAAAACTAAAAGTTGGCGATCAAGTTCTCATGCGATGGCGCGATAAAAACGGAACTTTCGATGCGCACGAAATTGAAATTGTTTCCATCTTTAATTGTAATGTACCACAAGTTGAAAACGGCACAATATATATGGATATTGAAGTCGTACAGGAAATGGCTAATTTGCATAATCAAGCAACGATGTTAGTTACAAGTCGAGATTATGAAAACACTAAACTCGAAGGTTGGGAGTTCAAAGACTTAAATTTCTTATTGGCTGAATTTGATAAAATTATTGAATCGAAAAAAGGTGGAGGAATGGTGCTGCAATCTATATTGCTTTTGCTTGCATTATTGGCAGTATTTGACACTCAAGTACTCTCTATTTTTCGTCGTCAGAAAGAAATTGGCACCTATATGGCTTTGGGCTTAACCCGAACAAGAATAGTAGGCATATTTACCGTAGAAGGTGCTGCACATAGTATTTTGGCCGCTATTGTTGGTGCTATTTACGGAATACCTCTCTTTATTTATTTAAGTAAAGTTGGTATCTATTATGGGAATATTGCAAAAGCGTCCGGACTAACAATAGCAGAAACTTTATACCCTTATTATAGCGTAGGTTTAATTATCACCAGCATAATTATAGTTGTGGTATCTGCTACAATTGTTAGCTATCTACCAGCACGTAAAATTTCTAAAATGAGTCCAACTCAAGCTTTGAAAGGAAAAATACAATGATAAAGTTTTTATTAAAAGGAATTTTAAGAGACCGTAGCCGAAGTTTACTTCCAATAATAGTCGTCTCTATAGGTGTTTTTCTAACTATCGTGATGAGCGCCTGGATGAAAGGCATTTTTACGGATATGATTGATATGAATGCAAATTTTACCACCGGTCATGTGAAAATAATGACTCGTGCTTATGCTGAGAACTCCAATCAAATGCCTTTAGATTTAGCTTTATTGGGCATAGATGAACTAAAGCAAAATTTAGAGAAAGATTATCCAGATATGGAATGGGTTTCTCGAATCAATTTCGGAGGTTTATTGGATGTGCCTGATAAAAATGGAGAAACACGCGCTCAAGGTCCTGCAGCTTGTAAGGCTATCGATTTCTTTCATAATCCGAAAGAGATAGAACGGATGAATATTTCAAAATCATTAGTAAAAGGAAGTATTCCAAAAAAACCAGGTGAAGCCATAATTAGCGATGAGTTTGCAGAAAAATTTGGGGTGAAACTTGGCGAAGATGTGACTCTTTTTGGTTCTACTATGAATGGCAGTATGCTTTTCAAAACATTCACGGTATGTGGAACAATTCGTTTTGGAATGACTATGCTCGACAGAGGTGCTATTTTGATGGACATTAGCGATGCACAGCTCGCCTTGGATATGGAAAATGGATCAACTGAAATATTAGGATACTTCAATGATGGGAATTATGATAAACTTAAAGTAGAAGAAGTAACAAATACATTCAACTCAAAATACAGTAAAGAAAATGATGAGTTTTCGCCTCAAATGCATAAGCTAGAAGAACAATCAGGCTTGGGAGATTATTTAGCAATGGCCGATGGCATGATAGGAATGATGATTACATTTTTTGTTATAGCTATGTCGATAGTACTTTGGAATACAGGACTTTTGGGCGGATTACGTCGTTATACCGAATATGGAATACGTTTGGCTTTAGGCGAAGAGAAAAAGCATATTTATAAAACAATGATTTATGAAGCTATTTTAATCGGAATAATAGGTTCTGTACTGGGAACAATATTAGGATTGGGAATGGCTTATTACCTTCAGGAAGTAGGACTCGATTTTAGTGAAATGACAAAAAATATCAGTATGATGATGCCTCCAATTTACAGAGCAACTATCTTTCCCGACTTATTTTATATTGGATTTATTCCTGGGCTAATAGCAATGGTTTCAGGAAATGCTTTAGCAGGTCTTACAATATACAAACGAAAAACGTCCCAACTGTTTAAGGAGCTGGAAGTGTAAAAGAGTGCACTAAAATTAAAAGTTGGAAGTGACTTAAGTTAAAAACGATTATTTGGTTTTGTTTATGCAAAAAGACTTCATTAAATTTAAAACTTATTGAAATGGATAATAAAGAATTTAGTATACTTCTTGAGAAAAGAACAAAAACATTTGCTGTTGAGATAATTAAATTATCAGCAAAACTCCCAAATACAATCGAAAGTAAAGTTATCCGAAATCAAATCACTAAGTCAGGAACAAGTATTGGCGCAAACTATAGAGAAGCAAATAGAGCTAGAAGTAAGGCTGATTTTAAGAATAAAATAAAAATCTCTGTTGGCGAGGCAAATGAAACAGTTTATTGGCTAGAAATTATTGTTGAAATGAATTGGCTCAAACAAGATGATTTACATTCGATTACTAATGAAGCGAAAGAAATTCTAGCGATTTTCACTTCAATTTCAAATAAGCTAAGCTAAAAAATATGAACTTAATATTGAATATTATTCTACTCATAATCACACAACTTAAGGCACTTGTAACTTTAGACACTTGTAACTTTAAAATAAATTAAAAAAAGAAATAATGAAAAATATATTAATCTCCTTGTTTACCTTCCTATTCTTAGGCTCTTTATCTGCTCAAAACGCAAATAAAATTATAGAAAAAGTAGATGCAAATATGTCATCAAAAAACAGAATAGTAGAATCATCAATGATTATTCACGGAAAACGCAATAGTCGTACTATTACTTCTCTTTCTTATTCCGTTGGCGATAAAAAATCCTTTACAGAGTATTTATCACCCGCCAGAGAGCGAGGAACAAAAATGCTTAAACTTGAAGATAAGCTATGGATTTATTCTCCAAGTACTGATAGAATAATACAAATTTCCGGACATATGCTCCGCCAATCTTTAATGGGCTCTGACTTATCTTACGAGGATATGATGGACGACCGTAAACTAACAGAAGTTTATACGGCAAAAGTTGTCGGAGAAGAAAATATTGATGGACGAAAGTGTTATATCCTAGAACTTAAAGCCAAAGTAGTTGATGTCGCTTATTACTCACAAAAAATATGGATAGATCAGGAGTATTTTGTTCCACTTAAAGAAGATTTATTTGCCAAAAGCGGCAAACTCCTTAAACAAACTACTTTCTCGAATGTGAAAAAAGTTCAAGGGCGATGGTATCCAACTAAAATGGTTTACAAAGATATGCTCAAGCAAGGAAATGGCACGGAATTTATTGTTAACAGCATGAAATTCAATCAGGAGATTCAGGAGTATATTTTTACTAAAGCGGCTTTAAAACAATAACAGATAATTATTCACCTTTAAACTCAGGTTTTCGCTTTTCTAAAAAGGCCTGTTTGCCTTCTTTCATATCGGCGCTAGTATATGCCATATATCTTAACTGATTAATTTTCTCATAAGATTGAGAATCAAGAGGTCGGGCTTTGCTTAATAAATTCATCTGTTGTTTAGTAACTAAAATACTTAAAGGGGAGTTTTCTGCTATCTTATTAGCTAGCTTGTAGGTGAAATCTTCAATTTCTTCCTGACTAACCAAATGATTTAATACCCCAAGATTATAGGCTTTCTCAGAAGAAATGGGCTGAGCAGTATAAAACATTTCTTTTGCAATATTGATAGGAATCCTATTTAAAAAATTCATAATACCCGTGGCATTGTATGGAACTCCCATTTTTGCAGTTGTAATAGCAAAGCTGGTTTTTGAAGTTCCTATTAAAATATCACAACTAAAAGCTAAATCACAACCACCTCCCCAAACACTTCCATCGAGTAAAGCGATAACAGGCTGGGGAAATTCTTCAATTTTACGCATCAATTTCTCTAAAGGATTGTTGTATGGCAAAGGATCTTTTCCCGGATCTGGCAATTCGTGAATATTAGAACCTGCACACCAAACATTAGCTTCAGGATTGTTTCTTAAGATTACAACGCGGATATTAATTGTTCTGAAATCATCAAATGCTTCACAAAGCTCATTCAATAATTTTGAATCAAATGCATTTCTGCTTCGATCATTATCGAGCGTGATAGTAGCAATTTTATTTTTAACATTCGTTTTAATGAATTGCATTTTTTTAGGTTTAAAGTGTCTGGAATTGTTAAGTGAGAAAAGTCTTAAAATTTACTTGGCATGCAAGCCACATTCTTTGGTTTCAGGGTTTTCCCACCACCAACGGCCGGCTCGCAAATCTTCACCCTCTTCAATAGCACGTGTACAAGGCTGACAACCAACACTTGGGAAACCCTTGTCGTGCAAACGATTATAAGGAACGTTATTTGCTTTGATATATTTCCAAACCTGATTTTCTGTCCAATCCACAATTGGGTTTAGTTTTATTAATCCATTGGCTTCATCCCATTCTATCATTTGAATATCTGTGCGGGTAACGCTTTGATCGCGTCTTAATCCGCAAATCCAAACATCCAAACTTTTAAAGGCACGCTTAAGAGGTTCAATTTTACGAATATGACAACATAGCTTTCTGTTTTCGATACTTTCAAAAAACAAATTAACCCCTTTTTCTTTTACCATTTCTTCCACCTGATGAGCATCAGGAAAATAGACTTGAATTGATATATTATACCGTTTTGAGCTACGATCGATCAAATCAAAAGTTTCAGGAAAAAGGCGTCCGGTATCTAAAGTGAAAATCTTTGTTGATTTATCTATTTTTGCAATCATATCAGTAATTACCTGATCTTCGGCTCCTAAACTATTTGAAAAGGCTATTCTGTCACCATATTTTTCAAGAAAGAATTTAATTACTTCTTGAGGTGTTTTATTTAGACTTAGGTTTTGTAATTCTTCAATTTGAGCTTGCATAGGGTTATACTATTTGTTAAGTCAGCAAAGATAGACTTTTTCAGATTTTTCCGTCTAAGCTAAGTGGAACATATTTGTTATAAAAATAGACAACTCCTAAACTGAAAATACTTGAAAGAACACCCAACATGGCTCTAATTTTTCTACAGGTAGAAGGAATATGTTAATCAAAATATTTAAATGTGGAACGAAGCAAGATCAATGAAAATAGCCCAAACAACTTTATTAAAGATGTAGAAATTGATCAAGCTAGTGCAATCTTGGTAAGCTAGTTCCCTATTTTTCAAAAAAAATAGTTCATAACCACTATTTCAAATAAATAAAAATATAAATTTACTCGTAAGTAAATATAAAGTCGAATTTAAAATATATAATACATTAATAATAAACTGATTATATCGATTAGACTATCTTGTTGGATTAAAAATGACCTGTTAACAAAATATCCAATCAGCTAAATTAAACGGTTTAAATGTCACTAATTTAGTAGCACATAAAATTAAAAGCTGTATGAATATTCATTTTATTGCCATTGGAGGAGCGGCCATGCATAATTTGGCAATTGCACTACATTTAAAAGGAAATAGTGTAAGTGGTTCTGACGATGAAATATTTGAACCTTCAAAATCACGATTGGCTAAATATGATTTATTACCTGAAAAATTTGGATGGTTTCCTGAGAAATTAACGACATCTATTGATGCTGTAATTTTAGGCATGCATGCTAGAATTGACAACCCTGAACTTCTGCGAGCCAAAGCATTAAATTTACCAATTTTCTCCTATCCGGAATATCTTTATGAGCAATCAAAGGACAAAATTCGTGTAGTAATTGGTGGAAGCCATGGGAAAACGACCATAACTGCAATGGTTTTACATGTTCTTCAGCAATTAGGTTATGCTCCAGATTATATGGTTGGTTCTAAACTTGATGGTTTTGAAGTAATGGTTCGCTTATCTAAAGAGGCTAAAATAATGGTTTTGGAAGGGGATGAATATCTGAGTTCTCCTATAGATCGCAGACCAAAATTCCATCTCTACAAACCTAATATTGCTTTACTAAGCGGAATTGCATGGGATCATATGAATGTATTTCCCACTTTTGATAATTACAAAGAACAGTTTGCTAAGTTTATCGAATTAATAGAAAAAGAAGGGACTTTAGTTTATGCTGCTTCCGATGATAATGTGGTCGAACTGGTAAAGGAAAGGAGAGAAGATATAAAAGCTTTCGCCTACCGCGCCTGCGATTCGATAATTAAAAATAAACAAACATTTATCGTATTTGAAGCCAAACGTTTTGCGTTGAAAGTTTTTGGTGATCATAATCTACAGAATATCAACGGAGCCCGTTATATTTGTCAGGCTTTAGGCGTTAAACCTATAGATTTTTTCAATGCTATCACCACTTTCCCTGGAACTTCAAACCGTTTAGAGCTTGTAGGAAAGAATGAAAAAACCACTATTTACAAAGATTTTGCTCATTCCCCTTCAAAATTAAAAGCGACAACAACAGCAGTAAAAGAACAATTTAAGAACTCAAGATTGCTAGCTTGTATGGAATTACATACATTCAGTAGTTTAAACAAAGCCTTTCTTTCGCAATATGCAAATGCAATGGATAAAACAGATATTCCAATTGTTTATTATAATCCAAAGACTCTTGAGCATAAAAAATTAGTTCCAATTTCAATAAAAGAAGTAAAACAAGCCTTTGCAAATGACGATTTGATCGTATTTACAGATACGGATGAACTTCAAAAATTCTTGCTTAGGCAAAATTGGCAAAATATGAACTTACTTCTAATGAGTTCTGGTAATTTTGGTGGCATGGACTATAATGCCTTATCTAAAAAAATTCTTGAGGTACAAAATTAGACTTATAGATGATTGAAAGAGATTAAAAAAGTCTAATTTTCAAAAAGTTAAAATATTCAAGTTCGATAGCATATTAGCATCCAACCAATATTTTTACTCCTTATTAGATTTTCACTTTCAATATAAAATTATCAAAGATTTGTGAAATATACAGATAATCATCGTAACGAATAGCTGTTGAGGCAGCACTAATTAATTTTCCATCATCAGAAAATAAGACTTCTTTTTCTCCTGATTTTGGGTCAAACTGATAGATAACAGAAGGAGAATGGTTTGTGGATTTTTTTTGATGTCGTAAAAAAGCAAATGTGTTAAGATGCGCTGCGACAATAAATTTATTTTTATATTTTGTTATATTATCACCTCCAATAATTTCGCTAATCATTTCTTTTTTAATAGATTTATTTTCATTAATCGTAAATTTAAAAATCGAATTCTGGCGTACTGTACTGACATATAAATAGGGATTGTCAAAATAAATTCCATTTGCATAACTCAATTCATTATCAATATAATAAGTCTTCAAATCCTTAGGGAAATAAACAACTGATGAATGTTTTAATTTCAATGCTTGTTCAATAAAGCTATGGCGTTTTCCGGCATCATTAGTTAAAAAGAAGCTGCCATCATTTAGTGCACTTATGTCATTTGGGGAATTAAATAGAACGTCTTGATATATGGCTTCAAAGACTAGTGTTCTCTTAAGAACTTTATATCGAACAACTGGATGCTGCTGATTCTCCTCATCATGAGTAATTATAAATAAACGTGGAATAGAATCGATAAGAATCAAATCAAAACCATGAGGATTAAAGACCAGGTTTTCGGGTTCATTTGAGCGATTAAATACAAATACTGAATCTGTTTTCAAATCTATCCAATAGATGCCATTGGTCAATGAATCTGTATTACGCCGTGTAGCACAACTTACCAGTATTCTTGGGTTTTCAGCAGAAGAAAAAGTATCCAAAACTATGTCTTCTGGTCCAAATCCAGTAATTATTTTTTTTGTTTCAAAGGGTCCTGTTTTGGGAATTGAATTACATGATACCAGTAATATTCCTACGAAAAAGCTGAATAAGATTATTCGTTTCATAGTGTTTTATTTGTAATGAAAAAACCGCTAATTCATAATGAATTAGCGGTTTTATATCTTATAAAATAGATTAACTATTCATTGAAATTAAAAATTCTTCGTTACTTTTAGTATAAGTAATCTTATCTTTAATAAACTCCATAGCTTCTATAGGATTCATATCGGCTAAATGATTTCTTAAAATCCAAATACGTTGTAACATATCCTTATCTACTAATAAATCATCGCGACGTGTGCTTGATGCAACAATATCAATAGCAGGGAAAATTCGTTTATTGGATAATTTTCTATCAAGCTGTAGCTCCATATTTCCGGTTCCTTTAAACTCCTCAAAAATAACCTCATCCATTTTTGATCCTGTATCTGTAAGAGCAGTTGCAATAATAGTTAAAGAACCGCCATTTTCAATCTGACGAGCAGCGCCAAAGAAACGTTTTGGTTTTTGTAAGGCATTGGCTTCAACACCTCCTGACAATACTTTTCCCGAAGAAGGACTTACGGTATTGTAAGCGCGAGCAAGCCGTGTAATGGAATCCAATAAAATAACTACATCGTGTCCGCATTCCACCATTCTTTTCGCTTTTTCCAAAACGATATTAGCAATTTTTACATGGCGATCGGCAGGTTCGTCAAAAGTAGAAGCTATAACCTCAGCTTTTACACTTCTTTGCATATCGGTAACTTCTTCAGGGCGCTCATCAATAAGTAATATCATCAAATAAGCTTCCGGATGATTTGCTGCTATTGCATTCGCTACATCTTTTAGAAGAACTGTTTTACCGGTTTTTGGTTGAGCCACAATTAAGCCACGCTGACCTTTTCCAATGGGTGCAAATAAATCAATCATACGAGCAGAAATATTTTCTTCTGCATGACCCGTCAAATTAAATTTCTTATTTGGAAAAAGAGGAGTGAGGTAATCAAAAGGAATCCTATCACGTGCATCTTCAGGTAGTTTGCCATTGATATAACTCACTTTAATTAATGGAAAATATTTTTCTCCTTCTTTTGGAGGACGGATACTTCCTTCAATGGTGTCGCCTGTTTTTAAACCAAAAAGCTTGATTTGCGATTGCGAGACATAAATATCATCAGGAGAATTGAGATAATTATAATCTGAAGAGCGCAAAAAACCATAACCATCAGGCATAATTTCTAAAACTCCTTCACTATTAATAATACCTTCCACTTCATGTGCAAACTTGGGCTTTTCTACTTGAGGTTTAACAACACGTTCTTGTCGGGGGCGTGGCCTTTCAACAGGTTTTTCTATCGATTCCTCTTTCTCGTTAGAAATTTTAATCGCTTGCTGAATTTCATCCTCTTTTTTAATAGTTTCTGAAAGAGGATCAGTTTCTGCCAAAGTCTCTTTTATCACTGATTTTTGTTCCGCAACTTCCTCATCTGTTTTAGTAGCTGACTCAATTTTCTTACGTCCTCGTGGACGAGGATTTGGTTTTGATCTTTTGATAGGAGCTGATTTATCTTGCTTTTCTGCAGGTTCAGTAGTCTCTATTTTAGCATTTTCTTCTTTTATAATAGAAGCGTTTTCAAGCTTTGAACTTTGATTTTCTTTAGGTTTTGGTATTGCTTTTCTTTCTTGAGGCTTTTTTACATTGGTTGAAGTAGCAGAGTCTTTTGGAGAAATTTTAGCAGGAAAAGAGGATCCTTCCGGTTTTTTTTGAATCCGTTGGCGCTTTTCGCGAATGTTTCTTTTCGATTCGGTTTTTTCTTTTTCCAGAATATCGTTGCTAGGATTAAGAGCTTGCTGATCTAAAATTTTGTAAATTAAATCTTGTTTAGGAAGCTTTTCGTACTTAGGAACATTAAGGTTTTTAGCGATTTCTTTCAATTCAGGAAGTAGCTTCCCATTGAGTTCGATAATATCGTACATGATAATTGTTTAAATATTTTTTTATTGTATTAGAAGTAATCTACAGAAATAGATAAATTGAATTTTCTCGAAATTTATTGGAATAATTGAATAGCAAAAATACAAAAAATAATATACGAAATGTAAAAAAAGATATTTCCTATAAAAATAAATGCCCTTATCTTTGCGATCTAAAATTTTTGTAATTATGATTCAACGAATTCAATCCGTATATCTGGCTCTGGTCGCTATAGCCAGTACACTTATGCTTATTCCTTTTGAAAAAATGCCTTTGGCTGATTTTTATGGCGAAACCATTAGTTTTCATTTTCATAGCCTTTATATAGAGAATCTTATCCCGGGAGAAACTAGTCCATTTTCAATGTATTTCACTTGGCCTTTGGTCGCAGCACTTGTTTTAATTACGTTTTTTGCATTGATATCTATCTTTTTGTATAAAAATCGTGCTAAGCAAATGTTATGGATAAAAATCAATATTTTTATTTCAATCATTCTTTTAGGTGGATTCTTCTTTGGTTATATAAATACTCTTGAAGGAAAATTAGGCGTTCAGGCTATCTATCATATGAATAGTTTTTTGCCTGCTCTTATCTTATTGTTTTTGGTATTGGCATTTAGAAGTGTGAAAAAGGACGAAAAATTTGTAAAATCAATGGATAGATTACGCTAATTCTCTTTACGAGGAGCGTCATACACTTCCAAATCCTCAATCCTATTTCCATCAATTTTAAATCGCAACATGGTTATTCGTTGGTGAATGCCTTGTATACCAGCAGATCCGGGATTCATATGAAGCAAATTAAGCGATGGGTCGTTCATTACTTTGAGTATATGCGAATGCCCGCTAATAAATAGTTGTATCTGTTCCTCTTTCAGTTTTTTCTTAATTCCTGAATGATAATGCCCCGGATAACCGCCAATATGAGTAAGCATTACTTTTACTTTATCACAATAGAAAATTTCCGTTCCCTTAAGCTCTAATCTAATATTTGTACCATCAATATTTCCCCAGACTGCCTTGGTTGGTTTAAATTGCTTTAAACGATCCAGGATTCCAATAGAACCAATATCACCGGCATGCCAAATTTCATCCACTTCTTTAAAGAAACTTTCTAACTTGGGATGATAATAAGAGTGTGTATCTGAAAGTAAACCTATAAATTTCACTGTTTAGATTTTAAGTGCAAATCTAAATGCTTTGAGAGTCAAAAAAAAATCAATTTTAAAGCTGGAAATTGAAATCTGGCATAGTTCTTGGATTTTCTCTCCAAAACTTAAAGTTATGTATAAAAAGATTTTTTTTCTAATGGCATTGGCGGCTATTTTCTCCTCCTGTGTTACGGGTAAGTATTCACAAATTAATCATTCCAGATTTTATCAGGAAGATTATCCGGGAAATGTTTTTAAGACAAAGGTATTCAATGCAAATGATAGTATATCAGAACTATTCGTGCAAGTTGATATAAACGCATTGGCTGTTTTAA